>JBOGOP010000289.1:0-7124 GCA_050747225.1 Pyrinomonadaceae bacterium
CGGTTGCCGAGTTCCGGTTTAACCAATCAGTGAATTAGCCCGTCACCGTCAAGAGCCAAATAGACCTCCGGCGAATAGAGCCCGAGCCAGGGATCGCTTGCGGGCGTGAGAAACAGCTCCGCGTAGACTTTCTTGTTCAGGTCCTTAACGTCGTCACGATCCTTGTCGACGAGAAACCAGCCATAGAGCTTAGTGTGAAACAGGTATTCGTTGCGCACTGTGTCGAGGGCGATGTTAGCTTGCAGTCTTTCTATCAGGGCCTTCAAAGTCTTATCTGGATTTAGCTTTGAGGAGTACGCTAACGATCCCCTTTGAGTTTGTCTTTTGATGAGCCGATGCTGCGCGCATCCAACTGAGCGTCAGCAATGTGCAGTTGCGCGATTTTGTTCCAGGTAGTCTGGTCGGTGATTGTTCCAAGCGCCGCTGGCGCCTCGATGATGGACCTCAGCACACTGGCCTCCGTCGAAATTTTCGTCATGGCGTAGCGGCCGGCCGCAATGGCTGTGGGTTTACCGTCGCTGTTCTGTTCGACAACGACAAGGCCCACAGGAATCTTTCCGCCGGTCTTTTCAATATCTGCCAACCAGGCGACGTTGATGGCGTTAAGGCGAGCGCGAGGATACGGCAAAGAAGTCGCAGCAACGAGTTTGTCGTTGGGATGCTCACGATCCCTGACAGCCAGTTCTGCCTGATTAAGCGAACGCGCGAAAGCTCCCGGCCCGTAAAGACCCGGCAACGCGTCAATTACTCGACCCTTCGAATCCAGGATGTAGTGAATGCTGTTGCCGGTGATCGTGCGCTCCATCTTCCGGCCATCGCCAAAATCAATCGTCACTCGCGGCGCCGGACGTTCTGACTCCCAATAGAGAATGAACTTCTCACGCAGCATCTTTGAGACTTCCGCATTCGAATAGAGAACGCTGCGAAAGAAGCGACTGTTTGCGCAGCTATACTCTTCATTCAATTTTCCCAAAAGGCGCAACGAAAGAATGGGCTTGTCCGCGGCGCGTGCGGCTGCTTTTGCCTGAGCAAAGTCGGTATACCAATAGAGCCCGGACAAGTAACTATCCTTCTGCTGGCTTACCGAATCGAGGGCCGCGCTGAGTCGTTGCCATTCCGGCGTCGCGGCGAGCAGGGGATTTGAAACTTGCTCGTTGATCTCGCGTGTGTAAGTCTGAAACAGCGTGTCCAACCCGGCAGGGCCCAGCGCGCGCAGTTCGGCGATGGCCGGCGCGGATGCGGCCGAGTTTTCAGAGACCGCCTTGAGCGCGAGCGTTTTAGGATTGGTTGTGGCGAAAAGAGTTTGAGCATAAACAAGCAGGAGCAGAAGCAGGACGGCACCTGAAAACTTGGGCCGCATTGGGAACCTCCAGGCGAGATCGGGATGAACCAGCTTGGGGAGCTGTGGCGTTTGGAATCCGGAAAAGTGGACGGGGTTGTCTTACAGATGACGAGATTCATATCGAATGGTGATCTGAAGTTAGTTCGCCAAATTTAGCTCAAGAAAGAAAACTTGCAGTGGCCCGAAGGGCCGACAGTCAGTAGCCACGTCCGTAAGGGCGTGGATCAAGTGTTAGTCTCACTTTTGAGGGCCGAAGGTCCGACAGTCAAAGGAGACTCACCATGGCAGGGAAATACTTAAGCTTGCTTGTACACTTCACCTGGAGCACGGCGGGACGCGAACCGTGGATCGAGGCAGATATGCGTGAAGATCTCTATTCATACATCGGCGGGATCATGAGGAAGAAGAATGCAAAGCTGCTTTCCGCCGGCGGCATGTTTGATCACATCCATCTGTATGCTTCGATGCCATCGACGATTAGCATCGCGGATTTCGTGAATGCTGTGAAATCAAACTCGTCTCGATGGATTCACGAGTCTTATTCAAGACTTCGAGGCTTTGCATGGCAAGAGGGGTACGGTGCTTTCAGTGTCAGCAAATCAGAAGAGGGGAAAGTGGTGAACTACATTTCGAATCAGGAAGCACATCACCGTAAGCGCACCTTCAAGGAAGAATTGATTGGTCTACTTGATAAGCACGGCATTCCATATGACAAGCGGTATATTTGGGACTGACGAGGTGTCGCACCTTTGGCGCTCAGCTTCCATTGGCACCTCATCCACGCCCTTACGGGCATGGCTATTAAATGTCGGCCCTTCGGGCCTGTTTGCTGGAATCTGATCAGAAGCGGAGAGTCAAAAACTGAGTTATTTCTTCTCAGCAACGAGTAACAGCCTGTGAGCGCCAAGCTTAAAAGGCTCTTCGGTTAACGAACCATAAGCGGCAACCGGCTCAAGGTCTGCAGCGCGCAACAAATCACCGAGTTCGTGGAAAGAGTAGGCGCGCTGCGAGGACGGCCGCTTGTCGACAACCCCATTTCGCGTGAACGCGAAGTGGTTGAACATTCGACCTTGCTCATGATCGTAACGGTGTTCGATGTCGACCTTAATTCCGGCAAGCTCCATCGAGCGACTGGGTTGAAAGGTTGGCAGGATGCATTCAGCAACGGCGGGAGCATCGAGTATGAAACGCCGTCCCGGTTTCAGCGTTCGTGAAAGCGCTTTGAGGAAGTCAGCGTTCGCTTCATCGTCGAGATAGCCAAAACTGTTGCCGAAGCAGAAGGCTCCGTCAAACTTGCCGGCCCACGGTAAGTCGCGCATGTCTCGAGTGTGCCAGTCAACCTTCACGCCGGCTTGAGTCGAACTGCTATTCGCCTCATCCATGAATTCTGTAGCGATATCAACTCCAGTTAACGCAAATCCGCGTTTTGCCAACTCGATCGACAGGCGGCCGTTGCCGCAAGGTACGTCAAGGACTTTGTCGGAGTTAGTCAGTTGCAGTTGCTTCTCGATGAAGTCGGCCTCGGCGCTCGTGAATTCACCGCTTACCGCCGCGCGCCAGAAATCCAACGCCACGCCATGAAAAAAGTTTTCCCACCAGTTTTCCGACATCAGGATTTTTTCTCAGGTGCAGACAATGCAGTGCGAACTTTCTTCGGAAGTTTCTCGAGCACCATTTGATAGGAGTTTGTCAGCAGCGGCTTCAGTTCTCGATCTGGCAAGGCATCGAATCGTTCCAGCCCGACCCAAAGATGGCGGGCCATGTAAGGCGCGGGAATGATGCCTTCTAGTTCTACCAGTTCGGCAAACTTCTCCGGCGTACACTTGAACGAGAGCGCTACTCCATGACTCGGTTCCAAAGCTGCCACCGCAAACATCTTTTCGCCGATGCGAAACAGCAGATCGTTGCCCCACTGGACCTTTTCATCCGTGTGCGGAAGGGACAAACAAAACTTGCGAACCGATTCAATGTCCATAAATCAGTAAAGCGATAATTAGTAAAAAGTGAAAATTTCGTCCCTGGTCATTGCATGTTTTCCAAAATCAGCAGCGCGGCTTCTCCTCCACCGGTAGTAATATTCAAAAGCGACGAGGAAGAAAGTCGCACCATTGCTCCTTCGACTTTGTTATGAAACAGAAAGGGGTTGAAGTCGATAAACATCTCTTCCGATCGCACCCGATCGCTAAACATTGGTATAGATACCTTCGTTGCCGGCGCACGCTCCTGAACAACGTAAGACCCCGTCAGCGCAAGGTCAATAGCTCCGGACCAGGCGGCTTCATCCATTTCCCAGCCAATGAAGATACCGCGGCCGCCATAGTCGTCATTTGGCTTCATCACAAACCGGTGTCGTTCTCGTCGAATCAGATTCAACAAGTCATGTTCCGACTCTTCAAAAACAGTCGTTGACGGCTGAACTCGGCGCGTCCAGGGAATGTGCTTCCGAGCCGCTTCTATTTCTCGCGTGGTGAACAAGTTTTCGTAGCGAGGATCGCTTAGGATGGCAAAGCCCGCTTTCTTATGCGCTAATTTGCAGCGGAATGAGTTGACCATACATACGCGACCGTCGGCGTAAGCGCGAACCAGCGCGTCAGTACTTTCCATCCGATCAAGAAGTTCATGAATAATGACCCGCTTGTAAAGGATGTCGACGGCCGATTCACGCGCTCTTAGCCGATCGCCGTCATACTGCAGCTCCCGCGGATCGACAATCATGGTGGGATGGCCTTCGGCCTCAAAGTATTGCCGCAATATCAGAAATTCGCTTTCGGTTGGGACCCCTTTCCAGTCAACGATGGCAATCCGTGGGCGATCTTCTTCGCCGCCCCACTCGCGATAGGTGGCAATTAGAGATTTGAGCAATAGCCGATGCGGCTCGGGACGCCAGTGTGCGTAAGTTTCGAGAAACTCTTTGTTTTGGTCCAGCAAGCAGATGAGCTTCAGAAGTTGCATCTGATCGCCGATTCCCGCAGGGTCCTCAGCGTTGTATTCGAGAAACTGAAAACCGCTTTCCGATAGGTAGGCATCAAGCCGGCTGGTGACGCAAATCGCAGAGTAGCCCGGGTCGATGCGCACCATCCTTAACTCATTGGCGGTAAGGCCCAGTTCACTCAGGATTTTGTCGTCGCTGAGTGCATGCGTTGCCAGCTTTTCAAAGGCACCGGCAATAGTTTCCGCCGCACGACTGATGCACTCATATTGCTCTCTGCCAAGAATGTGAGGACGAAGGAACGGGCAAATCGGACGATCGCCATGTAACAGGCCCAGCTCGCGCTGGCTTGCCACGAGTCGCTCAAAGAGCTGCGTGTCAATGCCAGGATCATTCAGGATTCGGCGGTCCAATTCCGCTACCGCTGCAGTTTGGAATTCAGAACCCATAGAGTTACACAACGCAACCGTGGACGTGTAGTGCCCTAATTTGGAGTGCGCCGGCAGAGCGAAGCGGCGACGGCGCTATGGGTTGTTTTGCCAGTAGGATTATCGTCACGCAAATGCAAAGCGGTGTCGCGCTGCGCTTGCCACCGCACTCCAAATTAAGGCACTGGCCGTGGACCTGGGCCATGGATTAATCCGGAAATCAAAAGCTAAACTACGCCATATTTGTCCGGGCGCTCATTGCCACTGCTCACTTCTTCAGCAGGTCCAGCACGGCCGACGTCATCGCTTTGATCCCTGTCCGCAATGCAGGTTCAGGCAGCGGCGCGAACAGGGCGGAATGCAGCGAAGGTAGAGCCGTTCCGGTTTCTTTGCTGAGTCTGATTTTTTCCGGATCGACGGCACCGAGCGTGAATTGCACCGCCGGTATTTTCTGCTCCAAACTAAGGTAACCAAAATCTTCACTCATCATTACCGGATCCAGCTTAACCACGTTTTCCTGCCCCAGAGCTTTTACAAAACTTGCGGCCAGGCGCTCTGTCAATTGAGGGTCATTGTAGGTCGCACTGGTGACTTGCGTTTCGCTGAACTTCACGATCGGCGCGCGGTCTTCGGGAATGCCCGCCGCCATAGCAATGCCTTTGGTAATCCGCACAATCGAGGCGAGCACGCGCTTCCTGACTTCTTCTTTGTAGGCGCGAACTGTTAACTGCAAATCAACTTCGTCCGGAATGATGTTGTGCTTCGTGCCGCCATGGATCGAACCCACCGTCACAACCACCGGATCGAGCGGCCAGTCTTCGCGGCTGACGATCGTTTGCAAGGCTAGTATCACCTGCGCCGCCACAACTATCGGATCTTTGGTTGACTCCGGCCGGGCGCCATGTCCGCCGAGCCCGCGAATTTTTATGTCCACCGAAGTTGAACTGGCCATCGCATAGCCAGGTGTGTAACCAACTTTGCCCGCTTCCAGATCTGCGCTGTCGTGAAGTGCGATTACGTAATCCGGCTTAGGGAACCTTTCGTAGAGCCCGTCGCGCAATATCGATCGCGCGCCATCGATGACCTCTTCTGCTGGTTGTCCCAGAATCACCAGCGTTCCGTGCCACTGGTCCTTCATCTCAGAAAGAATCTTTGCGGTGCCGAGCATGCTCGTCATGTGTACGTCGTGTCCGCACGCGTGCATAACGCTGACTTCCTGGCCGGCGTCGTTCTTCATTTTGACTTTGCTCGCATAAGGCAGCCCGGTTTTCTCGTCTACCGGCAGCGCATCAAGCTCGGTGCGCAGCAGCACGGTCGGCCCGGCGCCGTTTTTCATGACCGCGACGACACCGTAGCCGGTCCATTCCGTATTCTCATATTTGCCCACACCTTCGGTGACGGTATACCCGATTGCCCGCAACTGAGCTGCGAAGAAGGTGGCAGTCTTTTGTTCGTAGTGCGACAACTCAGGCGCGGCATGGAGAGTTTTGTAGGTTGTCACCAGCGAAGCGATGTCGCGATCGATCAGGGCATCGAGCGACTGCTGAGCGAGAGCAGTTGCAGTGGACAGCAGGATGAAAAGAAAAACCAGCGAGCCGATTCTATTTCGCATTTGAGTGCTCCAGGAGTTGTCTAAAACTGAACGAGGCTTTTCGACGCGTTAGCGTCGGCATGACTTTAGCCCGGCGTTTCAACGCCGGGCTAAACTCATTTGCCGCTACGCGGCACGGCCTAACGTTCCGCAAACAATCTGATCAGTTCGCTTATGCGCGCCAGGTGGAAATCGTCATGTTCAGCCTGAAAGAACAACATATCCACCAGGCGCATCGGCACGTTAAGCCGTGGGTGATGAGCCACTGCGGCAAACGTTTCCGGCGCGAGATTATCCAGCCGGGTAGCCAACTGCGTTCGTTGCGCGCGATAGTCGGCCAGGATCGTTTGCATCGAAACCTGGTTGTGTTCCGCTTCGTAGGTCTTGCGGTTCGACATATCTGCGGCATGGAGAACACCAGCGCCGGCCTGGTATTCATCCAGTCTCTGCCGAAAGAGTGATTCAAGATCCAGCAGGTGCCCGGCGTTTTCCTGGATTGACCAGCGTTCGCCGTCCCGCCTGGTTAAGGTCGCAGGGGCGATCGACTTCACGCGATCTTCCAAACGCGCCGGTGTGCCGCGCACGCGTTCAATCATTTCCGGATAGACCTCGACCGGAAATGTGAATTGAAAAGTACGGTCAGTCCACTTTAGGAGTCTCGACATTGGACGTAGGACAGGCATTCCTGCCTGTCCGCAGTTAGTTGTTGAGGTCCGTCACCAAAGTAAGAGAAGGAGATTTTCCATTTGTCATTGAAACAAACGACCGACGACCGGCGACGGACGACCGAAAAACAACCATGTTACCTGCGGTCGACGGTCCACCGTCATCCGT
>JBOGOP010000290.1:0-7097 GCA_050747225.1 Pyrinomonadaceae bacterium
GGCGCGGCGCTGGTCGGCACTCTGCAGCCGCAGGCCGACGCCGCGCGCGGTGAGGCAATCACCGCACGCGGCATCGTCGCCTTCCCGCTTGAGCGGCTGCCGCGCACCACGCGCGCGCAAGCCATGGACGTACTCAGCTCGCAGGCCGGCATGGCCGGCTACAAGGCGGTGCTGATCGGCGCGCAGCTGGTGCCACGGTTCTTCCCGATGCTGACCACCGCCGCCGGCACGATTCGGCCATCGAAGGTGCTGATCGTCGGCGCCGGTGTTGCCGGGCTGCAAGCCGTGGCGACGGCAAAGCGGCTTGGTGCGCAGGTCGAATGCTTCGACGTGCGCCCGGAAACCCGCGAGCAGATCGAATCGCTCGGTGGCAAGTTCCTCGACCTCGGCGTCAGCGCGGCGGGCGAGGGCGGCTACGCGCGCCAGCTCACCGACGCCGAGCGCGCCGAGCAGCAGCAGCGCCTTGGCGAACACCTGAAAGGCATCGACGTGATTGTCTGCACCGCCGCCGTGCCCGGCCGTCCGGCACCGAAGATCATCAGCGCAGCGATGGTTGCCGGCATGAAGCCCGGCAGCGTGATCGTCGATCTCGCCGCCGAAACCGGCGGCAACTGCGAGCTCACTCGTCCGGGCGAGACCTACGACACCGACGCTGGCATCACTATCGCCGGCCCGCGCGACCTCGCCAGCAGCGGCGCGCTGCACGCCAGCGAAATGTACGCGCGCAACGTCTACAACTTCGTGTCGCTGCTAATCACCGACGGCGCGCTCGCTTTCGACTGGAACGACGAGCTGCTGGCAAAGACGGTGTGGCCGGAGCGGGTGGTGGTCTAAATGGAGATTAGGCCGTGTTCACATTAAGCCATCCATGCGCGGAACATCCTGGCGAATGGCGGCTATATCGAAGCGCCCTTTTGAGGCAGTCAACGAGATGTTGGCTGCCACAGCGGGGGTTGCCAAGCGCAGTGAACTACATGCCTTTGCTGTGCTGCCGCAGCGCGGGGCCATGGAGCGCTCCTCCGGTTGGCTGGAGAAGTCTCGGCGCTTATGTGGAAGAACAGCGAGCGTGAGCTCAACACCAGCTTGCTGTTCACCCATCTGGCTTTCCTTACACTACTGCTGAAGAGATTTTAAACGGGCTCTAAAGCCACCGGCGCTATCGTGGAATGCTTACTCCAATCCAATATCTCGACGTTGTACATGGTCATCCACGCATCCAATCGCACGGACGATTCCACGAGAATGCGTTCTAAATCCGAAAGGCTTTGGTGTTGCGTTTTAGCAACTAGCCGATCGACGCCTTCCTTAGACAAGAGCGAATGCAGGGAGGAGTCGGAGTTCTCAATTATGCGTCCAAGCGTTGCGACTAGCGCTCGATCATAACCGGGGTCTTGAACGCTCGGGTAAGCCGCCTTCTTCCGACGAACCACCGATTCAGGCAGGATGTCTTTGACGGCTTCGCGCAAAAGCCCTTTCTCCAACGCGAAGCACGACTTCATCGACCACGGAATATTGAAGACGTATTCGACAAGCCGGTGATCGCAGAAAGGAACACGACCTTCGAGGCCGACGGCCATGCTCATGCGATCCTTCTTTTCCAATAGGATCGGAAGCCAACGAGTCAGGGTGAGATAACTGATTTCGCGCAGTCGGCGCTCTCGCGGGTCCTCTCCTACGAGGCGCGGAACCTCCGAGAGTGCTGCCTGGTAGAGGTCGTTTTGGTATTCGCTCAAGCGCAGTTTGTCGATGAACGATTTTTGAAAGAGCGCACTGGGGTCCAGTTCGCGATGCGCTCCTAACTTGAGCCAAGGAAATGTATCCGCTTGAATCGCGTTCTCGTCTGAAAACCACAGGTAGCCGCCAAAGAGCTCATCGGCTGCCTCCCCGGACAACGCAACCGTCGCGTGCTCCCGGATGGCGGCAAAGAGCAGGTATAGAGAGACATCCAGGTCCCCGAAGTTATAGGGCAGGTCCCAAGCGCGAAGCACCGCCTCGCGAGTCGTCGGGTCCAAAAGGCGTCCCTTATCCAAGACAATCAAATGATGGTCGGACTGAATGGAATCGGCGACCTCGCGTGCGTAGGGCGTGTCGGGCGATGGCCGGACCGGATCAGCCTGGAAGGTTTCTGTTTGTCCGACAAAATCGACCACGAAGGTGGAAAGATTTGATCCTCCGTTGGCGCGAAGCGTGCGCTGGGCGAGCGCCGCCACGGCACTCGAATCCAAGCCGCCGGAAAGCAGCGAACAGAGCGGCACGTCTGAGATCATCTGACGGGCGACGATGTCTTCCAAGAGACTGCGAATCGTGTTCACGGTTGTCGCTAAATCATCCGTGTGCGCTCGGGCCTCAAGGCTCCAGTAGCGCTCTTCGCGAATCGCGCCTCGCCGTATGCGCAGCACGTGTCCAGGTTTGACCTCGCTCATGCCTTGAAAGGGAACTCTTCCTGGCGTGCGCAGAAAAAGCAGGACATCGCAGAGTTCCTCGCGCGAGACCTGCGCGCGGGCGAGCGGGTTCGCGAGGATAGCTTTTGGCTCTGATCCGAAAAGCAGGCCGTCGGTGAGTGGATAATAGAAAAGCGGCTTGACGCCGAGGCGATCCCGGACAAGCACAAGCTCCTCACTAGCCTGGTCCCAAATGCCAAACGCGTAGATGCCATTCAGCTTGTGGACGAAATCCAAGTTCCATTGCAGGTAGGCGCGAAGTATGACTTCGGTATCGCTGTTCGTTGCAAATTGATGACCCAGCGCTTTAAGCTCTTCGCGCAGTTCACGAAAATTATAGACTTCTCCGTTATAAGTAATGACGGCGCGGGGGAGATTCTTTCCTGATCGTTCCGGGCTTTCCATCGGTTGGGCACCCCCCGCAAGATCAATAACTGCGAGTCGACGGTGCCCTAGCGCGACATGAGCATCCGTCCATGTTCCGCTGCCATCCGGTCCGCGGCGTTTCATGGTCTCGACCATGGCTTCGAGAGTCTGAGTTTCTTGCGTCAAGTCGCTGTTAAAGTCGACCCACCCTGTAATTCCGCACATCATTGAACTCCGCTATTTTCTTCGCGCCATGGGCCACGCAACCACCCGCTGATATCGTAATCATCCGTAGAGCTCTGAATCATAGCTTCACCTGATTAGCGCTGAGCGTCAGCAGTACTGTGGATAATTTCTACAAGCAATTGATGCTGCTGGAATTTTTTGGCACTTCCGCTCTGGCGCAACTCAATTCTGAAACCTACTGGGGCTGCTTCAAATGGAGCTTTCCACGCCATTTCTGGCAAACCAACTGACACTCAGCACTAATCAGGTAGCTTCATGGTTGTGAATAAAATTACGTCGAGTCGGCAATTTGAGCGCATCAAAGCGAGCCTGTTCTCCATTACCGGAAAAGCTGCGTTCGTATAGCTGATCACGCCAGGCAAACTCCGGCCTAATGGCGCCCCAAGCAAGCTTGAGAAACTGGATCCGTTTCATTTGTGAGAGACCAATGCAGGATTGTCAAGCGGTGGATTGCCGAGTACGTGAATCCGCCGAAGATGTCGCGGTGCCTGCGAGACGAACCCCTCTCGGCCGTGCAAGAGCGTGTAATTGTTGGCAATGACAAGATCTCCCTCGAGCCACTCATGGGCATAGAAATTGGTCGGGGCATAGAGCGCCTCCCGCAAACTGCGATGAAACTCCGCAAGTTCCTCATTGCTTACGCCAGTAAACTCGAGCGCGGGAGGGTTTACAAAGCTGCCGTCTCGCTCGGCCGGAGGCTCATTGTAACGAATGACGGAGAAGCCTCTTCGAGGATGAGAAGTAACAATAGGCGACACCGTTTTACTATCATAAAATTCCATCTTTCGCTGATAGTTGCCTGTGACTTTGCTCCAAAGCGAAAGAGCCTGAGTCGGAGCGTGTTCCAGCGCTAGAACGGTGTTCGAAAATGTAGTACGTCCTCCTTGGCCGGCAAGGGGTGCCTGAACACAGTGGAATATCTGATATTCCGGAACCTGAGGGCGATACATCCCGTCCCAGTGCAAGGGAACATAGTTATTGTCAAAAATATGATCTTCCGGGTTTTCGCGTTCAATGAGCTCCAGCACCTTGCCAAAAGGCCATATGCTTATTTCGCCCCAACGTTCGCAATAGCCGGGAAAATCTTCTGGATCATCAAACATTCGAAACCCTCTGAGTACAAGCAGGTGTTCGCGCCAAAAGAGCTCGCGCAACAGGTCTACGTCAATGTCACGCATATCGTCGTTAGGGCGCTTTGGCTCAACAAGTAAACCAAATGAATTTAGGCAGGTTGTTTTAAGTTTCATATCAATTTCCACTTACCCAGCGAGGCATTGTGTTTCTGTAAGATGGTAATGGCTAGGGCGTCCTGCAGAATATACTATTTGCGCGCCAAGCGCTTCAGCTTGCGAACGCTTGAGAAGGATGAAGCGCCCACCCAAATCCACAGCCACGCTATGCCACGGCGTCATCCAGCTCTCGGCGCCTACGAGGCGAATACCGATTTTCTTGGCTCCACATGATTGGGGATGAATGGACAGCCGAACGGCTTCTGGAAACTGGTTCGCAATCAATTCGCTCCAGGCATTGCTTCTTTGGATGACTTCGTGAGCGCGGTTCCGGCATTCTTTTTGGACCGCGGTGCGACTTTGCGTTTGCCCAAAGCGGGTCGCATCTTCTACCAAGAATCGCGTAATTCCGCAGTACATGCGGTGCGCCTCCTCGTTCTCTAGACTGCTGTAGGGTTTTCCACCTTGGCGTATCATGTCTTTGAGGATATTCAACGGTTTCCCGTATCGCTCCATTAACTCGCGACGCATTTGAGAAAAATCTAACCCTTCATACAAATCATCGAGATTGAATGTTGACACCGAAGTGAGGTGCAACTCTTCTATCATCCGAGATATTTCATGCTGATAAGCGGTGACGTCTTCTTCGCGCATGCCGACAGCGTCGCTAAATACCCGGCCGTCTGAACACAAGATCACTCGAGCCCCTGGTAAATGATGTCGCTGAACTCGATCGCAAAGGTGGTCAAGAAATTCGAGCGCACGCCGCTCGGCCATATCAGGCAGTGGCCCAAGAACCTTCTCTGGATTAGGGGACTTACCAGGAAATGCCGGTAATACAAACGTGATCGGATTCCCTTGAGTAATCGCGGAAATTACTTTTGTGAGGTGTGGAGCGAGGCAGGCACTACAGGGCAATGTTACGCAGGATCCTTGATGGCCGGCTACGCGCCGAAATCGCATGACATCAGCCATCAAGTCTGCAGCTATTTCTGCGGCGCGGTTGAGCGGCATTGAATTATCATGCCTAAAATCCGCGGAGGCATCGGCGTACTTCATCACATGCATTAGCTTTAGTCCTGTTTCATGGGCGTAATATGCCGTAAGCATCATCCGACGACACCTAAGTGCCTGTTCAAGATATTGATTCGAGCGATCAATCTGCCTGCAAAGGACGCCAAGAGTGCATAAAATATCCGTGCGAAGATGCTGTTCTTCCCGCACTTTACGCTCTTGCTGGCTGATTTTTAAGGCCGTGGACGGGCTTTAGAAGATGACATCAAGTTCTTGTCTATCTATATTTAATTGCAAGAATATACTTGGCTAGTTCTGTCTTGCCAACACTGCAAGCACTTGGTTCCGTGAATGCATATCCAAACCCATCGACTTCATTGCATACGGCTCATCCGTCAGTGCCAAGCAGCAAGCAGCTGCAGTAGGTAATCAATCCATACATATAGCATAAATTGGCATTGGAAATGCAACTGAATCAATGATAATGTGACGTGCGTGATTATAAAATAGAGAAGTTTTTCACAAGTTTGGAGAACTGCACCTCATTGCGGCGGTTCCACAGCGTTGAGTGGCGGGCGCTCCTCACAACTGGCTGGAGAAATGCCGCCGACGATGGAGAGGTTGTGAGCGCAAGCCCAGCACCAGCTTGCGATTCATCTATTTGGCTTTCGTAGCCCTAACACTCAAAAGACAGTAAACAAGCTCTTAGTAAGTATTCTCCGACAAAGTCGAGGCTTTATAAGGAGTGTGAGCCGCTCGAAGCAGCTGGCGGGGCACTGCGCGCTCCCTAGGGTTCGCTATCTGAGGTGATGGGCTATTTCAACAACCGATCTGATTAGTGCTGAGTGTCAGTTGGTTTGCCAGAAATGGCGTGGAAAGCTCCATTTGAAGCAGCCCCAGTAGGTTTCAGAATTAAGTTGCGCCAGAGCGGAAGTGCCAAAAAATTCCAGCAGCATCAATTGCTTGTAGAAATTATCCACACTACTGCTGACGCTCAACGCTAATCAGGACAACCGAAGCTGATCCAGCGCTGATCATCTACCTCTTGGTTTCCGCTTCCGCTCTGTATGCACACACGCTAGATGGATTGTACTCATAACCTAGCACCAGCGACACCGAAGTACTTCAGCGGGGTTCGTGGCAGCTACGTACCTGCCTCGATATCAGCGGCCCTTCCTCGATCCAGTTCTCTATCTTCTCCGCCACCGGCCGGCGTACAGTGTCCAGCGACGACACTTCGGGATAAGCACCACCTGGGGCAGGCACCCTCATTTCGTGTGATTTAAGCTCTCAAACTCCCCCATCTCGAACCCTCCGTCTCGTGCGCTTGGCAGCTCACGTCGCGGAATTTCTGAGATGGACTCCCGGACACGTCAAGCTTCTGCTGCCCACCCAGGAAAGTCGAGGGCACTTTAATAGTACCTGCAATTCGCAGTGTTCGTGGACGGGATTGACTAAAAGTTTGTACTCACGCTCACTCCAATTACGAAACGCCAGTCAATTGGACACTCGGTGCCAATTGAATTGGACAGCATCGCCAATGGCTTTGGACAGTGTCACCAATTGAACTGGACAGCGTCGCTAACGACGTGGACAGATCCCGGCTCGACTTCATGCCGTCGAGGTTGACTTCTTTTTCCGGGTTCACCCCCGTTATCACGGACACTTACGAGAAGGGGTTCACCCCCGTTATCACGGACACTTACGAGAAGGCCGATTGAGGCCCTGAGGAGTGTTCATGTCGAAGCGAAGGAAGTTCAGTGTTGAGTTCAAGCGTGGTGCGGTTGAACAGGCCAGCCAG
>JBOGOP010000291.1:0-7036 GCA_050747225.1 Pyrinomonadaceae bacterium
CTTGCCGAGATCGTGAAAATGCAACTGGGCCACGACATTGTTCATCGGTTCTTGTTCGGACAACGCCGCCATCACCGCGATGGTGAAAGCGAGAGCGCTTAACGACCAGGCGGCGACAAAAATAAAACCGTAGATAGTGGACGACCATTCCCAGTCAAGCGACATGAACCAGTCAATGGATGCGAAGCTTACTGTAAATACAAACAGCACCATTCCCGGTCCACTCAGCACGCTCATATTCTTCTTGTATTTCCGGTCGGCAGTGCGGTCCTGTAACAGCGACCAGCGATTCAGGAAATAAGCGAGTGCCAGCCAAATGGCAAAGTAGATCATCGCACGCACGGTGAAAAAGGGCAGATTCAAATATCTCGACTTCTCCTGCAGTACCGGGTGTTCCGCTATCTCGTGCGCGTCTGTCCAGGTATAAATCCGATGCGCGCCAAGCACGACTGGCACGAACAGAACCAGGATCAAAGGCAGTGTACGTGTCGCGGCTTCCAGCACTCGCCGGATCACGAATCCCCAACCTCCGCCGGTAAGGTGCTGCAGCATCAACAGGGCCAGCGAACCAATCGAGATTCCCGACCAGAAACTGAAAGCAAACAAGTAAGAATGGAAAAACTGATCGCGATTCACAAAGAAGCCAATGACGAAGAACAACGTAAACAAAGCGCCAACCAGCAGCGCGCCCTGCTGAAAGCGGCTCACATTCGGAGGTGCGTTGTAAGGGCCTGTCGTCACTGATGCCCTCCGCTTGTTGGTGTGGCTGCTGCCGGCGTTTGTCCGTTTTGATTTGTCTGGCTCTGCTGGCTCAACTGCAGCGCGCGAATGTAGGCAGTGATCGCCCAGCGATCCTCCGTCGGAATCTGTGGCGCATAACTCGGCATCGCCCCCCAGCCGTTTGTAATCGCGTCGAAGAAGTGACCGACTGGCGCTTGTCGCAGCCGATCGTCATTAAAGGAAGCCGCCCGGCGAAAGCCGCGTCTCACAATCATGCCATCGCCATTGCCGGTTAGACCGTGACAGGCGGAACAGAAAATTTCGTAACGCTCCTTGCCGCGAGTAACGACGTCTTCGGTGACGGCAATGGGAAACACTTCAACGTCGTCAGGATAGGCTGCCGGACCCTGGAGTGCCGGAGCGGCGGTTGCTCCGGACGGTTGCGGACCTGCCGGAGCCTGGGCAGGGACAGGGGCGTTGGTAGAAGGTTTGCCCGCCTTTTTGCCGGTATAGAATTCTGTGTCTTCTTTGAGGAAGCCGCGGGCCACAGCTCCCTCAATTGGTTGACGCGTTGACAGCCCGTCCCTGAAAAAAGTCGATGAGCGAAACGGCTTCATCTTCGGTTGGTCCTGCATGTCAACGCGGCAGCCGAAAGACAGGAGGCAGACGGCACTAAGCAGTAAGATCAGGAAGACTCGGCGACGCGGCGACGCGGAGACGCGGAGAAACGCCGTACGCGCTTGGATCTCCGCGTCCCCGTGTCTCCCCATCTCCGTGTCTACCCGTGGCTCAGACCTCAACGTCATTAACCTCCATCGCGCCCAGCGTGTTCATAAACTGAGTTGTCTCAGCGTGTCGAAACTTCGGATCGTTTGCCTCGATCACCAGGAAAAACTTATCGCGCGTGGCCAGCGCAAAATTCGGGGCGTTGAAAACCGGATGATATGGCTGCGGCAGTTTATTCAGCACCAGCATTCCCAACACCGCCGCAAACGCAGCCACCAAAACGGTGCATTCAAACGTAATCGGAATGAACGCCGGCCAACTATTGAAAGGCTTGCCGCCCACATTCAACGGATAGTCGATCACTTCCATCCAGTACTGCATGAAAAAGCCGCCCAGCCCGCCGAGTATTCCGCCGACCAAAACAATCAGCGGTAGCGTGGTGCGAGTAAATCCAATGGCCTCGTCAAGTTGCTCAATCGGATAAGGCGAATAACCGTTGATGCGCCGGTAACCTGCTTCATGGGTCCGGCGCGCAGCCGCCACCAGGTCCGATGGATTATCAAACTCAGCCATGATGCCGTAGAGCGCCGCCGCCCCTCGCCGCCGACCGTGCGCCGCGCTGGAGGTCTCATGATGGAAAGGCTCAGCGTCTTCCAAATCATGTTCCCACGGCTCTTCTTTGATATCGTCTTCAGCCATTGCGTAATTCAGCAGACAGTAGTCATTAGTTCAACTTCTTCGAGGGAATTTTTCAGTTTCGCGCAACCCCTTCTTTATCGATCACTTCTGTTAATAGCCACTCACTCCTGTCTACTGTCTCCTGTCTACTGTCTACTGTCTCCTACTTCTCATTCCTCAACTTCCGCTTCCGGCAGGATTGTGCGCATCTCGAAAATCGAGATCATCGGCAGGAAGCGGATGAACAGGAACAACAGCGTAAAGAAAAATCCGAGCGTGCCGATAAACATTGTCCAGTCCCACATCGACGGCTGATACATGCCCCACGACGAAGGCAGGAAGTCGCGATGCAAACTAGTTACGACAATCACGAAACGCTCCAGCCACATGCCAATGCTGACGACGATCGAAATCAGCCACAGCACCAGCAGGTTCGACCGAAGTTTTTTGATCCAGAGAAACTGCGGCGTGATGATGTTGCAAAGAATCAGCGCCCAATAGTAGTAAGCATAAGGCCCGTGCATCCGGTTCCAGATCATGTAGCGTTCGAAACGATTGCCGCTGTACCACCCGAAGAACGCTTCCATCACGTAGCCATACCCGACAATCAAACCAGTCGCCAGCATCACCTTGCCCATGTTGTGCATGTGACGCATGGTGATGAAACCCTGCAGACCAAATACCCAGCGCAGTGGAATTGTGAGCAGCAGCACCATCGCGAAGCCCGCATAGATGGCGCCGGCAACGAAGTAAGGGGGAAACATCGTGGCATGCCAGCCCGGAATCACACCAACCGCAAAATCGAAACTGACGATCGTGTGCACCGAAAGCACCAGTGGGGTGGCCAGGCCGGCCAGGAGCAGATATGCCATTTCGTACCGATGCCAGTGTCGCGCGGAACCGCGCCAGCCCATCGCCAGCATTCCGTAAATCATTTGGAAGGGTTTGCTGCGCGAACGATCGCGTAGCGTAGCGAAGTCAGGAATGAGTCCGACAAACCAGAACAGCGCGGAAACCGTGGCGTAGGTGGAAACCGCAAACACGTCCCACATCAAGGGACTACGAAACTGCGGCCAAATGCCCATCGTGTTGGGATAGGGAAATAACCAATAGGCCAGCCAGGGACGGCCAAGGTGCATGATCGGATACATGCCCGCCTGCGCAACTGCAAATAAAGTCATCGCTTCGGCAAAACGGTTGATGGACGTGCGCCACTGCTGTCGCAGCAGCAACAGGATTGCGGATATCAACGTGCCGGCGTGGCCGATGCCGATCCACCAGACAAAATTCAGGATGTCCATTCCCCAGGCAACGGGAATGTTGACGCCCCAAAGTCCGATGCCGACGAAAAGCAGCTGCGTGATCGTCAGCAGCATCAACTGGAAAAGGACAAACGAGATCGCAAAACCGACGAACCACCAGATCGGCGTGCTTCGCTTCAGGACGATCGAGCTGATCTTGTCCGTTACGGATGCAAACGTCAGCCCCGGAGCGACTACCGGAGCTGTCGTATGGTGTATCGGAGTCTCGTTGTGTTCGTGGTCCGGCATTTACAAATATTTGAGCAACAAGCTCAACGACTTTGGAGTGCGGTGACCTGTCACCGCTTTGGCCGGTGGCGGCTTGACGCGACCAACCGCGAATTGAATTCAAGTCAACTTAGTCGCGACAGGTCGCGACGGGCGGAAGCGCCGACAGGTCGGCGCACTCCAAAAAAGGGGTCAATCCTTCTCGCCAAGCTCCGGGTTCGGATTCCTCAGCGCTGTCAAATAAGTCGTACGCGGTTTGGTATTCAATTCACCCAGCAGCGAATAGTTTCGCTGCTCCGCTTTCAGCCTTGAAACGCGGCTGTCGGGATCGTTCACGTCCCCAAAAACGATCGCCTCCGTCGGGCAGACTGCCTGACAGGCCGTCACGATTTCACCGTCGCGCACCCTTCTTCCTTCCAGCTCCGACTGGATCTTTGCGCCCTGTATGCGCTGCACACAGTAAGTACACTTCTCCATCACGCCACGGCTGCGCACCGACACTTCAGGGTTGCGCATCAACTGATAAGTCGGTTGCTCCCAATCCTGATACAAAAAGAAGTTGAACCGGCGAACTTTATAGGGACAGTTGTTCGAACAGTACTTCGTGCCCACACAGCGGTTGTAGACCATGTCATTGAGGCCTTCCGCGCTGTGGACCGTCGCATGCACCGGGCACACCGGCTCGCACGGTGCGTTCTCGCAATGCATGCAGGGCACGGGCATGAAGTTTGTCGCTTCCGGCTTGTTTGCGTCTTCGCCTTTGAAGTAAGTGTCGACGCGGATCCAGTGCATCTCGCGACTGCGAACTACTTGCTCCTTGCCAACAATCGGGATGTTGTTTTCTGACTGGCAGGCGATGGTGCAGGCGTTGCAGCCGATGCAGTTGTTCAAGTCGATCGCCATGCCCCAGGCGTAGTTCAGCCCGTTGCCCTGGTTTTGATAGTCAAAAAGTTCGGGATGGTAGAGCGTGTCGTCGGGCGGCGGATCATGCGTCTCGCCCGCAGGTGTGCCTTTGAGATATTCCTCGAGCGTTTGCGAGCGCAGCACATCGCGATCTTCTTTGCTGAAGTCGCGATCCTCCAACAGGAAATGAAGTTGGGTAACGGCAACTAGAGCTTGCTCGGCAGCTTTTTCAACCTGCACGCCAGTCGCAGACCAGGGTGAATCCGAGGTGCGAATTTGATAAGCATCAAAACCGTGATCCTTGCCGACACGACCGACGTGCGTACGTCCGTAACCCAGATGAATCGTGATCACGCCATCTGGCTGTCCGGGCGTGATCCAGGTCGGCACTGCATTAGTAATCGTTCGGCCCTGATGTGTGATCTTTATCGTGTCGACATAAATGTCGCCACCCTTCTTGCCGATGGTTTTCGTGAGGCCTAGTTGCCTGGCGGTATTTGGACTGACCAACGCCGCGTTGTCCCAGGTCATTTTTGACAGCGGCTTCGGCAACTCCTGCAACCAGCCGTTGTTCGCGAAGCGACCGTCATAGATTGTGGGATCGGTGCGGAAGACAAGTTCGAATGTGCCGTCAGACTGAAGCTGCGGGCTAGTTGTCGCTGGGACTGCGGCCGTCCCGGTCGGACCCTGGGCACCGGTGTTTATCGCAACAGTCTTCGTCGGTAACGGCGTGCCCGGAATAAATCCATCATGCACGCACTTACGCCACCACATTTCGAAGTCGGCTGACGGCGTCGCAGCCGAGACTGGCGCTTGCTGCCTGCCTCCTGCTCCTGCCACCTGCCCCTTGCTGTTCGCCGTCTGCCCCTTGCTGTCCGCTGTCTGCCCCTTGCTGTTCGCTGTCTGCCCCTTGCTGTTCGCTGTCTGCCCCTTGCTGTTCGCTGTCTGCTGATTGCTGTTTGCTGACTGCTGGGTTCGCCAGTAATCCCGAATGATGTCATAAGGCTTCTTGTCATACTGCGGCGTGAACACCTGAAGCAGTTCGTGCGCGCTCTTGCTTTGATAGAGCGGCTCGATCAGCGGCTGCACGATCGAGACAGTGCCATCGTAGGAACGCGTGTCGCTCCAGGCTTCAAGATAGTGCGACTCCGGAATATGCCAATGACAAAGGTTCGAAGTTTCATCTCGATAATGGCTGAGATGGACCTTCAGCTTCAGATTGGGATGGAACATCCGCTCCTGGCTGAGCTTAAGATCGGCTGGCGTGTTGTAAACCGGATTACCGCCAATGATGACGAGCATCTCGACGTGGCCGTCGTCAATGTCTTTGAGCAACTCCTGCAACGAAGCTCTTTGATCGACTGACTTTGCTTCAACTGGATCGGTGTAGAAGACGGTCTTGCCGACATTCCCCAGGGCAGCGTTCATCGAATGAGCCAGGACGTGAACCTCAGACGGCGCTTCTCTGCCGGCGATCACGATGCTGGAACCTTTGTGCTGTTGAAGGTCCTCGCTTAGCGCTGTCCATTCAGGCGAGTGATCGACAGCTTCCCTAAGCTTCGCGGAATCAGTGGTAAGCGGGCCTTCGTTTCCGAGCAGCGGTTTTACAACGCCCGATTTCAAATCGTCCGCGAGAGTCACCAGCGAAGCAACAGATTTCGCGGTCGCGGACAGCTCGCTCGGCTTCAATGCCCAGTGATGATCCGCGGCCGCGCCGGTAGTCGTCGGCGTGGTCTCAATCACGTAGAGCCGGTTCATTTCCCTGGAAGCCAGGACTGACCAGTGGTCAAAAACCAAGTCGGAGCGCCGGGGGAGTCGTCTCGCTGCAAAGTCGCGAGCGTATTTCAAGTAACCCGGATGCGCGGAAAGAAAATCCGCGTCGAGCGAAAGAATCCGATCCGCTTTGCTGAAGTCGTAGATCGTGTTGACCGGCTGACCAAAAGCCAACACGGCTCCGGCGCGCGCGTTATCGTTGTTTACCGGTTCGTACTGGTGCCACTTCGCCTGCGGAAATTCCGACAGAATGGATTTGAACTGCGCGGCGAGCGTCGGCGAGGTGATTGTCTCCGTCAGAAACCGAATGCCGGCGCCCTGCTTCGGACGCTGCTCATCGAGCGCGGTGCGCAGTTCGCCAACGAAGGTTGCCCAGGTGCGCGCCTCTTCGCGGAACAGCGGAACATTGGATCGATCAGGATCATAGAGACTTAAGACTGACGCCTGCGAAAAGATGTCGGTCGCGCTGGAGCCACGATCATCAGGATTTCCGTTGCGACTGTTTGGATGGTCGGGATTTCCCTCTAACTTCGTCGGGCGGCCTTCGTTACTGCGGGCGAGAAGTGGAGTTGCAATGCCGCCGAGCGAGGAAGCTGTCGCGAAGAAGAGCGCTTTGCCGGGCACGGTGTTTTCTGCCTCTTTGACGTTTGGAACAACTTTCTCAGCAGGCTGAAACACACAACCGCTCAGGCCGGCCAGTGCCAACG
>JBOGOP010000292.1:0-6996 GCA_050747225.1 Pyrinomonadaceae bacterium
TTCGAATTCCATTCTGGTTCCTGGTTACCAAACACAACAAAGGCATTCCCGCCTGTCAGATCTGACAGGCCGGAATGCCTGTCCAAACAAAGAATCCTCAAAACCCGGAATGCTTATTCTACCTCATTGACGCCGCGAACTGTGACCGGCCACGCTGGACTTGACCGCGGGT
The DNA here is from genome assembly GCA_050747225.1 of Pyrinomonadaceae bacterium. GTDB lineage: Bacteria > Acidobacteriota > Blastocatellia > Pyrinomonadales > Pyrinomonadaceae > PSRF01. The sequence goes on from JBOGOP010000292.1 coordinate 173, forward strand.
TTTGCCTTACTTGTCGGGCGCTTCTGCAGGAGAAGCCTGACTTCGTCCGCCGATAGCCGGCGCCAATGCTTAGGTTTCAGATCATCATCTCGCAACGACCCAATCCGCGAACGCCGCAACTTAATTACCGAGTGTCCGATTAGATCAAACATGCGACGTATCTGCTGGTTCTTTCCTTCGTGAAGCAGAATCTCAAACCACGAGTTGTTTTCCGTCTCGCCGACTCGTCTGATCTTTGCTGGGGCTGTGCGAGTTCCGTCCTCAAGCGTCACCCCTCGCCGCAAACGTTCAATAGCCTTCTCGTCGGGAATGCCCTTCACTTTTCCTTCATAAACCTTTTCAACTTTATTACGAGCGGCCGTAATGAAGTTGGTGAAGTCGCCGTCGTTGGTTAGCAGCAACAGGCCTTCCGTGTTGAAGTCGAGACGGCCGACTGGATAAAGCCTGCCGAGCGACGCCGGCAACAGCTCCATGACGGTGGGACGCCCCTCGGGATCAGTTACGCTGGAGAGATAACCTTTCGGTTTGTTTAGCAGCACGTAAACCTTTTCGCGCCGCTGCAACGATGGGTTGATGAGCTTGCCTCGAACTTTGATGTGGTCCGCATCTGGATCAGCCTTCGTCCCCAGCTCGGTAATCACTTTGCCGTTGACCGTCACTTCGCCCTTAATGATCAACTGTTCCGCGTGACGACGCGACGCAATGCCTGCGGCTGCGATCAGTTTTTGAAGTCTCTCTTGCATATTCCCAGTCGGCAGGAGCAGGAAGCAGGACAAACCTGCATTCGTCGCCACGACTTCTATTCCTGCCGACTGCTCCTGCCTCCTGCTCCTTAGTTTACGTTTCGCCTCCCGCCAGATCTTGAAAGTCTTCCATGCTTGGTAGCTCGCCTAAATCCTTCAAGCCAAACTGCATTAAGAATTCTTTCGACGTGCCATACATCATCGGGCGGCCCACAGTGTCCTTGCGCCCCTTGGCCACAATCAGTTTCTTGTCCAGCAGTGTCTTCACTGATGAAGGTGACTGCACGCCGCGTATCTCAAGAATCTCAGGCACCGTGACCGGTTGTTTGTAAGCAATCACCGCGAGCGTCTCCAACGAAGCGATTGACAGCTTGGCGCTGGGCCGCGACTTCAAATACGCGCGCACGTGTTCGTGATATTCGGGTCGAGTAGCAAACTGCCAACCGCCCGCCACCTCGCGCAGCTGCAGCCCTCCATTGCGAGCGTTAAATTCTTTCGCCAGCTCAACCAGTGCCTCTTCAACTACCGCGCGGTCGTCGCGTAGCACGTCAGCAACGATCTTCGCACTCAGCGGCTCTTCGGAAACGAAGATCAAGGCTTCAATGATCGCCCTGCGCTCCGCCGCATTTTGAACAACGTACGTCTCCGAGCCCTCGGACGCTTCGACGTCTGCAGCCGGCTCTTCCGCAGCGACCATGGCCTCCAGCTCGCGGCTGGCTTCCTCGTTGAGCGCCGCTTCGTCCGGCGCCGTTTCCAAATTGTTGTCTTCGTTCTCTTCAGTCATTTTCGTTATCAACTAAACTAATGCTGACATAATCTGAGAACTTCTCTGTGCAGTCTCCGTGTTCTCTGTGTCTCTGTGGTGATGCCACCGCTAAAGTATTCACCACGGAGACACAGAGAACACCGAGGTGGCACAGAGAAAGAGAATCCGCAAAACAAGCGAAACTAACTCGCAACTCTGACGACGATGTCGCCAAATGTTTGGGCCTGAATCAACCTAACGTCAGTAGTACGCACCAGTTCCAGAACCGAAAGAAACGCTACCACCAGCTCGCGGCGTGAGCGCGCTTGTTCAAAGAAAACTCGCAGATTAACCTCGCCGGCCGACATCACCATATTGCGCAGGCGCTCGAGCATCTCCGCCATGGAAATCTCTTCGCGCTCGATCTCCAGCAACACTTCTTCTTTGTGCCGCGTCAGAATCTCCTGGAACACCTTCAGGAGATCAAACAGTCCGACTGTGACCTCCGGATTGTTTTTGTCAGTCTCGATCTCGGCCCGCTTGAAAACGGCGCGCTCAACCGTGGCGCGCGACCAGAGCATCTGCGCGGCGGCTTTGTACTTCTGGTACTCAAGCAGTTGATCCACCAGCTCCTTGCGCGGATCGTCTTCCTCCTCCGCCGCAGCAAAGGGATCGCGCGGCAGCAGCATTCGGGTTTTGAGCTCAATCAGAGTTGCAGCCATAACCAGAAAATCGCCGGCGACGGCGATATCGAGTTCCTGCATGATTTGTAAGTAGCGAAGGTATTCGTTGGCTATGCGAGCAACGGGAATGTCGTAGATATTGATCTGTTCCTGACGAATCAAATGGAGCAACAGATCGAGCGGGCCATCAAACTCACCCATCACGATCTTCAGATCGTCAGTGTTGTAATCGGGAACGATTTCCGGCGCAGAACCCGTGACGTCTATCGCGCCACCCGATTCATCAGGTTGCTCGGTGGCTTTTTGCGCCGCGCCTGTTTCTAACGTTTCGTCCATCTAAGTCCTGCTTACTGTCCGATAAACTTCAGTTGTCGATTTCGTGCGACAGCGACAAGCTAAAGGAGGCTCTGATTAAGTCTTTCACAGACACTGCTCTCCTCGCCTCGGAGAGGCGAAATGTTTATAGCTCCCGGGTAGTGTTTCAATTCCAGCTCCGTAGGAGCGAAATGTAGTTTTGTCGCGCTCCTACAGAGCGCAGGGAACAAATGAGTCGGCCCGGGCTATAAATATTTCGCTCCTACGGAGCCGGAACAACTAAACGCCAGCGAACCGTGACTCGTTCAGTTCCCTAAAGCTTATCGGACATTTACTTAATCCCTACCAAATTCCCATCTTCTCTTTCACCGCGGCGAGCGTTTGGCTCGCGATCCCTCGAGCTTTCTGAGCGCCCTGTTCCAGAATACGGGTTAACTCGCTGTCGTCTATTGCTTGCACACTTTTCTGAAGCGGCTCGAGAAACGCGACCGTAGCGTCGGCCAAATCCTGCTTCAGTTGCGCATAACCCTTACCCGTGAAATGCGCCTCCACCTGCTCAGGCGCCTCTCCGGTGAGCAGCTGAAAGATCGTCAGGAGATTCGTAATCGCAGGTCTTGACGCGTCAAACTTTATCGCTGTTCCCGAATCCGTCACCGCGCGCTTAAACTTGCGCTGAATGCTGTCGGCATCATCGAGTAGACGCACGCAGCCGTTAACGTCGTCATCTGATTTCGACATCTTGTTAACGGGATCAGACAACGACATGATGCGCGCGCCAACCTTGGGAATAAACGGTTCGGGGACGCGGAACGTTTCGCCATAGTCGCGGTTGAATCGTATGGCCAAATCGCGCGTCAGTTCAAGGTGTTGTTTCTGATCCTCGCCGACGGGAACAAGGTCGGTCTGGTAGAGCAGAATATCGGACGCCATCAGCACCGGGTAATCAAACATTCCCACCGCAACATTCTCGCTCTTCCGCGCCTTATCTTTAAACTGCGTCATCCGCTCGAGCTCAGACATGCGTGCGATGCAGTTAAGAATCCAGGTCAGTTCCGCATGTTCAGCGACTTCTGACTGAACGAATATGGTTGAAAGCTTAGGATCAATCCCGACCGCCAAATAAATCCGGGCTAGTTCCCTGGTCTTCTCAGCAAGCAGCTTTGGATCCTGTCGCGTGGTGATGGCGTGAAGGTTGACTATGCAAAAGAAGCTTTCGTATTCGTGTTGTAGTTCAACCCAGTTGCGCAAAGCGCCGAGGTAGTTTCCGAGATGGACGTTGCCCGTCGGTTGTACTCCACTAAAAATTCTTTTCATTTAACCAAAACTGATGCCTGTTCCAAGGAATACTAAGTTCACCGCGATCGGATAGAAGAATCCCAGAATCTTGCTGACCACACCGGTATATACAGCAATGATTAGTAACAAATAACCAAACCGCTGCAACTGCTCCATCCCAGACTCAAAGCTTGGGGGAAGCACGCTTTCAAGAATGCCACTGCCATCCAGTGGCGGAATCGGTAGCAGGTTGAAGATTCCAAGCATGATATTGATCACGAAAAAAGTCTGAAGCAAACTAACAGCGCCCACGGCAATCATTGAACCACTTGTTGCGGGTATCAACCAGTTGTGTCCGTTGCCGACATCAACAACGCCAAAACTGTAGAGCAAGCGAATCGCGATGCCGGCAATTATTGCCATAATGAAATTGCAGATGACACCTGCAGCCGAAACCCAGAAGTTAGCAACCCGTTTATCTCGCCAGGCGAGGGGATTCACCGGCGTGGACTTTGCCCAGCCGATCAGCGGTATATGTGTGAAGAATGCGATAGCCGGTAGCAATAGGGTTCCGATCGGATCGATATGAACTATAGGATTCAGACTTATCCGGCCCTGAGAGCGCGCCAAGTCGTCCCCAAAATAGCTGGATGTCCATGCGTGGGCTGACTCATGCACTGACGCGGAGAAAAGGAACGCGACCATGCTTAGAACAAACTCGCCGACCAAATTGGCACTGTTTTCCAATTAACATTCCCTCCGAGCGCGCACTAACTTCCCGCTGTTCACCATACTTCAAGACTGGCTGCTCTCCAAGTATCGGCGGGAATGAGTTACAAATCCAGACTGTAGACCGAGTCTGTCGAAGCCACTGCCAAGTCACCCGTCACACTGAAGGCAAGACCAACGAGATTCATACCGGCGACAAACATCCGAGCGGCCTTTCCATCCGGAGAAATACGCACCACTCCTCGCCGTCCGCGCAAAGAGGCAGCGACACATAGGTTCCCAAGACTATCGAACGCCAGCCCCTGCGGCCGGCCCAGCCCCCTATAGAACAAGCTAACGTCGCCCATCGGATTTACCCGCCAGACGGAATCAAAGCTGGCGACCGTCGGACCGGTTACATATAGATCCCCGTCAGGAGCGAAGGCGAGGTGGTAGGCAGAGACTGATGGTTCGAGCTGTGCCCAGGCGCTTTCTTCTCCAATGCCGTTAACTTTGAAAATTGTCCCGGTCCGATCACCCACATACATCGTGTCAGATCGATCGAATGCAATTCCAGTGGCAACGCCAAGATTTCTGGCAAAAGGCACCGCCTCCTTGAATGGCGTGATGCGATAGACTACGCCGTCCATGCGGCTGCTTACGAACATTTGTCCGGAGCTGTCGAAGGCAATGCCAGTTGGGTTGGCGATATCGCCAGAGAACTCCGTAACCTCGCCGCTGACATCTATGCGGAAGATTGTCACCGGTAACTGTTCACCTCGCGAGCCGGAGCGAGTCACAAAAAGTGAGCCGTCATCGGGATCGTAAGCAGGATTGGCAACCGGATGGAGGTCCTCGGCGAGTTGCTTTCCGACTTCGATACTTACAGTTTCGCTGCGCTGCGCGTTGCTCTCAATGCTTACCTCAGTCAGTCCACTCTGTTTCAACTCGGGCACGATTGCCAGCACACGCCGCGGCGATAAGGCAACAATGGGTGCGCGCTGACTACCGAACCAAACGGCACAGAGCGTTGGATCGCTGGTGTCCAGGTTTTCGCAGTCAATTGATATTTCCGCGCCCGGAAGCGCCAGCATTGGGTCGATACGAAGGATTTTTACTTCATTACTCATTCACTATTACTAACGCAGCGCCGGTTGTTTGCTACGGCACGAAATCTTCAGGCGCACAAAAGCTGTTCATCATACGACGCGCCTCAAGTCGTGTCTAACTCACACCGGATAACACTCAAGCGATTTGCTGGGACCGCGGGCGTCCCGCCCGCACAGGCGCCGTCAGGCGCTCAGTCTTTTGGAAATCGCTATAGCAACTCCTATTCGGGCTAACGCCCTGATTGCGGGCGAGACGCCCGCGGTCCCAGCAAATCGCTTGACCCTACCCGATCTCGCCTCTCTTCTTTCCTGTTGCATATTCGTCACTATGGTATAATCCGACCTGCAAATAAGCGGCTTCTTACGGAAATCGTTGGGACTTACCTTCTAAACTAAGAGGCCCAGTGAATGAAAATATTGTAATGCTCAAGCGACTAAGCGAAGCGATATCGCAGAGCAACATCCAGAGTAAAACACCGGCGTCGGAAATCCACGGCTCGCATCACTCCTCCCGTAACTTCAACCCGAATCCAATTGACGAAGGCTCCGGACGTTATCCACTTTCCGCGTCATGGTTGGTTAACTGTGTGACTGGAGGGCAAGAACCATCAAGGACGTAATAGGAAACACCGCGGGTCTCAAGCCGAATCAGCTTCGCCGCATAGAAAAACTCTACACCAGGCGGATTGCCCCTCATCAGATTCTGACCTCGGAATTTGCACGCCAACTTGCTGAGCTGTCACACGAGACACGGCGACAAATCGGCGCGCTCATCGACCGCAGTGGGCATGTTGAATACGTAATGGTTGGTGACAATCGACGCATCGAGCTTCCCGACTTCAAACGTATTCGTGTCGCGGTCGATCGCTTCCGTGGCTTGCGCTGTGTGCACACTCACCTTCGGGGCGAGGGTTTGACTCAGGACGACCTTACTGACCTGGCCTTGTTGCGACTCGACCTAATGGTTGCAATCGAGGTAAACCCGAACGACGGTTTACCCGGTCTCGTGAGCGCCGCGCACTTGCTGCCGATGGCCGCGGTTGACGTGCAAAACGGAAACGGTCCGAAGCCTTACGCTTTTCTGCAGCCCAACATAGCTTCTCAGCTCGACGTCGATTTTCTTGATCTGATCGAATCTCTCGAGCAAGAGATGGCGCGCAATCGCCGCGTCTCAAAGCAGGATGGACTAAAGGACCGCACGATCCTGGTCGGCGTTACTACCGGGCCCATTGCAGATGCTGAAGAA
>JBOGOP010000293.1:0-6981 GCA_050747225.1 Pyrinomonadaceae bacterium
TTGAACCCGCAACCCAGCGTGGCTTGTCCTTCGTTGAGTAGTCAGCGGCGATGCGCTTAGCCAAACGGGCGGCAAGTACGTTCATGTCATACGCCTTGTCACCAATGTCATATTCGGCGAAGTCGACGGGTGTGCCGTTGAAGGAATTCGTTTCGATCACGTCGCAGCCGACATCAAGGAAAGCAACGTGAACGTTCTCGACAGCGTCAGGCCGAGTGACGAGCAGGTTCTCGTTGCAGCCTTCGAATCTCAGGCCCCCAAAATCCTCGAGTGTGAGGTTTTGGACCTGTAGATTGGTGCCCATCGCGCCGTCAAAGACGACGATGCGTTCCTTTAGAGTGTCGAGAAAAGTGTTCATCTTTGGTAGGACAGACATTCTTGTCTGTCCGGTTTATTAGCGCAGACATTCTTGTCTGAGCCGCGATCCGTGAGGCCAGGCAGGAATGCCTGTCCTACAAAAAAAGCCCCGCGCTAAAACAACGCGGGGCTTTCCTACAAAGCCTATTCGATTAGTCTCTACGGGAAAGACTCGCCGAGCTGTTTAGCCGTTTGTTTTACGTGGCCGCAAGTCGCCTTAACTCACCACGTTTGTCCTGAAGGTTATTGAACCATCGCGATCCTGTACTGTCAAGCACGACCCGGAGCGGTCGAGTTACCACAACTCAGCTAGCTGTAATACAAACCCCGGTAAGATCGGATCTGCCGAAACGTTCTCAACATCGCTGAGTACTTCAACTGCGATGCCAGCCCGGTGGACGTAGACGCGCCGTTGAAATGGATCAACCAGCCAGCCCAGCTGCGCGCCATTTTCAAGATACTCCTGCATCTTCTCCTGCAACGATTTCAAAGTGTCACTGGCAGATCGGAGTTCGGTTACAAAATCAGGGCACAAAGGAGCGAATCGTTCCTGCTCCGCTTCAGTAAGTGCGTCCCACTTTTCACGTCGTACCCAGGAGGCATCGGGAGACCGGACGGCTGTATTCGGGAGAGTAAAGCCAGTCGAGGAATCGAATGCGATGCCGCTGCCATTGTTCTTCGCCCAGGTTGTAAGTTGGCGCGTCAAACTAGCGTTACGTAAGCCAGTTCTTGATCCAGCTGGCGGCTTGGCGATTAGGCCTCCATTTGACGTTAACTCAAGACGAAGGTCTCGATTGTCTCGGCAGACTTGCCAAAACTGTTCAGGCGTCAAGCGGATGCTGGTCAGGTCCAGGGTGAGAGACGGCGCGACTATTTCTGAAGGTGGCGGAATTGTCTGAACCATATTCACTCCCTAAACCTCTTGATGTTACTACCGCTCAACGGATGCTGGCAACGGAACTCAATGGGGTAGACTTTGAAGGAGTTACAACAAATTTTGCACGCAATGATGTGAGTACAAAGAAGCCGGTGTCCTGATTGATCTTCGCCAGGTCAGGTGAAGACGATCCACGAAATGACGCGAAATATCGGGAATCAGGTTTAGTGTAACTTCGTGTTGGTTAGTGGATCGTTCGTCATTTTCCCAAACAAGACACTCCCGATCTGCTGTTCCCTATTTACCATTTGCCATTTACCCTTTACCATCCCTGTCCATGCGGCGCGCCATCTATCCCGGTTCATTCGATCCGGTTACCAACGGTCACCTGGACATTATCGAGCGCGGTTGCAAACTCTTCGACGAAATCATCATTGCTATTCTGGTTAACCCGGACAAGCAGCCGTTCTTCTCGATCGACGAACGCCGCGAGATGCTCGAGCAAGTGCTCAAGACAATCGAGCAGCGCAATTGCCTGTTACGGGTAGATGATTTTGAAGGACTTTTAGTCCACTATGCTGTCGCGCAAAAAGCGAATGCCATTGTGCGAGGCATCAGAGCAATTTCAGATTACGAATACGAATTGCAGATGGCCTTGATGAATCGCAGACTGGAACCGAGCATCGAGACTGTATTCATGATGCCTGCGGAGACTTACTCGTATGTCAGTTCGCGGCTGGTAAAAGAGGTCTTCCAACTGGGCGGAGAACTGGATGGACTCGTTCCGCCGCTCGTTGAGGAGCGCATGAAAGAGAAAGTTAAGAAAAGCTAACTACATTCCCGGATCCGTTTCAACCACTTATCGCATCACGAAATCATGACCACCAAACGAGCAGTTGCTCAATTTCAGCCTTCCCTTAATGTAGCCAAGATGCAGGCGTCGTCCACGCTTGCGGCGATGCAGGCAGCCGAGGCTCTGCGTGCTGAAGGCGCCAACGTCGTGGACTTCGGCGCCGGCGAACCGGATTTCGATACCCCCGACAATATCAAGCGCGCGGCTGCGGAAGCCATGCGGGCGGGCAAAACGAAATACACCTCCACCGGCGGCACGCGCGAGCTGCAGCAGTCGATTATTGATTTCTATGCAGGCACCTTCGGCGCAAATTACGAACGCAACGAGGTGATGGCGAGCTCAGGCGGCAAGCAGGCGATTTTCAATGCAGTCGTGAGTTTGATTAATCCGGGCGACGAAGTGTTAATGGCGAAGCCTTACTGGGTAACCTTTCCCGAGGTTGTCATTTTTGCAGGCGGTGTTCCCGTTTTCATCGAGACCGAGGAGACCGGTTTTGTTTTGAGCGCTGACCAGGTGGCGGCTGCCTTAACGCCGAAAACCAAACTCGTCATCCTCAATTCACCTTGCAATCCCTCCGGCAGGGTTATCCCACCGGCTGAGTTTCAAAAGATCATGGAATTGCTGGTTGAACGTGGCATCTGTGTGATCACAGACGAATGCTATCTGCGTTTCGTTTATCCGCCGGCGCAAGTGTTCAGTGCCGCCAGTCTGCCTGCTGAACTTCGCGCTGGGCTCTGCATTGCCGGCTCGTTTTCAAAGACATATGCGATGACTGGCTGGCGCATCGGCTACGCACTGGCTCCCCGCGACTGGATGCGCGAGATGCTGAAGGTACAGGGTCACTCGACGAGCAATCCCAATTCGATAGCGCAGTATGCCGCCATCGAGGCGCTTAAGGGTCCGCAGGAATCGGTGGGGGCAATGTTGGCGGAGTACACGGCGCGGCGAGCCTGGCTGCTAGCTGCGTTGCGAGAAATTCCTCGGCTTAGTTGTAATGAGCCTGAAGGCGCCTTCTATGCTTTTCCGAGCGTGCGCGAATGTCTCAATGACGAAGTAAAAACCTCAGCTGATTTCGCTTTCCGATTGCTGACGGAGGAACACACGGTCGTTACCGACGGCGCTGCTTTTGGTTCTGAGGGCTACCTGCGGATTTCATATGCAACGTCGATGGAGCAACTGGTCGAGGGTGTCACTCGAATCAGACGTTTCGTCGAACGGCTGAATTCTTAGCGAGGTACGACAACTCCCTGGAGTGCGGCCACCTGTCGCCGCTTTCGCCGGTCGCAACCTGTCGCGGCCACGGTTAGCTGGAAACAATTGCAAAATAGGGCGCCAAGTCGCCCTGGACCAAAGCGGTGACAGGTCACCGCACTCCAAAAGAAAAGGGGCGCCGACTGAATCAATCGGCGCCCTTCAATCATTAAGAGTGGCCTTAGTAAAGGTTGAAGTTATATTCCAGTTGGATGTACATCGAGACCGGGCGTCCATCCTTGGTAGCTGGAGTAAACTTGATTTGACGCGCGGCGGCGATTGCTCGTTCGGTTAGGCCGTAGGGCAACCCGGCGCGAGCGCTGATGTTGGTAACCTGTCCGGTGGAACTGAACACGGCTCGCAATATCACCGTCCCGGTTACCTGATTCTTTCGCGCTTCTTCCGTGTATTGCGGCTCCGGTTTAGAAAGAACACGAGCTTTTGTAGTCACATCTTTAGGACTGAATGGTCCTCCACCACCTCCAGGGCCTCCCGCACCACCGCCACCATCGTGACGGTCACCGCCTCCAATGTTGCCACCACGACCCGGACCATAGCCGCCGCCTTCACCGGGACCCATTCCGCCTCCAGTGCCCGTTCCCATGCCGTTACCAGTGCCAGGACCCGAAGACGGGTCAGTGCTCTTGGAGTCGCGCAGTCCGTAGTTAAGATTGCGCGCATCGGGTGGAATCAACATCGGATCCGCCACCAGGGTTGCCGCAACCGGCAACGCAGGGTTCTTGATGGTCGGCGGATGCGGATCAGGTGCAACCACTTGCGGAACCGTCAACGAAGCTTGTGGAGTTTTGCCAAACGAAGCCGGTTTTTCTTCCTGACGTCCGCCGCCGCCGCCGCCGCCTGCCTTCTCTTGCTTGGGCTTACTTCCGCCGCCCTTGCCTTTGCTTAGGCCGGCGGTGCCTGTGTCAGGCGTCGGCTGTTCGTTTGGAATGTCTATGAATTGCTGAACAACTAACTCCTCAGCCCGCTTTTCTTCTATCTGCTTTTGCCAGATGTTGTAAATAACGTTATAGAGAACGCCACCTCCGATCAAAATAAGGAAGAACGAAAACGCCGCCACCATCCCAAAAACTGCGTTGTTGGATTCCCCTTCCGGGGCTCCCAGTACCGCACCGCTCCGGCTCTTGCTAAGCCAGACTATGAACATAGCTGCCAGGATCACAATGGCAATGACGGCAAACGTTATGAAGCCGGTCTTGGAGATACCTCCAGGCTGTGCGCGATCAAGTAAAGCCATAATTCCGACTAAACCCAGCAGCGCAATGACGGCCACGATCAGGCCGGCGGCAACGTTGCGATTTCCAAAGAACTTCGAGGCCATTTGACCGTAGCCAACCACTGAACGCTTCGTGAATCCGAATGGGTCACGCTTAAACTCCGGCCAGGTTAGCTGATACTCATGGGCGACGTCCGCAACTTCTTTAGCCAGTCTGCCCACCAGGCCCGAATCATTGAGCATTGTCAGGTGATACTCGCCCCGCTGTACAAGTGCCATTGAACCTGCACCAGCCAAAACCGGCTCGCTTACATCGCCTGGTCCGACTGGAACGCTGTCACTTAGAATGTTGGCACTTGGCGCATCGTCCCAAGCCGAATTGTCCAGGTTCTCTTTCGTCTCAGAGACAAGCACATTTAGAGGAGTTCCATCCACAGGACAGAAACCAAACTTGTCCGCGAACTCTTCCTTGCATGTCGAACAAAACTTCATCTTTACTACCTCGTGTTGGCTGTGGGGGAACTTTGCCGCAGTTTTCGCCGGGTCTGCGCTTCCCATCTCCCTATGATAACTGTTTGCGATGCGTTGATCGAGAGTTTTCGAGGGCTGGGGAGCAATCCAGCGCTCGAGCAAACTCTTAAGCTCACCCTCCGAAACAAAGTTTTTTTCTGGCCCTTCCGGCCCCATGGTGCTCATCTCAAGCCCGCTCCAAAGTAACAATTTCCCGACTAGTATTCAATTCCCGATTGGTCTCCAGGTAAGGACGGAGAATATTTCTTAGTCCCTCCCTTGCCCGGTATAAGCGAGACTTTACTGCGCCTACGTCGGTGCCGATAATGCTGGCGATTTCGCTTAGCGCCAGCCCCTCATACTCAAACAGCACCAGAGCCTCCCTCTGCAATGGTGGCAAACTCGAGACCGCCTCCCGCACCTTCACAGACAGTTCGTCGTCGAGCAAACGATCCAGAGGTTCCTTGTCCTGGGAGATGAAGTGGTTCTCATCAAATTCGTCCACCGCCGATTCCCTGCCCGAACCCCTTAAGTGCTTCATCCAAAGATTGCGCGCCGCCGACAGTAAATAGGTGCGCAAGGATGCTCGGCCGGGTTGGAAGTTCCCTGGCTTCCTTATCAAACTCAGGAAGCAGTCGTGGGTTATGTCTTCAGCTTCCTCGACGCTTCCTGAAAGCCTGTAAGAGAAGCGAAAAATCGCGGCACGGTGCCGTTCATACAACTGAATGAAAGCCGCCGGGTTACCAGCTCCTGCCCTTGCAAGCAAAAGTTCGTCTGTATCTCTATCTGGCAATCGGCACTCGATTCTGCAGGAATCGCTTCCTACTTGGTATTACCGACGAACGGCTAAAAGATACGCGCTTCCTTCAAACTCCATGCTTCTGTGCTGCCTACACACAAAAATTCTCCTCGCATGAGGCGAATTGTTTGCAATATTTGTTTGCTCAGGCAGCCGAATGTGGTCAATACCACTCAAACCAAGGCGTTGGATGCATTCAGAAGCCAAACGGTTGACGACTAAATATCAGACATCTAAGATGTTTGCTCTCCTGCAAGTAGATCCGAATTTGTGTAAAACTTATCGGCGCGCCCAGCCCCCAAGACTTATGAATGCAGCTGCTTTGACCAGTTTCCTCAAAAAGGCCGTTATGGCAGCTTGCTGCTTCGGTCTGATTCATGCCTCGGTCGCGTCAGTTCCCGCCCAAGTTCCAATGGAACCCGAACACGCCCGGCTCCTCAACGGCCTGCGCGTATTGATTTGGTCTCGTCCGGGCGACCAGGATGTCTTGCTCAAGCTTCGCTTGCATAGTGGTGCAGCTTTCGACCTCGCAGGCAAGGAAGGCAGCATGGCACTGCTGGGCGACATTCTGTTTCCCGACTCCACCGCGCGCGAATACTTTACTGAGATGCAGGGTCGGTTGAATGTCTCGGTCGATTACGATTGCTTGACAGTCACCATGCAGGGGCGTGCTCACGATTTTGAGCGCATAGTTGAAATCCTGCGAACAGCGCTGGTCACGACACAGTTGACACCAGAAAACCTGGCCAAGGTTCGTGATGGCCGCATAAAGGTTCTAAAAGAAACCGGAATCTCGCCGACGATGCTGGCCGATCGGGCTATCGCCAGACGTCTGTTTGGAGACTTTCCCTACGGGCGTCCTTCCGGTGGCAGTGTCGAGTCGCTGGAGCGAGTCCAACGAGCTGACCTGATGCTTGCGCGAGATCGATTTCTTAGCCCAAACAATGCCACGTTGACGATCATTGGCGGCATTCAAACCAATCGCGCGATGCGCGCGTTGCGCCAGCTGCTTGGGGTTTGGCGTAAGAGTGAACAGCTTGTCCCGGCGACTTTTAAGCAACCAGGTTTACCTGACTCGCGCACCCTGATCGTGAATGCCC
>JBOGOP010000294.1:0-6918 GCA_050747225.1 Pyrinomonadaceae bacterium
GAGTTAGAGCGAGTCTATAACCCCTGATTTGGTCATTGTAATCATCGAAGTGCTGGGGTCACATTAGGCGGCCCGCACTTCCTCTAAAGGATTTCCGCCATGAAGAGATCAAAGTCTGTCTTACTAGTGTCGTGCGTGGTCATAGTTTCAATCACGTCGGCCTTCGGCGGAGATAACAAACGCCTAAAGAGAGAGATCAAGGCTTTGTACGCCAAACAGGTTGAGATAGGTAATAAGAGAGACGTTAAAGCCATCATGGAGTTTAATACCCCGGATTACTCCGTGAAATTACTTAATGGGAATACTTTGAGTCGGAAGCAACTCGAGCAAGCAATGACCCGTTACTTCACGTCTGGGCAACTGGTTCGCCAGATCAGTTTTGGCTATAGAGTCCTGGGGATAACGGTGAACGGTGAAGACGTAATCGTCCTTGTTGAACAGAAGGACAAGAGAATTCAAATGCGGCGAGACGGCAATCCTCATAAGGTCGAGGCCAATGTCATCCATCGGGACACGTGGATTAAGACAACAGAGGGTTGGAAGCGACGGCTCACAGAGGAAGTTCAGCAGACGAAGTTCACAGTTGATGGCAAACCAGTTGACCCCTCGAAGTAAAATTAAGAGTACCGATGCTCTGTCCCTTAAGTCTAGCCTGGTCTTAACCTGAAGAATCTTCCGTTTCCGGATCTGGGCACAAGTTAACAGGGCGATAAGCGCGTGCGGACTTTCAAGTTATGCACGAAAACTGTAGGAATTTCTCACATTATGCCGGACTCTATTCTCATTTAATGACCGAACGCCATCCGTAAGTTATTGATTCCAATGAGGGGCATTTTCACTTAATGCCCGAACCCACACGTTCGTCGATGAATGCAGCAGAAACTGCCCGCGGTCGACCCATCCACCAAGCTCGTCGTACTCGGCTACTTAGGCACATCCTTTCCCAGGCTGCGTTTTCTTTGACAGACTCACACATGCGACACACATGCGAGAGATTTGACTTTGGGAGGCGCCTGCAATATGTTTCCAACGCTCTCACGACTGGCTGAGTTCTCCGAGCCATTGCTTCCTCGCGCACTTGCTGTCCCAGCCGTGTTGATTCTGAGTAAGTCTAAACCAGTTTCTTTTTAGGTCGTTCACCCTCTGAGAAGCACAAGTTCTCAAGAGCAAGATGCTTTCGGAGCTTGGACACTGAATCAATTCTGTCGTCTGCCAAACAGAAGAGTGGTGGAACGGCTTCAATCGCACAATGAAAATCCCAGTCATTGGAGGAGAGACATGAGAAAAGAATCGGTACTGGAGCTGAAGAACGAAGTTCTGAAGACTCTTTGGTCGCGATCAGGGCAACAACGAGGTGCGGTTGCACAAACACAGGGGTTGGTAAATCCTTATGTTGAAAGTCGTTTGGCGGTGGGCTACTCCCAACGCCAAAAAGGTTCATACCGGCTGGAGCTTCGAGTGCAACGTCCTGATGGTGCAGCTTATCAATTGGCTGAAGACTTCAAGGAAAAAGCGAGACAGGAAGCGAATATTGAAGTGGTGCCATCAATAGAGATTCCTTCCCAGAGGGCCGTCTTGAATGTTGCGGGCCACAAGGGTTTGACCCACCGAAAGGATGTAAACAACGACGAACCAATTCACATTGGGCTGTCAATAGGGCATGCTGAGGATGGGGCCGGAACCTTGGGAGCTTTTGTATCCGACAGTGACGGCAAGGAGTGCATTTTGAGTAATAATCACGTGCTAGCACTAATGGGAGCAGCCGCTCTCAAGGACGCGATTTACCAGCCTGGCCGTCCTGACCAAAAGTTCATTCAGGCGAGAACTGAGATCGCATTTCTTTCGAATTATTGTGTCATCAATAAGAATGCGAGAGACTCGATTGACGCGGCAGTTGCCACTCTGAAGAAGGGTGTGTCGCATGAGTCAAACAGGATTCCAGTTGGCTTGCGCTTCCCTATGGAAGGTAAGATGATTAGACAGGTTGAGTCCGCGGAGCACTTGATTGACCTGCTGCGTACCGACTCCTCTGTTTGTAAAATTGGGCGAACTACCGGTCTTACGGAAGGCCGCGTAGGTGCGGTCGCGCTGGATAATGTAACGGTAAAAACGTCTATAGGAAACGTAGTCTTCGACAACGTGATTGAAATCAATTGGAAGTCGAACAAAACGCCTTTTAGCAGGCCTGGGGATTCGGGCAGCCTAGTATTCACCAAAAACGGACTGTGGGCAGTTGGATTACATTTTGCTGGAGGCGTAAAAAAGCTTCAGCAAAGAACAATAGGGGTAAGCTACAGTGGCAACATGACAACCATTTTGGACACAATGGAACTTTCGTGGTTGGATTAATATATGGTAACGATGGGCGCCGCTCTTCAAGCTAAGGAAGTGGCGAAGAAAATCTTAAGCGAAGTACAAGGTGTGAACGGTATTGGAATCACCTGGAATGAAGAAGGTGAACCTTGTGTCAGGGTTAATGTTAACTATGAGATGGCCGAAGAGAGTCGGAAAAAAATTCCTTCTTCGGTCCAAGGCGTTCCCGTTGTTGTTGAAGAGATCGGAGACATAGAAACCGAATAGCGAATTGCCCAAAAATGAACCCTTACCCGTTCAGCGCACGCAAAAAAGTTCTGAAGCACGCCTAACATGGCCCCTTTTCTTCCCACTAATTCACTGAACATTCGTGTAAGCCTCATCGATGTTTTGTAGGCCGGATTTGATCCTGGGAATCAAGGGTAAACAACTAAGGGAGACTTTCAAGTTATGCCTGAAAACTGTAGGAAATTCTCACGTTAGTGCCAAAACAAAATTTCACTTAGTGACCGAAGGTCGCCCGTAGGTTGTTGACTTTACGTGGCGGCATTTTCAGTTAATGCGCGAACCCACATGTACGGCCACCACCCGGTAGCTCTAACCCTAATGGACGAAGACACCGTGGAACGAGATCACACCGAGTATGCAGCACGAAGCAGTCGCCAGGGTTCGCAGGCCCTTTTCGGGAATGCGGTCTCTGAGTTTCAGGCCAAGCAAGATCGCCAGACTCCCTTTCGTCATCATCGCCAGTGTTCCACCGAGCCAGGTTGCCAGCGGTAACTGCGACTGAGCAGTCAGCGCGACGGCGGTAATTTGACCGGGGTCGCACCACTCAGTTAGAAACAGCGCCGCGAAAGGAACGAACACCGCGCGGGACCAATTCAACCTGGGGGCATCCGGATCGGCAATCGGCTTTGGTTTCTTGAACCAGATCAAAACTGCTGAAGTAAAGAAAATTAGCGTGCTCAGGATCGCGGTCCAGCGCGGCGGTATTTGGACGAGGAGCTGGCCAGCCAACACCGCCACCAGCATCTTGCCGCCAAACGCCAGAAACATCCCTGAAAGCATTACTCTGGCCCGGAATCTGAGCGACAGCGACGCCACCGTGTAGATCGACTTATCGCCTATCAGTTCTGCTACCAGAATTGTCCAGTACGACACCAGGAAAACGTAGCCGAATTTCATCGTGAGAATACCTCAGGCGTGAAGAACCCATGCGCCATTCAATTCGCTACCACATTCAATCAGCCACTGGAGTTGTTGCGTCTCCCAGATATTTCTTGAGCCAGCCGTAAACCTCCTGATACCAGTAGCGGCTGTCTTCGCCTTTGGAAATCCAGTGATTTTCTTCCGGCCAGACAATCAACCGGCTGGGAATGCGCAGGCGCTGTAATACGCTCCAATTTTCGAGCGTTTGATTGAGGGGCACGCGGAAATCGTTTTCACCGACTGAAAGCAGGATCGGCGTGCGAAAGTTTTTGGCAAAGCGAATGGGATTCTGTTCGCGCCAGATCGGCCCCTGTTCCCAGACCGGGCCACCGTTGTTTAGCTCACGACTATAGATCGTGTCGCTGGTGCCCCATTGAGACTCGAGATTGATCAAACCGGCATGGCTGATCAGACACTTGTAGCGTGTGGTGGTAGCTTGCAACCAGTTTGCCAGGTGCCCGCCGTAGCTGGCGCCGGCAGCCGCCTGACGCGTGCCATCAACGAAGCGATAGAGACGAATCGCCTCGTCTGCTCCTTCGTTGATTTCGTTTCCCGGCCCAGCGAATGGATCGCCCTGAATACTTTGCGCAAACTTTTCGCCGAACCCGGTCGAGCCTGAGTAGTTGGTCAGCAGAACAACGTAACCCGGACGCGCCAGCAGGTAGTAGTTCCAGCGCAGGCCCCAGTTGTCTCGCCACATGCTGTTGGGACCACCATGCATTACTACAAACAGCGGATACTTTTTGTTTTCGTCGAAGTTTGGCGGCAGAGCAATCATGTTATGAATTCGCTTCCCTGCTTTGCTCGTGAACCAGAAATGTCGCACTGGCTGCCAGTCGATCTTAGACACCTGATCCGAATTGAAGTTTGTGAGGGGCGCCTGCGTTTTCGATTTCAGATCAAGTCGGAAAACTTCCGGCGGGTTCATTGCGCTTTCCCAATTGGCGATGAGCATTGTCGACGCTGCGCGCGCCGGAATTTTCAGTCCGGTGTAGACGCCGCGCACCATATCCATCGCCAGAGTTACGTCGCCGCCCTCTGCCGGCATAGTAAAAAGCTTTTCGTTGCCGGCCTCTTCGGCTGTCAGGTAAATGGATTTGCTGTCTGGCGTAAATGCGAAACTGCCGACCGAGCGATCCCAGTTTGAAGTAAGGATGACTGGTTTATCCAAATTCGGCCACGAAAACTTAGCCAGGCGATTCAAGTTATAGACTTTGCCGTTGGCCTCTACGGTGAATACCGCGTAGAGGGCTTTGCCATCGGGACGAAAAACTGGGTGGGTGAAACTATCGCCGCCGCTCGTAAGCTGCTGTGGCTCGCCGCCTGCGGCTGAAACTTTGAAGAGTGCGGAGTTAGTTGTGGAGTAGGCGGCCGTGTCTCTATTGGTGGTCGCGACGAAGATGATCGACTCGCCGTCGGGAGTCCAGACGGCTTCGAATTCTTCACCGGAGTCCTGGACGCGACCCGCGAAGCCCCGTTCGGAAACAAGTTTCGTTGCCGCCAAAAGGTCTTTAGCTTTCTCGTTCGGCTCAAGGCCCTGAACAAACAAATGTGCCTGCGTGTCTTCAACCCACTTGTCCCAGTTTCGTATGGGAAACTTGTCATAAACACGGGCCCGGTATTTCAGCGCTTTGCGTTCAGCAGCGATTTTCTTGTTGGCTTCTTCGTTGGCGGCGCCAGGAAAAACTGTGCTGGTGAAGAGTAGCGCCTTGCCATCAGGCCGCCATTGCGGCGAACGCGCGCCGGTGGAAAGCGACGTAACGCGCACTGCCTCGCCACCGTCGGCGATGTTAAGCACATAAATCTGACTGGCATCGTCGCCCTCGCGTTTTGCGGAAAACGCCAGCTGCTGGCTGTCAGGACTCCAGGCCATGCCGCTCTCGCCGCCTTTGCTGAACGTCAACCGCCGCGGCTTTGCGCTCGCATCCGTCGGGACAATCCAAAGATCGGAAATCTGATCCTTCTCGTCGTAAGCGGGTTCGACTAACGAAAAGACGACCCACTTGCCGTCAGGACTGGGCAACGGCGCGCCGACGCGCTTCATCATCCACATGGTCTCGTGCGTCAGCGGCACCTTGCCGCCGACGCCTTGTGCGCAAACGCTAGACGAGGGATTTACAAGTGCAGTAGAGATGAATGCAACGCCGATAATGAAGGGTTGAAATAAGGCTAGATGACGGCGTCGAGCTTTGTACGCAATGTGCATATGATTCTCCTCGAAACGTGGCGGCGGAATGATAGCGTAGCAACCAATCATGCGGGAAGGCTCGCACATGAAATCTTGCAAGAAACTGATGGAAGACCCGGCTCGATTCGACTTGACCACTGCTTACAACTTTGTAAACAATCTATATGCGGGCAAACGTAACTCTATGCCATCGAAAAAGAAAACAGTTTCGACGAAGTCAACACGACGTCGCGTACTAGAGCAACCGAAGCGTGGCAAGGCGTCGACTTCATTTTCCTCGAAGGGAAAACGCGTCAAAGCGAATGGAGTACGTTACGAACGACCTCGAACCATACCTGGCGAGACTGCTGAAGAGCGAAAGAAACGGCACGCAGAGATGGAAGCGCTGACCTTACGAGCCTTTCAGATGGCTTACGATAATCACCACCCGCGTCACTCTTCCTAATGCCGCACTTCACCTACGACACGTCAGTTATCATCTCAAGAAGGCCAAAGCTGCTACCAGTTAAGTTTGGCAACTTTCTTTGGTCGGCAGTTGTGTTAACGGAACTAATGGCGGGTGCGCGAGATGAATCTCAGCGCAAAGCCTATGAGCAGTTGTTTCGTAAATACGACGAAAACAGTTGCCTAATGACTCCCAATGAAGACGATTGGCTTTTCGCCGGCAAGGTCCTTTACTTAGTGACACAGGACCGCAGGCGAAGTCAGGGAGGGAAGTTGAAACGGCTTCATCCCGGCGCCTCGCAACGCATGGCGTTGGACGTGTTGATAGCGGTCAGCGCACGCCGATGGAAAGCAACGGTGGTTACCGAGAACTGGCAAGACTTCAAAGCGATTCAGCGGTACTGCAAAGCGAAGTGTGTGAAGGCCTCTGAATTCCTGAAGCACTGACATGTCTGCCGCTGATCCGACTGACGAGCATTAGTAGTTCGTCAGTATCTCATCTGGCTTAAACCCCATCCGCCCCAGCCGGTCTCGTGTCTGCTCCATCATCTCCTGCGAGCCGCAGATCAGTGCAATAGGCGAACTCAGATTGGGCAGCACGTGATCGAGCAACGACTGCACGTAGCCGGTCGGACCTGACCAGTCATGTCCGTCGGGTCTTGAAATAACCTGGCGCAACTCCACTCCCGCGTCTTCCCAGCCATCCGTCTCATCTCGATAACAAAAATCGTCCGGCGTGCGCGCGCCGTAGAGCACCACTAACT
>JBOGOP010000295.1:0-6853 GCA_050747225.1 Pyrinomonadaceae bacterium
GTAGTCGATAAATTGTCCAGCACTGATCTGACAAAACGAAGGAGACATGGAGATGACCAAAACTATTAGCGCCGCCGCCGTGGGCCTCGCGGTTTGTTTGTCCGTCATGGCTGTGCCGAAGGTTAACTTCAATGGAGCATGGATTATGGATCGCAACAGGAGTTTCGGCATACCACGCGACCTGGACTCTACGATGACCGTCAAGCAATCAGAAGATCAGATCGAAGTGGAAACCAAACTCATCCAAACGGGAAGCGAACGAACCTTAAATGACACTTACATATTCGATGGGAAAGAGCACGATTTCAATCCACCCGCGCCGCCGAACGCGCCGGCTGACGCGCCCAAGCCAAAAGGCAAACGGACATCGGCGTGGCTGCCGGATGGCAAAGGAATTCTCCTGACGGAATTGGTCACGAACGAGACTCCACAGGGACCGGTCACTACTCAAATGCTGAGAAAATGGAGCTTCACGGGTGAGAATGAACTGACGGTTACTACTTTTGTGGATGGACCCAGGGGATCGTATGAAGCCAAGCGGATCTTTTTGCGGAAGTAACAAAGCGCCAAAGGCACGAAATGTAAAAGCCTGGGCCATCGGCCCAGGTAAGAAAGCGAAAAAGATGACAGAGCGCTGAAAGCGCGGAATGTCGAAACCCTATTTCGCCCCGTTGGGGATAGGAAATGTTTTCCGGTTATGCGATCCAGGGGCGTCGCTTCGCTTGCCCCTGGCTATTGCATTTCGCGCCTTTGGCGCTGATTCGCCGAATCAAAACTATTCCGCAGCAATCTTATACGCGGCCATCTCATTCGCATTACGCACGAACAAACGCCCACCGGCAATCGCTGGATAGTTCCACGTCTGACCTTGTAGCGCGGCAAAGCGGGCAACTTCTGTGTATTCCGTAGGCGAAGCTTTCACCAGCGCGAGCTCTCCGGAGTCACTCATCACGATCAAGTGGCCACTGGCCAGAATTACCTGACCATAGCCATAACGCCCACCCTTCCACTTGCGTGCGCCCGTGTTTACATCAAGGCAAGTGAGAATCCCTTCGTCCAGGCCATAAACATAACCAGCATGAAGCACCGAGCTATTAAACTTGTTCTTCATGTTGATGTTTTCCCAGACGTTACGGGCCGTGAAACTGTTTCCCGCGCCCGTCACCTCCACCAGCGACGCCCCCTTGCCGTAGCCTGACGAAATGAAGAATCGATTCTTGTCGACTATGATCGGCTGCGAGACGTTGATGCCCATGTCGGTATCCCAGGATTGACTCCAGAGCAACGCGCCGTTCTCCGGGGCAAGTCCGAAAACGCGACCTGCGCTTACTACCAGAACCTGCCGGCGGCCACTTAGGGTAACAAGCATTGGCGAAACGTAAGCCGCGCGGTCGTCCTGTGATCGCCACACCGGTGCACCCGTCAGCTTGTTATAAGCGACGACTGATTTTCCACCGGAGCCGCCCGGGATCACGATTACCTTGTCATCAACAACGAGAGGCGAAGCGGCCATGGCCCACGGTAGATTCTGTGCTTGATTATCACTGAGAATATTTTTACCCCAGCTCACTGCTCCTGTCTTCGCATCGAGACAGCGCAACTCGCCAGTAGCACCGAGCGCATAGAGCCGGCCATCGTCCCAGGTCGGAGTTGTACGGGGTCCATCGCCGGTCGAGTCGGAGTATTCGGCGTTCCAACCCTGAAGCCAAAGTTCGCGTCCGGTGTTGACGTCGTATGCCGCCACCACCTCCTGCCGGCGCCGCTGTTCGATCGTGTAAGCCCGGCCGTCGGCAATAGTAAACGAGGCATAACCCACCCCGGCGGGTTGCTTCCAGATCGGTGACAATCCCTGCGCCGGCCACTGAGTCAATACTTGCATCTCATCGTAACGGCCGTCGCGATTGGGTCCGCGAAAGTTTGTCCAATAGTTCCGCGAGGCGTGGGCGGAGGCAGTCTCGGCTGACGTGCCGGCTGCGGGAGCAGCTCCCGGTTGACCAGGGACTGCGGGTTGCTGAGTGGCAACGCCTGCAGGCGCCTGGCCGTTGCCTGCAGATTGTGCCGCTGCCTCCTGTTGCTGTTGTGCTCGATGCTGTTCAAGGGCAGCGTACTGTGCTTCGTAAGCGCTCGATCTACTCCAGGCTCTATAAGCGAAGAGATATCCTGTGCCAAGCAGCAGTATCAAGATTGAGCCAAGGAGTTTGTTTTTCGTGGATGTCTGGCGACGTATCCAGAGCAGGACAAGGCCGAGCGGAGGCAACAGCAATGAGGCAGCAAACAACGACGTGATCGACTGATGCCAGGGAGTCGATTCCTGAGATTCAAACATAATAATTCCTCCCAGATTCCCGTTCGTTTGTGATCGGGCAAACGAAGCCTGATAACTCTAAACTTTTAACGTTTCACACTAGATATTATTAACATTAGACGATTTGAAATGGCGAATTGTTCCTAACGAATCAGCGGGCGTGAACCACCCTTCCTGACCTGAGAGGTTATTCAAGTTTCAAGTTAATTCCCTACTGCCAGCTTACAACCAGGAAGGAAGTTACTCACTTGAGAACCTCTGAGGTCGGGAAGGGTCGTTTACCCCCGCTCGTTATTTCGTGTCAATCACCGATGCAGTAAAGGTTCTTCTCTCCACGGATAAAGATATTTCCATCAGCGACCGCGGGTGATGCATAAACCGGTTCACCTACCGTGTTAGTCGCGAGTATTTCGTGCTTTGGTCCGGCTTTGATCACGAAGGTGTCGCCATCTTCACTGGTCATGAGAATCTTTCCTTCAAACGCGATGGGCGACGCGGTAAATGTTGCAGGCACCGGGACGCGACCCCCTTCATACTTCACTTCCCCGGTCCGGGCATCGAGGCAGGTTAGGATTCCACGGTCGGTGGTCAGGTAGAGATAGTCGCCGTATAGAATCGGAGACGGAACGTACGCCGTACCCTTCTCATATTTCCAAACAACCTTGTCCATGAGATCGCCGGCGCCTCCCAGCGTAATGGCCATTGCGATTTTCGCCGGGAAGCCCGCTGAGACGAAGACCAACTCGCTATTGGCCACCGGCGACGGAATGGCGTTGCTATCCACCCCCTTGTGACGCCACAACTCCTTACCTGTAGCCGGATCATAAGCAACGATGGCTTCGTTGCCGCTGGTAATGAGTTCTGCGCGCCTGGCCGTGCGTACAAGCAGCGGAGTCGACCAACTGACTTCTATCTTCTTTCGCGGTGTCCGCCAAACTTCCTTGCCGGTCTTCTTCTCAACTCCAACGATGAACGAGCCCTCACCGAATTCTTCATCGCATTGGACGATAACCAGGTTCTCGTGAAGTATCGGTGAAGTGCCGGTGCCCATTCCAACCGTCCCGATTTTGCCGAGATCAACTTTCCACGCGAGCTTGCCTTTCATGTCGTAGGCATAGAGACCTTCCGTGCCGAAGTAGGCATAAACATACTTGCCGTCGGTGGCGGGAGTGGCAGCGGCGAAGGAGCTCTTACGATGCCGGTCGTCATAGGGCGTACCCTCAAAGGCGGTCTGCTCCCACAGAATTTTTCCTGTCTGACGATCGAGACAGATAACTTTGAAAAGATGTTTGTGATCGGCGCCGACGCTGTCAGGATGGAGAAACTCGCCCTCGGGATACATGTGCTTCACTGCCTTTGCTCCCGGCACGAGCGCGCCTTCGATCGCAGTTGTCAGAAAGATCTTGTTGCCCCAAACAATGGGTGACGAGTGTCCGCGACCGGCAATCGACGTCTTCCACTTGATATTCATATTGGCGCTCCACTGCGTCGGAAGGTTCTTTTCGTCGGAGGTGCCTTGTCCTGATGGGCCGCGCCATTGCGGCCAACTCGCGTTGGTGCGTGCCTGGGCAGAACTGACGACAAACAGGGCGATGGCAAATGCGATACCGATGCGTCCAAAAAGTTTCATTTTTCGTTTTCCTCAGCGCCAAAGGCGCGAAATGCAAAAGCCCGGGGCAACGCCCCAGGACCGCTTATTTGCAATTGTGAAGCGCTGAAAGCGCGAAAGTTTCCGTGCTGTCATTTGGGATGCCGCGCCTTCAGCGCTCCTTACTTTCCAAAGCCATCTCCCTGGGGCGTTGCCCCAGGCTGCTACATTCCGCGCCCCTGGCGCTCAGGCAACTGTTCGACCGATCAATTGCCGGCTTTCGTCTGCGCCGTCGCTGCGTTGCCAAATGCAAAGATGTGGTTAAGTCCGCGCACGATGATCAACCCATCCGAGATGGCCGGACTGGCCATCATCACTTCGCCAACCTTATTTGTGGCGAGCAGTTCATACTTCGTTCCGGTCTTCACTACGAAAACGTCGCCGTCTTCGCTGGCCAGATATAGCTTGCCATCCGACGCCACCGGAGACGCTGTGAACGCTCCGCCCTTGCCACCAAGGCGCTCCTGATAAAGCCGATCGCCGTTGTCCGCGTTATAAGCCGTAACCACGCCCTGATTTGAGCAGGTATAAAGCATGTCGTTGTAGACCAAAGGCGTCGGCATATACGGCCCGCCCCTTTGTTTACTCCAGGCAATGAAGCTGTTGGAGTTTGTACCTTCCTTAAGTGAAATATCGCCGGTGGCGCCAGGTCTGATCGCGTAGATGGGCTGGATTGGCGCGTAGCCGCTGGTGACGTAAATCAGTTCGCGCGCCACAAATGGGGTCGGTGTCGTGACTTCAGAATTGGGAGTCAGACGCCAGAGTTCTTTGCCCGTCAGCGGATCGTAACCACGAATGGCTTTCGAGCCGTTGGTGATCAGCTCAGCCCTCGTCTTGCCTTCATAAATCGTCGGCGTGCCCCAGGAGGAAATTTCCTCGCGCGGTGTTTTCCAAACCAGCTTGCCGTTCTTCAAACTGTAAGCGGCGATGAAAGAGTCTTTCTGAATGTCTGCCTGCACGATAACGAGGTCGCGGTAGATGACCGGAGAACTGCCGTGCTCCCATTGGTAATCAGCATCGTAGAACCAACCGGAATCGAGCATGCCAATGTCCTGCTTCCATAGCAGTTTGCCGTTCAGGTCGTAGGCATAGAGACCGTGAGCACCGAACAGGGCGACAAGGTATTTGCCATCGGTCACGGGTGTGGAATCGGAATGCGTCGACTTTGGATGTCGCTTGACCTTCGGAACGCCTTCGTACGCGATTCTCTCCCAGAGAATTTTTCCGGTTTGCTTGTCGAGTGCGTAAATCTTCCAGGTGTGTTTAGGGTCATCTTTGACCGGGGCAACGTCGCCATATAGTCCGTAGCGCGTCTCGTCCTTTGGTCCGCTGGTGACCGCGGTGGTCACAAAAATCTTGTTGCCCCAGACTACAGGACTGGAATGCCCAAGACCGGGTATCGCCGTCTTCCAGCGAGTATTTACTGACTTCTCCGCGTCCCAGGCGACGACCGCCGGCCGTCCCTCGACGACACCCGCGGCGCCAGGGCCACGAAACTGCGGCCAGTTTTGCGCGTGGACACTGACAGCACATAGACATAAACATGGGAAGAAAAATGCGAGACGCTTCATCAAGAAATCTCCTCCGAATCCTCAGATAATTCCTGTGAACGACGGCGGGGGCAAGCCCACCTTCCTAACCTCGAGCTTACTAAAGTTCTGCCTGATCCTGACTGAACGACATTCCGAGTTGGCTATGTCGAGCAATCACGCAGCCTCTCAGGTCAGGAAGGCGGGCTTGCCCCCGCTGTTTCTTCACCAGGGATCTACGGTTGTTTGACTTCCACCACGCGTTTCAGTTGCGACGTTTGTGTTCCTCGTTTCAACTCCGCACCCGAAGTGTTACCACCTTCGGTCTTAAAGGTAATGACAATTCCTTCGAAAGCCAGTGGTCTAAAACTAGTGTTGTCGAGGGCCATCAAAACGAATGGACGCTGGCCCGTGGGAACAGCCGAGAGCCTGCCGTCAGTTAACGTGATCATTATCTCGGTCCCAGTTTCATCCTTATATTTTCCGACATAAGACTGCAGCAGCGTCGCATCAACTGCTGGGGGTGGTACTGCGCCGGCCTTCTTCAGCATCTCGACGATCTCAGCTTTGTCTTTAGCGTCAGCGGCGACCACCAGCGCCGGCGTGAGTGTTTCAGCTTTCACGTTGCCACTATCTAAGGCGATCTTTACGAGCGCCGGCTTGCCGCCTCTCACGCCGGTCATCAGAACATCACCAGCCTCAGTGGGCGATTTCTGTAGTAGCAGAGTCACAATTTCATTGTGATCGGTGTCGAGCGCCTGGTTCAGCGCAGTTGCACCGTAAAAAGTGTCCTTGACAGTAACATCCGCTCCCCGTGCGAGCAGCAGCTTGACGATCTCGAGGTGCCCCCGCTCGGACGCTTTAAAGAGCGCCGTGGTGCCGTAACGAAATTTAGCGTTTACGTCAGCGCCCTGATCGAGGAGTGCCGTCGTCGCAGTCAGATCGCCCTTGCGCACGGCCTCCCAAAACCTATCGTTAAGCTCCTGCTTGGGATTCTGCCCAAGCGTAGAAATTGAGCCAAATAACAAAAAGAACGCAAGGAAGAATTGCCGTCTGATCTTCATAAGGCGTCTCCACGCATGTAGGACAGGCTTTCCAGCCTGTCCGCTTTCGGTAACGAAGGACAGACAGGAATGTCTGTCCTACTAATTAACACTAACAAAGTGGCATGAAGTCAGTACCACCTCGCGGTAGCGGGTGGGTATAGACTCGAAACCACTGAGCGGATTTCAGGTATTAATATCCGTGAAATACACGATCTAACCCACCCGCTACCGCGCGGTGGTACTGACCTCATGTCACAACAAAGCCGATTCCTGTGGTTCGATCATCGTTTGATTTAATCGAACCTCCATCAGTGCTGTTCTACCA
>JBOGOP010000296.1:0-6846 GCA_050747225.1 Pyrinomonadaceae bacterium
ACACGTATAAGGGCGTGCGCCGTTATATGGAAGAGGTGCCTTTAAGAGCGCGTGAGCACGGATACGTCCGATCGATTTATGGTCGCATTCGTCCGCTTCCCGGTATCAGTGATCGCAACGCCAATATTCGCAAGGCTGCCGAGCGCGAGGCTATCAACATGCCGATTCAGGGCACGGCTAGCGACATTGTGAAGATCGCGATGCTGAAGGTTGACGAGGAGTTCAAGCGTGAAGGACTTGAGGCCCAACTCCTGATGCAGGTTCATGACGAATTGCTGGTTGAAACACCAGCCGCTGAAGCCGAACATGTTGCTGAGGTTTTGAAGCGGGAAATGGAAGGAGCAGTTACTTTGGATGTACCGTTAATTGTCGACGTCGGCATTGCCGACAATTGGATGGATGCGAAGCCGTAAGACAGTAGACAGTAAACAGTAGACAGCAAACAGTAGCCAGCAGGCAGTAAGTAGATGAGCGACAAAGACAAGATTGGTCGACTGGATGGGGATGGCGGATCAGCCGTCAGTGAAGAGTCCGGCGGTTCGGTGCCGCCTATTCCCGGCAATCCGCAGCCCGAGCCAGCTGTCTATCGGCGTGCCGATGTTGCGAGTGCTATTTTGTCAGTAGCAAAAGCGAAGAGCATTTGGACGCGCGAGCTTTCACCGGCGATCATTCCTTTGATTATTGGCTTTCTGTTGCTAATCAGCTTGATTGGGGTAATTGGTTATCTTAGCGTCAGTCGAATGGACGACGTTGGCGGCGCGGTGTTGGATCTGGAACAGCAGCATGCGGCCAAACTTAGTCTGCTGCTCAAGATTCGTCTGGCGGTCACAAAGCTCAATAACGAAGCCCGAACCCGAGCAGAAGCAGACGCACGCCGCGAACTGAAACCTCCGTTCGAAATCCGACTCAATACTGCGCGAAGCGAATTAAACCAGCGGTTGCGGGAACTTGAACAGCCACCACTCGCCAGTGATCCAGTCTTGAACAAGTTTCGTAACGACCTCGTCGCTTACGCTAAGGCAACCGAAGATCTGCGCACGTATTCGCTTGAAGGGTTCGGAAAGTTTGACGTTGTCGACAAGGAACTCTACCGGTTGCTGGACGAGTCGAACCAACAACAGATCGAGATCTTTCATAAGAGCGAGGCGATCGAGCAGGCAGCCGCGCGATCCGTTCGGACCTGGACTGTAATTGCGCTGATTTTTGGCGCCCTCGTAGCTGCAGGAACGATCTGGGAAACTCAACGGCGCTTTGGTCAGCTACGCCAGAGCGTGGAGGAAGCCCGCCGGGAACGCAACTTCACCAGTCAGCTACTCGAAGGTATGGTGAGCGCTGTTGCCGCGATTGATGAAGGCGATCGTATTCGCAGTGCTAATGCCGCTTTCTTCCGAATCTTTCCCAGGGCGACCATCGGCGCTTCGATTTACGAAAAGTTTGCGCCTGATACCTCTTTGAAGCTGTTGGAGGCGGCGACTGCTACTCGGGTGGACCGTGCGTCGTATCGCGGGCGCTGGGATATCCCGGCCGATGATGAGCGCGAACAGGAACGGACTTTTGATGTTTATTCGTCACCGCTGGCGATCAATGGGGCGCTCGGGCAAATCCTAACGCTGGTGGACGTAACCGAGGCTGCCGAGGCTGAGCGCGGCCTACGGCGACAGGAGTCGTTGGCTGCAGTGGGCCAGGCGACTGCGCAGGTTGCGCACGAAATCAGAAATCCGCTCGGCAGCATACGGCTTGGCGTTTCCATGCTGCGCGACAGCGTCAGTGATGAAGAAGGCTTGCGCACGATTGAGCTGGTCGAGCGAGGAATTAAACACCTGAGCAAGCTGGTAGTTGACGTTGCGCAGTTCTCACGACGAAAAGCCCTCGAGCAAACGAATGTGGATCTTCATGAGCTGGTCAAGCACAGTCTTGACCTGGTGGCGGACAAGATCAGGGAAAAAGAAACTCCGATCGAGACAAAACTTGTGGGCGAGAAGCTGATCGGTCATTGGGATTTTGATCAACTAACCCAGGTCTTCGTCAACATAATTGCGAATGCGATAGATGCAAGCCCAAAACAAGTGCCCGTTATTATCTCAACCGAAGTGATCCCGGTTGTCGGAAGCGACGATGACGGTGATGGTCGCGTTGCCAAAGGGCGAGCACGAGTCACGATTGCAGATCAGGGAAGTGGCATGGACAAGGCGACGTTCGATCGCATCTTTGAACCGTTCTTTTCAACCAAGAAGCGCGGGACGGGGTTAGGACTCGCTATTGTGAAACAGATCGTCGAACAGCATGACGGGACGATTAATGTTTCGAGCAACCCTGGGGAAGGCACTCGATTCGTGATCGAGCTTCCGCTCTGAGTAGGACAGGCATTCCTGCCTGTCCGTGCTTCGCGTCTGCTGACGACTACGCTTGTTATCTAAGAGGGACAGGCAGGAATGCATGTCCTACCTCAAAGTTTTGAAGGCGTTTCGCGCGCCCTGGATCGTTTGCTCGATGACTTCGTCTGTGTGTGCGATGCTGACAAACGCGGCCTCGAACTGTGAAGGCGCCAGATAAACCCCTTCAGCAAGCATGGCGTGAAAAAATCTGCCGTAAAGATCTCGATTGCTCTTGTTCGCAGATTCCCAGTTTGTTACCGGCTCTTCGGCAAAAAAGCCAGTCCACATGGATCCCACTCTATTTGTAACTGTTTTTATTCCAGCTTCTGCTGCCGCTTGTGACAGCCCCGCGCAGAGTTTCGCTGAGCGCTGTTCAAGTTGTAGGTAGATCTTCTTGTCTTTCAGCCGGCGCAACGTCAACAGGCCGGCCGTCATCGCGAGTGGATTTCCCGAGAGCGTGCCGGCCTGGTAAATCGATCCGACCGGAGCAATGTTGCGCATCAACTCGCGGCTGCCACCGTATGCGCCGACTGGCAGGCCGCCGCCGATTATTTTGCCAAGGCAGGTTATGTCGGGCGTTATGCCGTAGAGTTCCTGGGCGCCGCCGCGAGCAAGGCGAAATCCAGTCATCACTTCGTCGAAGATCAGGAAGGCGCCATGTCTTGTTGCTAGCTCGCGCAGGGCATCCAGGAAGCCCGGCTGCGGTGGAACACAACCCATGTTCCCGACCACAGGCTCGACGATTATCGCTGCTATGTCCGCGTGTTCTTTGAAAGCATTTTCGACGGCCGCCGCATCATTGAAGGGAACGGTGAGGGTGTGTTGCGCGAGCGACGCTGGCACACCAGGACTATCAGGCAGCCCAAGTGTCGCTACGCCCGAACCAGCCTTCACCAGCAAACTGTCCGCGTGGCCATGATAACAACCTTCAAACTTCACCAGCTTGTCGCGACCGGTGACGCCGCGAGCCAGTCTAATGGCAGACATGGTGGCTTCGGTGCCGCTGTTAACCATCCGCACCATCTCGATCGAAGGCACGGCAGCGATGATTTCTTCAGCGAGTTCAATTTCCAGTTCGTTGGGAGCGCCAAAGCTGGTGCCATTCGCAGCGACCGCCGCCAGGGCTGTGACGATCTCCGCATCCGCATGACCCAAAATCATCGGCCCCCACGAACCGACATAGTCTATGAAACTGCGACCGTCGACATCGGTGATAGTTGCTCCGCTGGCGCTCTGAATGAACAGTGGGCTGCCGCCGACGCCACGAAAAGCGCGCACCGGCGAATTCACGCCGCCCGGCAGCAGTTCAAGCGCGCGCGCAAATAGTCGGGAAGACTTGTCCGGGTCTTTGCCTGGCGTAGACATATCCGAAGCATACCAATTGCCGATGAACTTAACTAGATGATGAACCTCTCAAGCGCTTTTCTGGGAGCGCGGGCGTCCCGCCCGCAATGAGCGCCTAGCGCGAAGAAGACATCTGCATGCGGTCAACAACCCTCTGATTCCGAATGGCCTTGCCATTCCGGATTACTTGGAATCCAGCAACGTTACGTCTCACTTGTTAACGACAAACGTCGAGACAACCAAGTAGTAAGAATGTTCGCGCTGCGCGCTCATTGCGGGCGGGACGCCCGCGCTCCCAGAAAAGCGCTTGAGAGGTTGCAACTCGCGGATAGGGCTACTGACCCGGCGGGACGCCCGCGCTCCCAGAAATCGCTTGAGAGGTTGCAACTCGCGATAGGGCTACCGACCCGGCGGGACGCCCGCGCTCCCAGAAAATCGCTCGGGCTATTCCCTGAGTCGTGCTTTCGTCTGGTAAGATATCCCATCCGTTCTGCAACGCCCAGAGATCGCTAAAGTCATACACGTCTTCTGAGCGTAAACGCCAAACCAACACCATGCTTCCAGGAGGTCATTTTCCTTATGGTTCGCTGTGCCCCTTCCGCCCTTCTCAGATTCAGACCTACGCGTCTCGTCGTTCATCTCGCCTTAGTTTCCTTCCTAATCCTGCTGCCCCTTCCCGCGTATGCGCAGGAGGAAAGAGCGGTAGAGAAGTCCGAAATCGAAAAGGCGCGAAAGGAAGCGGCGGCGAAACAACAAGCGTCGCCTGAACCGGTGAAGGCGGACGACAAGAAGGCGGAAGAGGAGAAAGGGGACGACGATAAGAAACCGGCCGACCCGATGTCGTCGCCGACCTTCAACGGATTGAAACTCCGAGCCATTGGTCCGGCGTTCACTTCTGGTCGCGTCATAGGATTTGCTGTTGACCCAAACAATGCAGCGCGCTATTTCGTTGCTGCTGCTTCGGGTGGAGTTTGGAAGACGATAAACAGCGGTGCGACCTGGACTCCGGTGTTCGACAAGGAAGGCTCGTATTCGATCGGCGCGATCGTGCTCGATCCAAAGAATCCACTGACAGTGTGGGTGGGAACAGGCGAGAACAACAGCCAGCGCAGCGTTTCTTACGGCAACGGCGTCTACCGTTCGGATGATGGCGGCAAGACCTGGAAGAACGTCGGCCTCAAGGCTTCAGAACACATCGGGCGCATTGCGATCGATCCAAAGGATTCAGAAACAGTTTATGTAGCAGCCCAGGGACCGCTTTGGGGCCCGGGTGGAGATCGTGGCCTTTACAAGACCACAGACGGCGGCAAGACCTGGAAGAAGATTCTCTCCATCAGTGACAACACCGGCGTAACTGATGTCGTTATCGATCCGCAAAACCCCGAGACGGTTTATGCTGCGTCTTACCAGCGCCGTCGACACATGTGGACTCTGATTAACGGCGGCCCCGAGAGTGCGCTCTACAAATCGACCGACGCCGGCGCTACCTGGAACAAGTTGAAAGCGGGGTTGCCGACAACAGACCTGGGCCGGATCGGACTCGCAATCTCCCCGGTTGATTCGAACGTTATCTACGCGACAGTGGAAGCCGCGGACCGTAAGGGTGGCGTGTTTCGCTCAAACGATCGTGGCGGCAGTTGGGAAAGACGAAATGAATTCGATTCCGCCGCGATGTACTATTCCCGCATCGTCGCCGATCCAAAGAACGTCGATCGAATCTACGTCATGAACGTCTTTCTTATGGTCTCGGACGATGGCGGAAAAACTTTGCGTCGTCTCGGCGAGAAGTCGAAGCACGTCGACAATCACGAGATCTGGATCGATACGAACGATAACAACCACTACCTGGTTGGTTGCGATGGTGGTGTTTACGAAAGTTACGACCGCGGCGCGAACTGGGAGTTCAAAAGCAACCTGCCGATTACCCAGTTTTACGACATAACTACCGACAACGCCTCGCCGTTTTATAACGTCTACGGCGGCACGCAGGACAACTTCAGCTTTGGTGGTCCGGCGAGCACTCGGAGTGTTTCCGGCATTGTGAATTCAGACTGGTTTGTGACGAATGGCGGCGACGGTTTTCACAGCCGCGTTGATCCGGAAGATCCGAATACGATCTATGCCACGCTTCAGAACGGTGTACTGGTGCGTTTTGATAAGCGCACTGGCGAACGCATGGGCATTCAGCCGCAGCCCGGCCGCGGTGAAGAGCCGTTCAGGTGGAATTGGGATTCGCCTTTATTGATCAGTCCGCATCTGCATACGCGTATCTACTTCGCGGCCGATAAGCTGTTTCGCAGCGACGATCGTGGGGATACCTGGCAAGTGATCAGCGGGCAACTCTCGCGTGGTTTGGATCGCGACAAACTGCCCGTGATGGGGAAAGTTTGGAGCATGGATGCGGTCGCTAAGAATCAATCAACGGCGTTCTTCGGCAACGCCTCGGCGCTTTCGGAGTCGCCGAAAAAAGAAGGCTTAATCTACGTCGGCACTGACGACGGGTTGATTCAAGTCACGGAAGACGGCGGCAAGAACTGGCGTAAGATTGAAACCTTTCCCGGGGTGGCCGAGATGTCATACGTGAGTCGCATCGTTGCCTCCAATCACGACGCGGGCACAGTCTACGCCGCACTTGAGAATCGACAGAACGCGGACTTCAAACCGTATCTTTTGAAGAGCACCAATGCTGGTCGCACCTGGACTTCAATCGTTGGTAACCTGCCCAAGAACCAACCTGTTTGGGCAATTGCCGAAGATCACGTTAACCCAAATCTGCTCTTTGTAGGCACTGAGTTTGGCCTGTTCTTCTCCATCGACGGCGGGCAGAAATGGATCCAACTCAAGGGCGGGCTGCCGACGATTCAAGTGCGCGATCTGAATATTCAGAAACGTGAGAACGATTTGGTCGTCGGCACGTTTGGCCGGGGCATTTACATTCTCGATAACTACACACCGCTGCGTCAGCTGAAGCCAGAGACGCTCAAGCAGGAGTCCCAGGTCTTTCCTGTAAAAGATGCTTTGATGTACATCCAGTCGCAGCCGCTTGGCCTGCGCGGCAAAAGTTTCCAGGGCGAATCATTTTTTACCGCCGAGAATCCGCCGTTCGGTGCGACGTTCAGTTACTACT
>JBOGOP010000297.1:0-6780 GCA_050747225.1 Pyrinomonadaceae bacterium
TTTTACGGCGTTGCTCGAGTTTCTCAACGAAACCCCAAACAAACTCACCAGCCTCACTGCGGGACTCTCCGACGCCGAATTACAATTCCAGAATTCGCTCGATGAATTCTCGGTTCTGGAAAACATCTGCCATCTGAGAGATCTGGAAGTTCAGGGCTACACCCCGAGAATCAGGCGAATACTCGCTGAAGCCAATCCCGCTTTAGCCGATTTTGACGGCGGGCGTGTGGCCGCGGAGAGCGATTACAACAACGAACCGCCAGGCGTCGCATTGCGGGCCTTTCAAACCGCACGAGAAGAAAACGTCGCGGTGCTTCGGGTTTTGTCAGAAGCGGACTTGAAACGTGAAGGCACGCTTGCAGGAGTCGGAAGCATCACGCTGAGACGATTGGCGGAAATGATGCGTGAACACGATGAAGGACATCTTGACGACTTGCGGGTGCTGGGCCAGCGCCTCGCGCAAGCGTGCAGGCAGTAAGGAGCGGGGGCAAGCCCGCCTTCCCGACCTCGAGGTGATTGGTGTTGAGTTCCGCAATCTTGAAGTGAATGCCTGTCAACGCTGAGTCTTGAAGTGAATGCCATTCAAGTCTGAGTTTGACGCTGAAGTGCTGAAGTGAGAGAAGCTCACAGGTCGGGAAGGCGGGCTTGCCCCCGCTCTTGGTTCTGTTCTTCGCGGAGTTTCACAATCGTCGCACCCAACCCACCAGCTTCCGGCGGCGCGTCGGTCCAGTCGATCACAAAGTTAGTTCG
The DNA here is from genome assembly GCA_050747225.1 of Pyrinomonadaceae bacterium. GTDB lineage: Bacteria > Acidobacteriota > Blastocatellia > Pyrinomonadales > Pyrinomonadaceae > PSRF01. The sequence goes on from JBOGOP010000297.1 coordinate 751, forward strand.
TTCGAGTATCTTCCGCACCATTTCCCGCTGCACACCTATGCCCTTACCATGAATTATTCTGACGCTCCGAAAGCCCAGGCGCCTCGCTTCGTTCAGATACTCTTCAACAACAAGTTTCACCTCCCGCGGCTGGATTGTGTGCAGATCGAAAACGTCCGTGATTGGCACCTCAACCGGATCAGGAAACGGATTGAATGGGTCGATTAGATCTTCTTCGTCAGACATATGTTTTGTTTTCTCGCCGCTTGTCCCCTCCCCGCTCGCCTTAACAAACCGGGTAGAGAGTCCAATCCGAAAAAGTGGATATCAACCGCAGTTGTGGATGCGCAACCCTGAGCTCGAATCCGCACTTTGAACTTGGAGCCAAGTCGACTAAAGTATGCGACGTCTGCCACGTAGTCCGTAACCGATTCCAATAATATCCGCAGGAGATGATCCAATGAGAAATAGTTTTCAGTTTCCCGTTCTCAGTTTTCAGCGCGGGCTGTTGCCGCTCGCGATCTTAGTCCTGGCGCTTTCGACATTGTCTGTCTCTCAGATGGTGCCACGCTCGAACGCGCAAAAGACGCAGAAGATGGCGCCGGCCACTGCGAGTGAGAATACGTCAGGCGCGCCGAGTATTGTTTATCCAGAAAGCAAAAAGGTCGACACCGTTGACGACTACTTCGGCACGAAGGTCGCTGATCCTTATCGCTGGCTCGAAGACGACACGTCAGTTTCAAAGGACGTCGCTTCCTGGGTTGAGGCGGAGAACAGTGTGACTTTCGCCTATCTGGAAAAAATTCCTTTTCGCGCGAAGATCAAAGACCGCTTGACTCAGCTTTACAACTATCCGAAATACTCAGCTCCGGCGCGTCGTGGCGATTATTTCTACTTTACCAAGAATGATGGTTTGCAGAACCAGAACGTTTGGTATCGGCAAAAAGGTTTGGACGGCACGCCCGAAGTTTTGCTCGACCCAAACAAACTATCCGCCGACGGCACCACGCGTTTGGGGGCTTTCTCCCTTTCGAAGGATGGGAAATACGTTGCTTACGGCGTCTCCCAGGGCGGTTCTGACTGGAACAATGTTTATGTGATGGATGTGGATACCAGGCAGGTTGAAGCGGAGCACGTTGAGTGGATGAAAGCTTCGGGCGTCTCCTGGCAGGGCGACGGTTTTTACTACAGCCGTTATCCCGCGCCGGAAAAAGGTCACGAATTGACAAGCAAGAACGAGAACCACCAGGTTTTCTATCACAAGGTCGGCACGTCGCAATCCGAAGATGTAAAGGTTTACGAAGACGCGGCGAATCCGCAGCGATTCCATGGTGTAAGCGCCAGCGATGATGAACGGTACGCGTTCCTGTCAATCTCTGAACGCGGCAAAGGTAAAAAAGGAAACGCCGTGTTCTATCGCGATGTATTTCAGCCGGGCAATAAGTTCACTCCAATTGTCGCAGAGATTGGCGATGACAGTTACGGCGTTGTCGATAATGTCGGCGATAAGTTTTTGATCTACACGGATCACAAAGCGCCCAACGGCAGAGTCTTTTTGTTCGATCCAAAAAATCCGGAGGAGAAGAACTGGAAAGACGTCCTTCCGGAGAAACCAGAACCACTCGATAACGTCGGCACAGTCGGCGGCAAGCTTTTTGTCACTTATCTGAAAGACGTCGCTAATCGGGCTTACGTCTATAGCCTCGACGGCAAACTGGAAAACGAAATCAAGATGCCCGGCCTGGGGACTGTGGGCGGCTTCAATGGCAGATGGGACGATAAGTTTACGTTCTATACTTTTACTACGTTCAACTTCCCGCCGACGATCTATAAGTATGACATCGCTACGAAGAAGTCGACGCTGTTCCGCCAGCCGGCGATTCCCGGCTTCAAGTCTGACGACTACGAAACCTCGGAAGTTTTCTATAACAGCAAAGATGGCACGCGTGTACCGATGTTTCTCGTTCACAAGAAGGGCATCAAGCTCGACGGAAATAATCCGACGGTGCTTTATGGCTACGGTGGTTTCAACCTAACCAACTCACCAGGCTTTAGCTCGCTGCGTTTGGCGCTATTGGAGCAGGGCGTCATTTGGGCATCGGCAAACATGCGGGGCGGCGGCGAGTATGGCGAGCAGTGGCATGAAGCGGGGACGAAGCTCAAGAAGCAAAACGTCTTTGATGACTTCATTGCCGCAGCCGAGTATCTGATAAAAAACAAGTACACGTCGTCGAGCAGGCTGGCAATTCAGGGCGGCTCGAACGGGGGCTTGCTGGTGGGCGCAGTTTCAAACCAGCGGCCGGAGTTGTTTAAGGCCGTCGTGGAACAAGCCGGCGTGATGGACATGCTGCGCTTCCACAAGTTCACCATTGGCTGGAACTGGATCGCGGACTACGGTTCGAGTGACAACGAAGCGGAGTTTAAGGCGCTCTTTGCTTACTCGCCGATTCACAACGTTAAGGCGGGCGTGAAGTATCCAGCGACACTGATAACGACGGCAGATCATGACGATCGTGTAGTGCCGGCGCACAATTTCAAGTATGCAGCGGTGCTCCAGGCGGCGCAGGGTGGCAGTAACCCTATCCTGATTCGCATCGATACGAAGTCAGGCCACGGAGCCAGCAGCACGACTAAAGCAATCGAGCAGACGACGGATATCTATTCGTTTCTGATGACGAATTTGGGAGTCAATCCGAAATAACAAATCCGCAGATTGCGCAGATTCCGCAGATTCAAAATCCTAATCTGTGAAATCGGCGTAATCTGCGGATTTATTTCTTGTCACTCTTCGTCGGCAGGACGATTGTGACCGTGAGGCCGCCAGTATCCAGATTGGCGGCCTTCACGCTACCGCCATGCAGTCGCAGGGCGCGCTCGGCGATCGCGAGCCCCAAACCAACACCGCCTGCTTCCCGATCGCGCGCTTCATCGACGCGATAAAAGGGACGAAAGATTTCTTTGAGAGCCTCATCAGGGACTCCCGGTCCGTGATCGCGGACTACGATAACCGCGCGCTCGTCGTTTAGTTTCTCCGCCGGCGCGAGCGTTGCCTCTGAATCAGTGAAGAGTTTGATTTCGACCTCGGTCCCCTCGGCGGTGTAGTGCACTGCGTTGCGTACGACGTTTTCGATGGCCCGCCGAATCAGATTTGGAATGCCCTCGATTACAACCTTCCCTGTAGCTGCAAGTCTCACGGACCGGTTGCGAGCGCGCGCCTCGAAGTCGGCGTCCTTCACCACCTCGCGTACCAGTGACTCCAAATCAATTTCAATTTTCTGAATCTCTCCGGCGCCGCTTTCGAGTCGAGTCAGCGCCAGCAGTTGTCCGATCATTTCGTTTAGGATTTCTGCTTCGCGTTGAATCCGCTCGAGCGCGCTAATTGCCTCGCTTCCCGATCTCTGTCGCGCCAACTCCAGCGCCACATTCAAACGCGCCAACGGCGAACGTAGTTCGTGAGAGATGTCGCCAAGCAATCGGCGTTGACTATCTATGAGCAGTTGAATCTTCTCCGCCATCTCGTCGAAGTCGGCCGCCAGCGATGCCAGTTCGTCACGACGATTGCCCAGCGCAGGTCCCACGCGGACACTCAGGTTGCCGTTGGCGAGTTCGCGCGTCGCGGCGCGAAGTTTGGCCACCGGCGAGGTGAGATGCTTCGCCAGCCAATAACAGAAAAGTCCACCTATCAGGGCCATGGCCAGCAGATGCAGGTGAAATAGTGCGAACTGAGGACGAGGCGGTAACTCGGCGATCAGCACATACTGTTTGCCACTTTGGGTTTGAACTGGTCGAGCCAGCAGAGGCGATGGTCCCCGGTCGGCAAATTCAGGAAGGTGTGTCTCAAGCAACACCTTGCGAGCGACATCGCCGGCATCCGCGGGTGCGTCGCTACCGGACAATTCCTGAATCTGACTGTTGAATAAAAACAGTCGCGTGCCTGAGTGGTGCTGAATGTTTTCCAGGTAAGCGGCGAGAGCGGCTTGCCCGCCGCGCTCATATTCCTCAGCCGCGTCTTTGGCGTAGACCGAAAGAATTGGATCGGGCGGTCTGTGCCTTGGCGACTCGAGTCTCAGGTGCATCAACTCACCAGCGATCGATGTCGCCACGATGAAGGTCAGCACCACCGCGCCAAACCAGAGAAAGATTTTCAGAAACAAACTTCGAGGCAAACTTTTTTACTTTCCGCCGGAGGGGCTTGACTGAGCGTAGATATAACCAACGCCGCGAACGGTTTTTATTCTTTCGCTGACGTCTATCCCCGGCCCGAGTTTCTTGCGCAGATTGCTGATGTGCATGTCGATGCTGCGATCGAAAGGCGACGAACTTCTGCCCAACACTTGTTTCGATAGTTCCTCGCGAGTGACTATCTGCCCCGCCGCGCGCAACAACTTCTCCAACAGGTCAAACTCGACGGCAGTGAGTTCAACGTTTGCGCCGGCGCGAGAAATCGCGCGTGTGCCGCTGTCGAGTTCGACGTCACCGACGCGCAGTCTCTTTTCCGGGGCCGGTTCACTTGCTGCGTCCGGAGTTGTTCTGCGCAGGATGGCGCGAATACGAGCGGTCAGTTCCCGCGGGTTGAAAGGTTTCGGTAAGTAGTCGTCAGCGCCGATCTCGAGTCCGACAATGCGGTCAATGTCATCGCCCCGCGCGGTGAGCATCAACACAGGGATCTTCGATTCGGCTCGTATTCGTCGCAGGACCTCAAAACCATTGAGGCCCGGTAACATCACGTCGAGTACCACCAGCGAGTGTTTACCGGCAAGCGCTCGTTCCGCTCCGGCATCGCCACGATGTACTGACTCGATCTGGAAACCAAGCGGCTCGAGATACTCTGTCACCAGCTCGCACAGCGCCACGTCGTCGTCGATGATGAGTATTTGATCCATTCGTTGAACGATTGTAGCCCAAACATTGACGTGGTCTCTGTAAAGAAGTGTCAACTCCTTGGAGTGCGCTGACCTGTCAGCGCTTTGGTCCGCCGCGATCTGTCGCGGCCATGGTTCGCTTGAATTCAATGAACGCAGCGGCGTCAAGCCGCCGCAGGCCAAAGCGGCGAAGCGGGGTCCCCGGCCGGGCAGCCCGGCTGGGGTGCTTGCCAGGTCACCGCACTCCAAAAAAGCGGATTGGCTCTTTACAAATCTTTACAAAGCTAGACTGACTCTTTACATCGCCTTCAGCAAACATGGCGTATAACACTCTGCATGGAGCGGCTCGACAGAATCCGCAGGGACAGACTGGAAAGTCTGTCCTACTTGAAAACCGGATAGGCAGGAATGCCCGTCCTACTAATTCAGAGGAGATTAAGAATGAAGAATAGAATTTTAGTGATAGCCAGCATCGCTGTCCTGGTCGTGGCCGCGACGGTTTTCGCGCTGGCTCAGGGCCATCAGGGCATGGGTCAGAAAGGAATGCGCGGCGGACCGGAGGATATGATTGAGCATATTTCTCAGGCGTTAAGTTTGACAGATGCTCAGAAGCAACAGGTGAAAGCGGCTTTCGAAGCGCAACGCCCAGCAGAGGAGCAACGTCGTGCGAAGCTTGACGAGATTCGCAAGCAAATCGACGCGGCAACCTCCAACGGTCAATTCGACGAAGCGGTCGTGCGCGACCTAGCTAACCAGCAGGCGCAGTTACAGGCTGATGGAATGGTTGAACACCTGCGCATGCACTCAAAGCTTTATAGTTTGCTGACAGCCGAACAGAAAGCGAAGGCTGATCAGCTGATGAAAGAGCATGGTGGACCCGGCCGCGGTCCTGGGGCCCACGGTCATCATGGTGGGCCGCCGCCGGCGCCGGGCTTCTAATGGTTCGTAACGCAAACTGTTAGTTTGCGATCGCTGACCGCTAACAAGAGAAAGGATCATCGAGCATAGCTCGGTGATCCTTTTCAATCTTCAGGTATAGGGGTCAGCGAGGGTAAACCACCCTTCCCAACCTGAGAGATGATTCGAGTTGCGCTTTTGATCCGTGGTTTGAGGCTGCCGCCTGAAGAGTAGCAGATCGACTTAAGTCAGCTCTAAGGTTGGGAAGGGTGGTTTACCCCCGCCGATTTTT
>JBOGOP010000298.1:0-6736 GCA_050747225.1 Pyrinomonadaceae bacterium
GAGCCAGGCCCCACGGTTATGACGTCTGCAGCTCGGATCGCCTTCAATGTTTCTGGAAGTGGTAAACACTGTTCAGGCTCCAAACGCAGTCGGCGAATTGGCGCCCGAGATGCGGAGATCTGCGTTTCGCCACACACCACGCTCCCGTCTTCGAGCTCAGCTGCTAAGCGCACGTCACTAATGGTAGCTGGATAAATATGCCCTTTGCTTGCCAAAACCTCCGACGACAGTCTGACTGCCTCCGTAAAGTCACCGGTAACCTCGCTGAGCGCCGCCAGAAACAAATTGCCGAAACTATGACCACCGAGTTCGCCTTGACCGCGAAACCGATAGCGAAACAGCCGCGAAAGGAGATTTGAATCTTCAGAAAGCGCGATCATACAGTTGCGAATGTCGCCCGGAGGCAGCATTTGCAACTCTTCTCTTAAGCGCCCGGAGCTACCGCCATCGTCAGAGACGGTTACAACTGCAGACAGGTTCGAAATCCACAAATCAACTGAGGCAGGATCGCCGACTAGACACTTCAGACCGGCAAGCAATGTCGACAGACCAGTGCCTCCGCCCAAAGCGACCAGGTTAAGACCACGATTTTCTTCAGATAAATAAGGCAGAGTTTAGTTCTCCGTGAACTCTATGGTGGCCTGACGGTGACAGGCGCGTTACCAGAGAATCATACCTAAAAGGCGGGGGCTTTGAAACTGTGTAGACGTGTAGAGAGAGGAGCCTCTTGAAGGTAAAACTAAACCTGATGCTCAAAAACCAGTCTATCAAAGTCCGGATCGTTGCGGAGTGACGTCAAATCGTGATCGTGCTGCGCACGAACGCGAAGCGTCGGCTGAAGATCCAGTGCTCGTTGAAGTGATTGCAGCGCCAGATCAAGTGAACCTAGTCGAGCCCGCGTCGCAGCCAAGCCGTAATGAATATGTGCCGCTTCAGGTTCGCGCTTTAATGCGCGCTCAAACATTTCCTGTGCAGCTACAAACTCTCCGCGGTTCAACTCGATGACACCGCGATCGTAGAGTGAATCAGCATCGCGCGGGAGTATGCTTTCCGTGCGCAGACGCGCATCTGCCACCGCGAGATAGGTACGTGAACGAGCAGCTACTTCAGAGACCTGGAAGTATTTGTCCAGCAGAGCACGAAACTGATTACGCGCCTCACCGAAACGGCCACGCGTAAACTCCCTGTGTGCGCGTTCGAACGCCTTTAATGCCGCTGCCTCATCGACGGTCGGCTGTCGAGGTGGCGCTTGAACGACAACTATGGGTCGTTGTGCGCGTAGTGCCGCAAGTTTCTGAGTCTTTTTGACGCTTGGGGATAAAGATTTTCTGTGCTTCGCTAGAGTTGGCTTCCTGGGAGCCGGTTTGCGGCTAATAGCCTTCTTGACAGCCTTCTTTGGTACGCGACTTTTGAGAATGACTCTCTTTTTGACCGCAGTTTTCTTGGTGGACTTGCTCTTTTGAGCAACTCTGGCTTTCGAGGCGGCTTTGATCTTCTGAATCTTTCTCGGCGCCCCCTTCTTGGCTACTGCTCTACTGGCCTTGGGACGAGCCGTCTTCGGAGCGGCCGCGCGTTTCTTCACTGCAGACTTCGGCGACGAACGACGGGCGACAGCCCGTGAGGTTGAACGTCTCAGACTTTTGGTAACTGCACTCATTTCGCAGGTTATGATTGCAAGGGCAATGTGGACCAAGCGCTCCGGAAGTTGCGGTGGCAGAGTAACATAGCCTCTCTGGTAAATCAACGAAAACAGCAGTGACAGCCATCATGGGCGCACATTTTGAGATGCTGGAAGTCGAGAATGCCTAACAAAGGAAAACACTTGAAGCACATTGTTGGCTGTGCTACAGTGCCTTGCGGCTCAGGGGATACCGGATCCCAATCGCGCCGGCGAGAAACGGTAACCGAAAAATGCTTTGCCTTCAGGGGCTTGACTCGCAAAGTTTGGTTACCCCAAATCAAAACCCGCCAATTGTCCTTGCCTCCCGTAACTTCAAAAGAAAGCTGTACTAATGGCAGACACGCCTCTACTGCTCAGAGAGCAGCAGTATCACCAGATTAAGGCCGTCCTGGCCCGACTCCGCATGGATTCGGCCGCCAAAGTTGTCTTTTTGGTGGACAAAGACGGCCAGGAAATAGCTTCCCAGGGCGAACTAGGGAATCTTGACACGACCAGCCTTGCCTCGCTGGCCGCGGGCAATGTCGCTGCCACCGGTGGCATGGCGCAATTAATCGGGGAAAAGGAGTTCCCAACACTCTCCCATGAAGGAGAACGGGAGAGCATACATATCTCTGTGATCGGACGGCTCCTTCTGATCGTCGTCTTCGATGAACGCTCGAGTTTGGGCCTGGTGAAGCTGAGAAGTAAGCAGGTGTCTCATCAACTGGCAGCGCTGGTTGATGAGATCAGTAAAGCCGAGTTCACCGATGAGGATACAGCTTTCGCAGAAATTACGGATGAAGACATAGATAGTCTTTTCCAATGAGTGACCAGAAGAGTAAGTGACATATGACCTTCATCAACTACGCATCCCGAGAAATCAACTGCAAGATTGTCTACTACGGTCCAGGACTGTGCGGTAAGACCACGAACCTTCAGCACATTTTCGAATCAACTGCCCCCCAGTCGAGGGGAAAACTCATCAGCCTTGCGACGGAAACCGACCGGACCCTATTTTTCGACTTCATGCCGTTGGAACTGGGAACAGTACGCGGCTTCAAAACGCGGTTTCATCTGTACACGGTTCCGGGTCAGGTTTTTTATGACGCCTCCCGAAAGCTTATTTTGAAGGGTGTTGACGGAGTAGTGTTCGTTGCGGATTCACAAGAAGAGCGAATGGATGCAAACGTGGAGTCTCTCTACAATCTGGAAGAAAACCTGCAAAGTCAGGGCTACGATCTAATGAAGCTCCCTTATGTTCTTCAACTGAATAAGCGCGATCTCCCCAACATTATTCCGGCCGATGAGCTCGCGGCAGAGTTGCGCCGCAAAGAGGAACCGGTTGTTGAGGCAGTCGCTTCGAGCGGAGCTGGAGTCTTTGATACGTTGAAAGCTGTTGCGAAGCAGGTCCTGACGGAACTGCGAAAAGGCTGAGTCAGCAGTATTTCAAATCTCAAATTTCAGATTCTCTGTCACACAGATCTCAGATTTAAGATTTCAACCCTGCTGACTAATCCAGCGATTTAAGCATCAATAGGCCGTCCCCGCCATTTGAGTAGTACTTAGGCAACCGCTGGGTAACCGCATACCCCAGGCTCTCATAAAGCTTCTGCGCGGCAATATTGAGCGACCGGACCTCAAGCCGCACTATTCGCACTGCGCGCTGCTTAAAGCCCTTTTCAACTTCTGCCATAAGACGCTTTGCCAGTCGTCGCCGGCGATGATCGGGCGCCACGCCAACGGTAGTGATGTGCCCGGTGTGATCCGGTTCAACCAGGCCAACCACGAAGCCAACCATCGAACCACCGGAAGTAGTCGCGCGATATGAAACGGCTTCAGGAGCAGTGAGAAGGTATTCAAAGGTTTCGCGGCTATAAGCCTCGCCATCGACGAAGCAACGCTGGTCGAGTCGCCAGCATTCGTCGAGGTTTGAAATTGTAAGGGGTCGAATATCGTAACGCTGCCCGAGTGGTGCCGGCACAGCCTGTTCCGCCTCGAGCGGAAAGTCTTCAGCCGAGGGCGACCACCAGCGTGAGCGAATTTTCTTTAGTACAGCCATGGGAGCCAAACCAGTTATCCAGTCGAGCCGAGTGAATAGTCTACCATCATCGTTTTGCGGATCACTAGATCACAAACATGCAATCGCCGTAACTGTAAAACCTAAAACGCGCCGCCACCGCATGGCGGTATGCTGCTAGTGTGAAATCCCGGCCGGCAAAAGCGGAGACAAGTAGGAGCAGAGAAGAACGTGGCAGATGGAAGTTCGTCAACAATGCGTCGGTAACCTGAAACTTATGACCCGGCGTAATAGTGAGTTCACTCTGGCCCGCTCCCGCGGTAACCAATCCCTGCCCGTTCACTGATGATTCAAGCGCGCGGGTGGTAGTAGTACCGACCGCAATGACGCGTCCGCCCTGGCTGTGACTCTCGTTGATTACCGCGGCAGCTTCTTCGCGAATTTGAAAGAACTCAGGAGCAACTCGGTGGTCCTCTATGTTGTCGACCCTCACCGGCTCGAATGTTCCATAGCCAACGTGCAGCGTGATCTCGACTACGCGGGCTCCTCGCGATTGTACGGCGGAGATGACTTCCGGAGTGAAGTGCAGTCCGGCGGTTGGCGCTGCAATAGCGCCTCTTTCACGCGCGTAGACTGTCTGGTAGCGTTCGCTGTCGTCGACTGACTCACCTTCAGGGCGCCGAATGTAATGTGGTAACGGCGTTTGACCCTGCTCAAATAGTAAAGTCTCAATTGGGTAACTTCCAGAGCCTTCAGCCTCAAGTCTAAGCAGCCGGAGCCCTTTTGCTGAGCTTTCAAGCACCTCCGCGCGCAACCTTGAATCGCCGAAACGGAGGCGGGCGCCAACTCTCAGCCTTTGCGCCGGACGCACCAGGGCTTCCCAGACGGCCGCTTCGACCTCGCGAACGAGCAACACCTCAACGCGACCGCCCGACGGTTCGCGTCGACCGATCAGTCGGGCCGGAAACACTCGTGTGTTGTTAACAACTACCACATCTCCCGAGCGTATGTATTCCGGAAAAAGCTCAAATCTGGAATCCTCCTGAGTTTGCTTTGCGCGCTCGAGAATTAACATCCGTGACGCGTCGCGCCGCTCGAGCGGTTGTTGCGCGATCAATTCTTCGGGAAGCTCATAATCGAAATCGGAAAGAAGCATTTATTGAGCGAGAGGTAATTGAACGGGATTCGGATAATGCGGGTGCTCGCGATGAAACACCGCCGTAAGCTGGGCGCCAAATAAAAGAATCAAGCTCGATACATAACTCCAGGTCAACACCGCCACCACCGCTCCTACCGACCCGTAAATCTGATCGTAGTGAAAATAGTTCAGCGACCAGGCAAATGCGTATTTCGCAGCTTCCCACAGCAGACCGCCGATGATCGCGCCGGGCAGCGTGTCGCGCAAAGTGACCTCGGCTTTGGGCATGAAGCGATAGACGACGACGAAAAGAGTGACTGTGATCAGGAAGCTGGCAGTTGCAAAAATGCCTTGCCAGAAGACACTACCGGCGGAAAGCAGCAGCGGGTATTGCGCGACCTGGCGAGGAGAGAGTCTTCCGGCCATCTCCCGAAGCCGAAGAACCACTGAAGTCAGCAACACGGAAAACGCGAGCAGCACTCCAACGATTCCGATCATGCCAATGGTCAGCGCGCGGCCGTGCCAAAACGTGCGCGCCGTGGTTTGCCAGATTCTGTTTAGCGCCCGCTCGATGACGGAGAAAACCCACGAGCCGGCCCAAAGAGTGACGATGAAACATGTGATGATCGCGCCGCTGCCAACCGAAGACATTGAGCGGATTGTTTCGCGAAGGAACTTTCCGGATCCAGGGTAAACCTCAACTGCATGACTTAGTAGTTCCGTGGCGGCGGCGATCCGATTGCTGAGTGCCAGCATTAGAAGCAGCGCTGGGAAAAGGGCCATTAGTCCGAAATAACTCATCGCCGCAGCGGAGGTGAACAGGTCATTCTCGTGAAACTGATGTAGCGAGTGTCTGATGATTGACCGCCAGGGTCCGGCGTTGCGAACGCCGAATGTCTGACGCGAGAATGACGAAAGTCTCCGCATTAGCAATTCAGAAATCTAACTTCAAGATGGGTAACACCGTAGCAAATTCTTTACTGAGAATCGAACAGACCTGGCTTAAGGGAACTGGCGGGGCTGATACCGTAGTGTTCGTAGGCGCGACGAGTGGCCATGCGCCCGCGGCGGGTGCGATCGAGGAACCCGATTTGAATCAGGTAAGGCTCGATGATTTCTTCAATGGAATCTTTTTCTTCGTGAATTGATGCCGAGATCGTGCCGATGCCGACGGGGCCGCCGTCGAACTTTTCGATTATCGTCAACATGAACTTGCGATCCCTTTCGTCAAGTCCAAATTTGTCGACTTCCATGCGATTGAGCGCATCTTTCGCCACTTCCTGCGTGACGCGTCCATCGTAGTCAACCTGAGCATAATCGCGAACTCGCCGCAATAGACGATTGACAATACGCGGAGTGCCACGCGAGCGCTGGGCGATTTCGCGCGCGCCTTCAGCGTCTATTTCCACTTCGAGAATTTGAGCGGAGCGTTTGCAAATCACTTCCAAATCCTCGGGAGGGTAAAAGTCCAGATGAAAGGCGATGCCAAAACGATCTCGAAGCGGCGCCGTCAGCAGGCCGGGGCGCGTTGTCGCCCCGATCAAGGTGAACTTCTCGAGCCGTATTTTCTGAGTACGTGCCACAACGCCCTGGCCGATCATCAGGTCAAACTCGTAGTCCTCCATCGCCGGGTAGAGCTTTTCCTCAATCGCCGGATTGAGTCGATGTATCTCGTCGATGAAGAGCACATCGCCCTTTTGCAGGTTAGTTAGTTGACCCACCAGATCGCCGGGAATTTCTATCGAGGGCCCGGCAGTTGAATGCAGCACCGCTCCCATCTCGTGCGCGATGATATTTGCCAGGGTGGTTTTGCCAAGTCCAGGCGGGCCGGTAAGAAGTACGTGGTCGAGAGCTTCTTTACGATTCAACGCGGCCTTCATATAGACGCGAAGGTTTTCCTTCACCTGCCACTGACCTATAT
>JBOGOP010000299.1:0-6640 GCA_050747225.1 Pyrinomonadaceae bacterium
GTGACCGAAGGTTTGCTGTTCCGGCACTAACTCGATGTGGTAGCGGCGCGCGTAGGCCACCAGCTCGCGTATTTCATCCGGAGTGAGCGCACCACCAGCCGGGCCAATTAATGGGTTGGCGCTGCTTGCGAAAGTGTGCTCCATATAAAAGGAGTGCATGTTGAGCTTGAAGGCCGCGAAGGTGCGCAACTGGCGTTTTATGTAACTGACGGTAGGAACGGGCCCGCGGCTAATGTCGTCTGAAACGCCACGCCAGCGCATCACCGGCCAATCCACAATCTCTACCGCCGGAATAAATGCGTCGCTGCCTTCGCCGCGGACGAGTTGCTTCAGAGTCTGCAGACCATAGAAAGTGCCGGCCGCAGACTTGCCCGCCACCAGAACTTCTTTGGCGTTGACGACTAACACATAGCCTTCCACGTCCAGATTTGCGGGAACACTAATCCCCAATCTTTTCAAGGCTGCCTGCACGCCGGGGAGATCGAGGCTGCCGATCAGGATCGAATTACGTGCGCGCGAACCACCAACCTTCATTGGCAGCTTTGCAGTTTCCTGTAAGTCGTCAGCAAAATCTGTCGCCGCGAAACGATCGTCCTCTGAATGTGAATCCGCCAGCACGATGCGGGTCTTACTACTGAGGAGGAACCGATCTGGCTTGAGGGCGATTTGCCTGGGCCGAGGGATTAGCCGGACCAAATCAGGTGACGGTTGTTGCTGGGCGGTCGCAACGGAATAGCTGCTGACCACTAAGAGCAAAAGTACCAACGGACGCGAGACTGCGCTTCGTGTTAAAGTGTTCAGCATTGAAGAAAAGAAAGCCGGAGCAAGACCTGGCAAAAACGGTACGAGTTTTTAACCGAAATCGCCGGCGAACACAATGGCGCAATGTAGGACAGACATTCCTGTCTGTCCTTGGTTAGGCCGTTGAGGGCGTTAACAAAATAAGAGAAGGAGATTTTCCATTTGTCATTTGACATTTTTCATTTGTCATTGATCCTGTCGTCTATAACTAGCCACGGCTACACGTTGTCAGGAGCAGGGATTTAGTTTCTCCCAAAAATGACAAATGGAAAATCTTTCTTTTGGTTTTGGTGCTTCGGTAAATGAAGCAACCCAGGACAGACAGGGATGTCTGTCCTACTGAGGAACAAATCTTGTCGTTGATGCTTCAGGAAATCGCTGAGCAACCTGAGGCGCTGGCACGCACCATCCACGCCGAGCGCGCAAAGATTGCTCGCCTGGGAAACTTTCTTCAGTCGCGTGAGATCGATCTGATTGTGCTGGTGGCGCGTGGCAGCTCAGACAACGCCGCACTCTTTGGACGCTACCTGCTCGAAATCACCACCGGCATTCCTGTCTCGCTTTCGGCACCGTCAGTCCACACCGTCTATGGCGCCAAACTTGACCTAAAGCGCGCGCTGGTTGTTGGCGTTTCGCAATCGGGCGAAGGTGAAGACATCAACCAGGTGCTGCAAAACGCTCGCGCCGGCGGCGCTTTTACGGTGGGCATCACAAACGAGCCGTCGTCGTCGATGGTGGACGTTGTTGATGAGACTCTGTTAATGCACGGCGGACGCGAACGCTCGGTGGCCGCAACCAAAACTTTCACCGGCCAGATGATGCTCTTTTATATGCTCGCCGCGCAGCTCGCCGAGCAGTCGCCCGTCTGGTCTTATGAAACAATCCCGGACCTGGCAGCTCGTGCCCTTGAACAACAGCCGGCGATCCTCGAGCTCGTACAGCGCTACGTCTTCATGGAAAATTGTGTGGTCGTCGGGCGCGGACTTGCGTATGCAAACGCCTATGAGCTGGCGTTGAAGTTAATGGAGACTTGTTATGTAGTGGCCGAGCGTTTTTCGTCTGCCGATTTTCTTCATGGTCCGCTCGCAATGGTAGAGCGGCACTTCCCTGTAATTCTCTTCGCGCCTCCCGGAAAAATGTTACAGGACGTAAAAAACCTAATTGCACGTTTGCGAGAACTGCATGCCGACACCATGGCGATTACCGGTGATTTGCAGGCGGCAGGAGACTGTACGCGCGCGATCATCATGCCGAAGGATATAGATGAGTTTGTCGCGCCTATTCCTTACATAATTCCCGGACAGTTATTCGCAGCGTTGTTGGCGGACGCTAAAGGACTGGATGCCGACAAACCACGATCGCTGTCGAAGGTGACGCGGACGCTCTGAGCGGTAAGACAGGCATTCCTGCCAGTCTTCTGAGGACAGACAAGAATGTCTGTCCTACTCGTTGGCTTGGTTTCGTGAGAGTTCGTGTAGCTTCGTGGATCGAGCGTTTGAGTTTGAAGCGATTTTCTAGTACATAGAGACTCACAAATGAACATTGAACTCCAGGACCTGTCCAAAGGCCCCATCTACCTGCAAGTCCGCGAACAAATTCAAACGCAGATAAGCGGCAAGGCCATCGCTTCCGGAGAAGCACTTCCTGCGCCCGCCGTGCTGGCGCAAAAACTCTCCGTGGATAAGGGCGAGATTCAACGCGCTTACTTTGAACTGGAACACTCCGGCCTGATTACTAAAGAGACTGGCAAAGACTTCCTCGGGCACGCGAAGACAACCTACCGCGTCGCATAAGACCGATCGTCCGCAGATTACGCAGATTACACAGATTAAGCAGCCTGAAGAGTTGAATCGAGATTCAGCGTTCTATTTCTCTAAATTGAATCTGCGTAATCTGAGTAATCTGCGGATAAGTGTTTGAGCCTTCAGCGCGTCGTTCTGTAAAAATAAGTCGAGCGTGATATTCTTTTTCGCGCTTTGAGAATTAATCTGAAGCTCCATTGCGAAAGTGGCGGAATTGGCAGACGCGCCAGACTTAGGATCTGGTACCGAAAGGTGTGGGGGTTCGAGTCCCCCCTTTCGCACCAAGACAGCAATCAGCAGTCTGCAAACAGTAAACAGCCGGAACGCTAGCGCTGTTGACTGTTTGCTATTCATTGCTCGCTAATTCGAGCTGGAACGGTCGTGAAGCTTTTCCTGCTGTTTACTGTTTACTGTTTACTGTTTACTGTTTGCTAAATCGAGAAAGTGACTATTCGACATTAATGAAAACTGAAGTTGCAGATGTCTCCTCAACCCGTAAGGAGATCAAGATCGAGATTGACCCGGAGACAGTGCGCCAAACCTACGATCGCATCAGCGATCGCTATGCGAAACAGGCTAAGGTCCCTGGCTTTCGGCCCGGCCATGCGCCGCGTGCGGTTGTGCGCACGCGTTTTAAGAGTGAGATTCGCGCCCTGGCGCTGCAGGAGTTAGTTCCTGATGCAGTTGACGAAGCAATCAGAGAACATGCGCCAAACGCTATCGGCGAGCCTGACGTTCAACTCGACAATGCTGAAGCGTTGGAAAAGTTTGGCGAAGCAGCGCTTTCGGTGAAGGTCAATGTCGAGGTCCTGCCGAAAGTTGAATTACAAAACTACAAAGGGATCGAGATTGCTCGCAAGACTCGTCCGGTAACAGATGAAAACGTAGCCGAGATGATTGAAGCGCTAAGGGAGACTTCCGCAGCCATGCAGCCAGTTGAAGATCGTGGCGCTGCGCTGGGTGATACAGTCACCATTAATATTGAGGGAAAGTTTCAGGACAATCCTGAAGAGGAAAATATCAAGCAAGACGATGTTGAAGTTACGCTTGGCGGCAAGGGGGTCCAGCAGGAGTTTACCGATAACCTGCTCGGAGTGAAGGCCGACAGTGAAAAGACTTTTGTCGTCGACTATCCCGAGGATTATCGTTCTCAGGGCCTGGCTGGAAAGAAAGTAGAGTACAACACAAAGGTGACGGCCGTTCGCGTCAAGGAGCTGCCTGAGGTTGACGACGAATGGGCCCGTAGCCTGGGTGAAAACATCGATTCAGTTACCGCGTTGCGGACCAAGCTTCGCGAGAACATGGAGCGCCAGGCCACGCAGGAGGCCGACCATCGTTTGCGCGCAGATCTTATGCAGAAACTTCTCGATGGTCACGAGTTTGAAGTACCCCAGAGCCTGGTCGACCACCAGACCAGCTACCGGCTGGAAAGTGTGGTGCGCGATATGATCGGCAGAGGTGTCGATCCACGCAACCAGAACTTCAACTGGGAAGGCGCGCGCGAAGAGATGAAGGCGCAGGCGGAGCAGGATGTGCGTGGTTCGTTGTTGCTCGATCAGATATCTCAGGAAGAGAAAATTGAAGTCTCAAAGGAAGAGATCGAAACCGAGATTGAAACGATCGCCAGAAGCTCGCAACAGCCAATAGAACAAGTGCGTAGCGTCTTGACAAAGGAAGGGGGCGAACGTAGCATCGCGAACAGGTTGCGCAATCGCAAAGCGCTTGACCTTCTAGTGGAAAATGCGAAAGTCACCGAGGCAGCGTGGAGCGAAAAAGCTGAGGAGACAGAAGTCAGGAGTCAGAATTCAGAATGAAAAGGCGTCATGGTTTCTTCTGATTTCTGACTCCTGACTTCTGTATTCTGTCTTCTGTTTTCGAAAGGTAATCTAGTTATGGCTCTAGTCCCAATGGTCGTCGAGCAAACGTCGCGTGGTGAACGCGCTTTCGACATCTACTCGCGACTCCTCAAAGACAATATTATTTTTCTCGGCACCCCAATCGACGATCAGATTGCAAATTTGATTGTGGCGCAACTTCTCTTTCTCGAAGCCGAGGACCCCGAAAAGGACATCAACATCTATATCAACTCGCCGGGCGGTTCCATTACCGCAGGCATGGCGATCTACGACACCATGCAGTTCATCCGTCCGGATGTAACCACGATCTGTGTCGGCCAGTGCGCATCGATGGGAGCACTGCTGCTGACAGCCGGCGCCAAGGGCAAGCGTTTCGCCCTGCCAAACTCGCGCATCCTTATTCACCAGCCGACCGGTGGTTCACAGGGTCAGGCCACCGACATCCGCATCCAGGCCGAAGAAATCCTGCGCATGCGCGAACTCACTTCGCAAATCATAGCCAAACACACGGGTCAGGATTTTGAAACTGTCGAGCGCGACGTCGAGCGCGACAAAATAATGTCTGCCGCCCAAGCCAAGGAATATGGTTTAATAGACGAGGTTATCGCGCACCGCGAGTAACGGGCGCCCGCCGCCGGAGGAGCTGCCGATGATTGCAAAGATGAAAGCGCGCGGATTCAGTTGCTCTTTTTGCGGTCGGTCGAAAGGCGAGGTTGCAAACATCGTTACCGGGACGCCGCAGCGCGGTCCCGGAGTTCCCAAACGGATGATTGGCAAGAGTGCCTTCATCTGTAACGAGTGCATCGAACACTATCGCCAGATTGTCAGTTGCCCGGAAGTCTCCCGAAATTCCGCGGCTGTCCCTAAATAAACCGCGTTCGCCAGAAGCTTTAAGGAGATCCCCTACACCTATGGTTAGACGAACCGACGACACGCTGCGCTGTTCTTTCTGTGGCAAGTCGCAGAACGAAGTCAAGAAACTGATTGCCGGTCCCACCGTCTACATCTGTAATGAATGCATTGACATCTGCAATGAGATCATTACCGACGATCAGCAGGCAGAATCCGTTGCCACGCGTCCGCCGCTGCCAAAGCCCGGCGAGATCAAGAGCTTCCTTGATGAGTATGTAATCGGACAAGACGAAACCAAGAAGCGTCTGGCCGTCGCCGTCTACCAGCACTACAAGCGCATCGAACTCGGGAAAAGACGTTCTGATGTCGAGATTCAAAAAGCCAACATTCTTTTAATTGGCCCGACGGGAACCGGCAAGACCCTGCTGGCCCAGACGCTGGCGCGCATGCTGAGCGTACCCTTTACGATCGTCGATGCCACCACCCTTACCGAAGCCGGATATGTCGGCGAAGATGTAGAGAACATCATTCTCAAGCTGTTGCAGGCGGCAAACGGCGACGTCGAACGCGCGCAACAAGGCATCATCTATATTGACGAAGTCGACAAGATCTGTCGCAAGGATGAGAACCCTTCGATTACGCGCGACGTTTCGGGCGAAGGCGTGCAGCAGGCACTGCTGAAGATTCTTGAAGGCACGATTGCAAACGTTCCGCCGCAAGGTGGACGCAAACATCCACATCAGGAGTTTTTCCCGATCGATACCGCAAACATTCTTTTCATTTGCGGTGGGGCTTTCGTTGGTCTCGAAAAAGTGATCGAGCGCCGGCTGCGTAACAAGTCGCTTGGCTTCCAGGCGGAAGTCAAAACCGGAAGCCATCGCCATGCGGAGGCGCTCGCTGCGGTGCAACCCGAAGACTTGATCCGCTTTGGCCTGATTCCTGAGTTTGTCGGCCGCCTGCCCGTTTGCGGCGTGCTCCATGAACTCGACGAAGGCGCCTTGATCAAGATCTTAACTGAACCAAAGAATGCGCTCGTCAAGCAGTATCAAAAGAAGTTTGACTTCGACAACGTTAAGTTGAAGTTTACTGAAGACTCTTTGAAGGCAGTCGCGAGACAGGCCGTTGAGCGGAAAGTCGGTGCGCGCGGACTGATGATGATCCTTGAAGAACTGCTTTTAGATGCGATGTATACACTGCCCTCGCAAAAGCGAGTCAAGGAGTTTGTCATCACCAGCGAGATGGTGGAACGACGACGCGCGATCCCAGGTGAAGGTTTGGCCGGTATCGATGGCGCTGCCGCCTGAGTCTTCCTCACTGGTAATCTATGGC
>JBOGOP010000300.1:0-6640 GCA_050747225.1 Pyrinomonadaceae bacterium
CCTTCGAGCAACTCCATGACTATGAAATGCTCCGACTCGAATTGCTCGATGCCGTGGATCGTGCAGATGTTTGGATGATTGAGTGACGACGCCGCGCGCGCCTCTCGCTGGAAACGCTGTAGCAGACTCTCGTCGCCGGCCATGGCGGGCGTCAGAAACTTAAGGGCAACGTGCCGGCCCAGGTTAGTGTCTTCAGCTTCATAAACGACTCCCATCCCACCTTCGCCGAGCTGCGACGTGATGTGATAGTGCGAGATAGTCTTGCCAAGCATGGGGGCGTCTCCGGAATGATGCGATGATGAGTTTCTTTCGGTCGATTCTGACTTTTGGGCTCTGACTCTTTTAGTTTGTGGGCGGGAATAGTATTACAGCTGAGCGCATGATCCAAGGAGACTGGCAGTCAGCACTGCGACCTACACTCTTCGCCCGCTCGTACCGGTAAGTTACGAATGCCAGCCAATAGTGCTGCAGAACCGCGGTAGCGCCGGATGCTAGCGTCATGTTAATCAACTGCTGGTATCTTTGACAGAAAACCAGCGAACGGTCGTGATCATTCTTGGCCTGCCGTATCATCCGAAGTTGACTCCAGCATCCGGCGCTACCGAGGTTGTGTGAAAACTTAGGCTCCTGCGCTGAAGGCGCGAAATGTGAAAGCCTGGGGCACCGCCCCAGGTCAAAGTCTTTGCGAAACCTGAGGCGCTGAAGGCGCGAAATGGGTGACGGTTAACTGAGACGGCCATTAAGATAACCATTATTACGCGCCTTCAGCGCTTGAGAACGTTGCTAGCTCACCTGGGGCGGTGCCCCAGGCTTTCACATTTCGCGCCTTCAGCGCGGAAGACTAAGTTTTCTCTCTGCGGCCAGGCGGCATTGTGTGGGTCGGCAAATACGGAACCGGGAGCAGTAGCGACCGGGTGAGACTGACGGAGGAAGTCGAGTCTAAATGGATCGCTTTACCCGCGCGAATCGCACATTGAAAGTTAACTGTGAATTGATCATCTACGCCGTCGCTAGGCTGTGGGTTCTGTATTCTTCTAGCGTGCATCTCCTAATTGAAGCAAAATACTCAACATGACGACACCCCAAACCTCTCAGCCCCATTTCCGCACTTGCAATCTCTGCGAGGCAATGTGTGGAGTTGAAATCAACGCGCAAGCAAACGGTTCAAGTCAAAAGCTGCGCATCGAGGGTGATCGACGGGATGTTTTCAGTCATGGCTATATCTGCCCGAAGGCAGTTGCTCTGCAGGATATTCACTACGACCAGGATCGGCTTAAACAACCGGTGCGGCGAACTGACGACGGGTGGCAGGAAATTAGTTGGCACGAAGCGTTTGCTGAGGTGACCGACAACCTCAAACGCATTCAGGCCAAACATGGTCGCCACAGTGTCGGCTTTTACGTCGGCAATCCCACTGTACACAACTACAATTCCCTGCTCTTTCTCCCGGGATTCATACGCAGTCTGCACACGCGCAACCGCTTTTCTGCTACCTCAGTCGATCAACTGGCCCATCACTTCGCGGCCTTCTTCATGTTTGGCCACCAGTTGCTGCTGCCCATACCGGATCTCGATCGAACAGATTTCCTGCTAATACTCGGAGGCAATCCGGCCGTCTCCAACGGCAGCTTGATGACCGCTCCGGATGCCGCCGGCCGGCTGCGCGCGATTCGCAAGCGCGGTGGCAAGGTGATTCTTATCGATCCGCGCCGCAGCGAAACGGCGAGGCTTTCCGACCAGCATATCTTTATTCGCCCCGGCACGGATGTGCTGTTACTGCTGGCGATGCTCCATGTCATTTGTGACAAGAACCTGGTGAAACTCGATCGCCTCGCGACGTTTACTGACGGCCTGGAAATCATCAGCAAGTTGGTAGCGGATTTTTCACCCGAACGCGTGGCGCCGATCACCGGCATCGGCGCTGAACAAGTGCGAGGACTGGCGAAAGAATATGCCGGCGCAAAGACAGCGGTCTGCTATGGCCGCATCGGCGTCAGCACGCAAGAGTTTGGCGGCGTCTGCCAGTGGCTGATCAATGTGCTCAACGTTGTTACCGGCAATGTGGATCGCCCCGGCGGTGCGATGTTTACGAAGCCCGCTTTTGATGCCGTGGCCGCGCCGGAAGGGCTGGCGCCGCGAGGAAGCTTTGGCCGCTGGCATAGCCGCGTGAGAAAACTGCCGGAGTTTGGTGGCGAGTTGCCGGTGGCCGCGCTCGCCGAAGATATCCTGGAACCGGGCAACGGTCGGATCAAAGCGATGATAACTTCCGCCGGCAATCCAGTGCTGTCGACACCCAATGGCCGTCAGCTCGATCGCGCATTTGCCGGGCTGGATTTCATGGCTTCGATCGACTTTTACATCAACGAAACCACACGTCACGCAAATATTATTTTGCCGCCCACTGCATCGCTCGAACACGATCACTACGATCTGGTGTTTCACCTGCTGGCGATTCACAACACCACGAAATACTCACCGCCACTTTTTGAACCGCAAGCGAATACGCGTCACGACTGGCAGATCTTGCTCGAGCTACAGACACGCATGGAGTCGAAAAGTCTGGCGAGCAGCCTGCGGGCAAAAACCAAACGAGCAGTTATCGGACGATTCTTTCCGCCATCAAGAATACTCGACCTCGGCCTGCGCTTCGGCCCGTATGGCAGCCGGTTCAAACCGTTCGCCGGAGGCCTCACGCTCGCAAAACTTAAAACGTCGCCGCATGGCATCGACCTCGGCCCATTGCAGAGTTGTTTTCCTGAACGACTGTGCACGCCTTCCAGGCGAATATCACTCGCCCCTGAATTATTAGTAAAGGACATCGAGCGAGTTAGAACGAAACTGCTGAATAGCGGCACCAACCATTCGCCTCACGACCTCTTGCTCATCGGCCGGCGTCAACTCCGCAGTAACAATTCCTGGATGCATAACAGCGAGAGGTTGGTGAAAGGCCGTCCACGCTGCACATTGATCATGAATCCCAACGATGCCGCAGACCGCGACATCAGAAACGGCCAGCAGGTGCAGGTCACTTCGCGCACCGGCGCCATTGCGATCCCGGTAGAAATCTCTGACGAGATCATGCCTGGAGTAATCAGTATTCCGCACGGCTGGGGTCACGATCGTTTGGGCATCCAAATGACGGTGGCAGAACAACACGCCGGCGCCAGCATCAATGACCTCACCGATGACCAGTCGATCGACACACTGTGCGGGACCGCCGCCTTCAACGGCACCTGGGTATCGGTGAGAAATTTGGTAGTCGCTACAAGTTCTGAAGCGCTGAAGGCGCGAAATGTGAAAGCCTGGGGCAACGCCCCAGGTGGAGCCGACAATGGCCCCAAGCGCTGAAGGCGACTGACCTCACAACGACGTATCGAGCGATCACTTACGACGCCTCTTCGCTTTCAACCGCTTGGCTGTTTTGCTCTCGACCTTCGCCGCCGTCTTTGTGTCGGGCTTTGGTTCAACAGTGGCATCGTCTAACGACGCTCTGGTCAGTTCGTCGCCAGGTCGCTTCCCGTCGATGAAAACGAAAACGTGGTAATTCGCATTGCGCTCGCGGATCACTTCAATTGCGGCCGTCGTTCTTCATGCGCGCAAGTTGCGTCATGACGAAATTCTGTTCCGCCCCGCTCATGTAACAATAGTCGATGTCGAACGCAAGACCGGTCGTGTGCGGCGGAGTTTCAATGAGCATATCGGTTCACTCTGTTCAAAGCGTGCTGATACTCTTCCGGTCTAACCAGAGAGCTCACGGGCAACGGACGTCCAAACAGAAGCTCTTAAGCCCTCCTTCACAGTCGGGCTACTGCCCCGGCGCCGGTCGACGAGTCCTATTCACTGTTGAGCGCTGACTGCTGTAATAAGTGCTGACTGCTGGCTGCTGAGTGTAAGCGCTCAACCTGCGCCGGGGCTGTAGCCCAACTGTGAAGGTGGGCTTCACCATGCGTGGCCGTTAGAGCGGCTAAATGTTTGTAGAAACAAATCCCCGACTGCGACAATAAATTTCGAAACCGTGATCTCAGCCTACGCGAATTAGCAGACGGCCGCGAGGCACCCCGAATTAGGTAGCCAGGCAAAAACCCACTCAGCTACTCCACGTTGCCTAAAGCGCGCTGGCCCATTTATGGTGCCGGTGTCAAACAGCGCGATCTGTGAGGTATTGCTCTCAAGTATTCATAGACCGCAGTTAAGTCGCGTGTTGTCTTCTTTCCAAAAACCGGCCATGGCATCACCTGCAGCAGTCCCCCATCAAACGGAGGATCAAACGGAGACGTCGTATCTTCACCGGTGCGCAACACGTGAATGAACTCCTCGAGCGTCAGGCCGGCCGGTAACCCATTAGCATCCGGCGTTAAGTTGCGGCTTCTGAAGGGACCAAAATCCGTTCCACCAGAGAGGTAGCAGTTAACGTTGATCTGTTCCGGTTCTCCCGCAAAGGGATCGCCTCCCGGCACATACGACGGATTAGTATGGCAATCGTTACATCCGCCAGTGTTAACAATATAGCTGCCCAGGCCAACGAGAGCTCGGTTCTTACCATTGAGGTTGAGTAGAACCGGAGCGATGTCGAATCCCCGTTGAATGATGCTCTCATCATTGTCCAATATCATTAACCCGGGCTGAGCCATATGGCCGCTCACTACCGGGTAGTTAGTTTTCGAGAAGCCAGCGATCACAGATGGGCTGACAACAAGTAATGTGACGCTGGCTAGTAGGAGCAATGTACACAGCAAAAGTTGACGTTTCATGGGAGAACTCCTTTGCAAGAAGGTTAAACTGCACGCCCTTCCGCACCGACACGGAAGACGAAGCGACACCTGTGAGTCGCAGGTTGCTAAATGATCCTAATCAATTAGCCTGGGCAGACGGGAATCTGTGCACCTTTTATCGCAACCGGAAGCATCCGTCAATGTTAAGTCGACGGGAACTGGTCTAAATTTGCAATGAGGAATAGGCGCGCATGCGCGCCACCTCCAAACAAATTTGACCTCACCAGGTATAGTCAGACCTCAAACCTGGCTCTTAGTTTGTATAGGGCAAAAAGATTGGGCTGATGCCGGTGAACCAACTTCGTACTCTAATCCTTAAGGCCACCGATTCAAATGCCACTCTGGCAGAGCGGCACCAGGCGTTTTCCGAACTGGTCCGGCTTTTCCAGGACCTGGCTTACGCTGCCGCGTATGCAAAGTTGGGAGACTACGACCTGGCTGAAGAAGCTGCCCAGCGGGCTTTCATTTCAGCCTGGCAGAAGCTCGAACAGCTTCGCACACCGGAAGCTTTTCCCGGCTGGTTCCGACGCATAGTGCTGACTGAGTGCAATCGTCTCACGCGTGGAAAACATTTACGATCGACGTCGCTTGATGCTGGCTTGATGGTTCCTTCCGACCAAACCGATCCGCAGACGGCGCTCGAAAGAGACGAACTGACAAGGACCTTGTTCAGGGCGATTAATACGTTACCAGCGAACCAGCGCCTGATCGTTCTGCTCTTTTACGTCAAGGAATATTCCCAAAACGACATCAGCCTGTTTCTGGAAATACCTCTGACTACAGTTGCCAGGCGACTTTATTCCGCGCGAGTTCGTTTGCGAGGGATGACGGCAGACGGGCTCAGAGCCGGCCTTTCCGCGCGACGTCCTTCACGTAACCGGACTTTCGCGGAAAAGGTCAGAGCCGGCATCTACGACGAATACGTCGGGCAGTACAAGTTTGAGCTTCGCCCTGATTTGATTGTCACCATTAAGAAAGAGGGCCAACAGTTGATTAGCGAAGCGGCAGCACAACGAAACGAGTTGTTTGCCGGTGATGAATCTGAAAACGAACTGAGGACCAGGGAATTTGACGGTTGCGGGAAGTTTGTCAGAGATGTGCAGGGACGCATTACGCACCTTATCTATTATGAGTTCGGATGTGAAATGGGGTTGGCAAAGAAGTTTTGTGGTACGGCCCTAATTTTGTAACGCAAACTGTTAGTTTGCGCTGCCTGAATGGCATTCAACGCGGCCCTTCATTGATGCCCGATAAGCCTTAGAAAGCTCCGATCAATTTAGGCGTGAAGGTTTCTTCAACCCGCAGTCGGCCCGACTTCAGTAAGGCCATGACGATGACCCGTACAAGGATCGCGAAAGAGTTTGTGCTGTGGCTAATCACGCTGTTCCTGGCACTCGTCTGCCTGCGGTCGGGCTGGCTGAAGTTGTCAGGCAACATCTTTTGGGTGCGCGACTTTCATCGCTGGGGATACCCCGACTGGTTTCGCATCGTTGTCGGGATCGCGGAACTCAGTTCGATGGCCCTGCTTCTCCTGCCTCGGTTCGCTGCCTATGGCGCCACGATCTTTGCCGTCGTAATGCTCGGAGCAATAGCGACCCACGCCACTCACCACGAAGCCAGCCGCCTGCCGTTTAATTGCCTACTCCTCGGTTTCTCGCTGATTATTATTTTTGCGCGACGACCAACCTTTCCGGCGCGAGTACAGGAATAGCCACAGACCTGCCCTGGCACTTAGTTTACGAGTCCCTCCGCCAGCACGTACTCCTGTGCTTCATGTGGTAGATGCAACCCGACTAACCACTTGCGATAATCACCACTCCAACTCTCACCTGTACCCGCGTACTTGATCCCATGGCGCAAGAGCAGTG
>JBOGOP010000301.1:0-6468 GCA_050747225.1 Pyrinomonadaceae bacterium
GGCAGGTTGTGAAGAAAATAGTGGCAGAGACTACGCACGACAATGCCAATGGTGACGAGACAACTACAGCTACGACCTATTTGATAACGTCGACGGTGCTGGGAGGCAGGGTGGTGTCGGAAGTCTCCACGGAGCCGGGACGACGTGGCTTTGTGTATCTGGGCAGTGAAGTGCTGGCCTGGCAACGGGTCAGCGGGACGACAGAGATTGTCAACTGGGAGCACCGCGATCCGGGGAATGCAAGTTTCCGCATGACCTTCAGCAGCGGCGCGATACTAACGTCGGAAAAGGCAGAGCTTGATCCGTTGAACACGAACGCCGGCACCGCCGACCCGACGACTGTGCCTTCGCTAAAGAAGCTGTTGCTCTATCCCGGCTTCGGTGCCGCAGCCATGAGGGGCGACACGCAGTGCATCTGGGATGACCTGGAGTTGCCTTGTACTATTTACGCCGACGCAATCAACTCCGGCTCGGCCGCTGAGCCCAGTAGGCAGCGCGGGCCTAACGTCGGAGCGCCAACGCGATTTGGTTGGTTCGACAACGCGGCAGAGTACGGCGACTCGGTCGACGCCTGGGACTCTCCGCTGTGGGTTCCTGCTGGCAAAGCCGACCGCCGTGGGCTGGGACAGAGTCACTTCGCCCATGCTCCGCAGAAGTCCACAGAGCCGCAAGACAGTCGGACTGATTGCCAAAGGTTTGCTGACATGGTTGCTGAAATCGCGGGTAGGAACAACAGCGCCGAAAGGTTCATGGATGAAATGGCACGGACGTTCACTGCAGCCAATAATAGTAGCAGAGCTGAAATGAGGGCAAACCTTGAAAACGCTTTGCCGCCTGACAGGATGCAGATTGGTGATGCTGGATTCAGACCTGAACTTAGAGATGGAACGAATCTGCAAGTGCGGCACTTCGTCGGTGGACTGCTGTATGGCTACCGATATGGGTACGAAGGCCCTATGGTGGGCGGAGCCATCTCGGAAGCACTTTCACCGGCACCTACGGGCAGTATGGCAGACGTGAGACTGAATGACATGAGTATGCGCTGGGGTGCCGGCATGGAGCCGAGACCTGCAAGTGTCACTAGCTACATGGGCGCCGTAATCAGAACGCCAGCGCATCCGGGCTACAGAGGCTTAGCGGACTTGATCAGGAGGGACATCTGCGAGTGACAGCGATAAAGTCCAAACGAGTCCTTGTATTGATTGCCGTGCTAATCGTTCTATCTTGCGCTCTGTACGCACTGTTTTCATTTAGGCGTGGGAAGGTCATCGAGAGTTGGCAGACGGGAAATGACGTTTTTGCAATACGTGTGACCGCTCACAGCGAACGGCTCTCCCTTCCCGGTTTAGGTGGTGCCTACTACGTGTTCGACTCTAGCGTTCTAGGGTCGGATCGGTGGACCGAATTTCTGGTTTTCAGGCACGATAACTCTGTCTCGATTCCACGAGATCAAGTTCGTTTCGTAACACCACAAGTTGCGTATGTCTTCATGGGTTGGAAGTACGGCATCACGACGGATGGAGGTTCGACATGGTCTGTGTGGGATGCCGAGAAGGACCTACCCGACTGGCAGTGTTGTAATTACAGTCTTATTCGAGATGTTCGTATTGCACCTGACGGAACAGGAACGATGAAACTCAATCCGCCTTCTGGCCTCGATCGGCAAGTGTCGGAGCTCCAAACTAAGGATTACGGACGACGTTGGAATCTGCCGTAAGGGAACCGAGCCACAACTACGATCCCCTTGCCGGCTTTAGTCTTGGAATCCCGCAGAATACCGTACCCTTTGACATTGGGGGCATCCGCAGTGGTTTGCAGGACGCACTTAAGCAAACAGATTGCAGGGAGTTTATAGAAAATTTGCTCGATGCTGCGAAGACCAAAAAGAATCCGCTGGCAAAGAGTGGCGACATCATGACTCTCTTTGAAAGCGTGGTCAGCGGTCAAGGATTCACCCGCACTGCGCCCCCGGGAAGCGCGGGTCATGGGAATCCCATTGGCAGAATTTCGGACAACAATGCGGGGATCTTCCTGTTCGGCAGCCCCAAGAATTCTGCAGCGATAGTCCTGCATTTTGATATTGAGGGCACTTTGCATGAGCTCTTGCACCATGCGGGTTCGAAGGATTACTACTCTGATGCGACGTTTGCCAAGATAGTAAACGACATTCCAGAGTACGCGGCGTTAGCAAGGACTCCTTTTCCTCTGGATGGTGCCAGCAAAAAGGACAGGAAGGCGTTGGAGAATGATCCAGGTAGTACCAGGTGGGGTGTCTATTGGGATGACCTGCTCAGGCAGAAGTGCTTCCATGGAAATTAGGAGGCTCAGGAAATAACATGAAACTACAAGTAGTTGCTGGTGGGGTTCTAATGTTGCTCCTGACAGCGAACTCTCAAGGTAAGGCGTGGCGTCAGATAGTACCACTGAAATCCACTCGCGCAGATGTTGAACGGCTGCTTGGTAAGCCGAATGGGCTCGGTCGCTACCAGTTTGATGATGAGCGGGCCTATATCTACTACACAAAACGTCCATGCGACCGAGCCGATGATTGTGCCTGTTTGGTGCCTCAGGACACAGTGTTGGAAATCTTTGTTACACCTGAAGTCGAGATGAAGTTCTCAAAGTTGAAGATTGATAAAGGCAAATTCACCAGGACGAGGAGCACTCATCTCTTGACAGTGATAAGTTATTCAAACGACGACGAAGGCATTATCTACGCGGTGGATGATGATGAGGTGACAGACATTACCTACGTCCCCTCCAAAACAGACTGCCAAGAACTCATCAAAAAGAGAGCGAGCAATAACCCAAAGATTCAGAAGGCACATCGATCAGCGCCGATGCATAGGACGCAGCCAATTGCCTTGCGGTGGTCTAAGAGCGGTAGCGCTGGCGGCCCGCTAAGGTCAGTCCCATGCTTAAAACTGCAACGAGGTGCTCTATGGGGGACGCATTAGCTTCGAGAGCATTGCTCTCCGAAATAAGGAAGCGGTCTATGAAACCGACTCCCATGCTCGTGGTGCATCACAAGCATTGAGAGCTTCCCGTGCTCAGTCAGGTGGGATTAGACGATGGCTCCCGTTACACCTTTGAATACAACCCCACTGGTCAGTTGAACGGCGCCTCAACCGACCACACAGCCTGGGACTACAATGCGGACGACACGGTTCAGAAAATCACTGACGCTCGCAGCGCTTATCAAACGCTGTCTTACAATGCGCGGCAACTGGTTACGGGAGTTTCGTATGGAGCATCCGGCTCAGGAATACAGAACGCTCCCTCAGTGTCCTTTGCCTACGACGCTGCCGGCAATCGCACTTCCATGACTGATGGACTGGGCTCGGCGAGTTACAGTTACGATCAGCTTTCGCGTCTCACGTCCGAGAGCCGGACGATTACCAACGTTGGTACCTTTCCTCTGACCTATAGCTACAATCTGGCTAATGAGCTAACCAGCATTGCTGATCCATGGAGCGCAACAGTTGACTACGGCTTTGACGCCACTGGTCGCATGAATAACATCAGCGGCAGCGGCTACGGTTCAGTCTCTCAATTTGCTTCAAACCTGCAGTACCGCGCGTGGGGAGCGCTGAAGGGCCTTACTTACGGTAACAATCTCACTCTAAGCCTCGGCTATAATGCTCGACTGCAGGCGACGCAATATGAAGTGTCGGGACGGCCGCCTCAATATGGTTCGGCAACGGTGATGAAGACCCAGTATCAGTATTATTCTGATGGTGGTTTGAAATTTGCCGATGACTTGCTGGATGAGCGTTTCGACCGAGCTTTCAGTTACGATCAGGTCGGCATGTTGAAGGAAGCTTACAGTGGTTCGCAGTCTCGGGAAACCCAATTTGTTTTGGTTCTGTGTTCTGCGGAACTCCAAAGCCGCCGGAGACGCGAAAATATGGCAATTCAGGGTCTTCAAGAAAAGCCCGCGCATCGGCTGGCTTGTTGAAGTCAAAGTCACCTCTGAAGGTGCCGCTGACTCTATATGTACCGTCTAACGAGCCACCCCATCCAGGTTGACCAGGCGTCCGCAGGAAGGTTGATGAGCCGACGACCCGCCCGTCCCCGGTTCGGGCGGTGACATTTACGCTCTGGACCCCGCAGTTGTTTCGGCAAGGCGCCGCAGCACCGAGTGCCATCAGTAGCCTGGCTAGAGCGCAATCGAAGGCTACGTGGTCCACTTTGCACCGGCCAATACCACCGCCACTCACCGCTAACAGGGACGCTACGTTCGGATCGAACGAGCCACTGCCGGGAGGATCGAGGTAGGGGTCGGCAAAGCCCATGTCCACCCCTTCCGGATCAGGTTCCACCGGGAAGCCGTAAGAACCGGCAGCATCCGACTCCCCGCGCCCTTCGGTTAAAGGATTGGTGTGGCGCCAGAGGACCATGTTGTTGGACTGTTTGGCCAACACCTCACCGCCCGCGTGTACGTAACCCATTTGCTTCTGGCCCTGCGAGTTGAGCTCATTAATGAGGGCCCCGGTGACACTGGAATACAGGTAGTAAGTGGTCACGCTCCACGAGATCCGTTTTACTACCCGCCCCTCGCCATCATGGTCCTGGATGATGATCTGCGACTCATTAGCCAGCTGGCGATTCCGTCCTGCCGCATCATAGGTGTACTGCAAGTCCGCATCCATGATTACACGACCGTCTGCGTCATACACCCAAGTCGGCGTCCGGTTCGTCACCTGACTGTGGCTCATCGTGAAAGTGTCGTTCTGGCTCCAGAACCGCGTGTCTCGCTGCGTGAGATTTCCCCACACATCATGCTGATAACTCTGGCGGTAAGGACCGGTCGGCGTACCGCTGCTGGTCCCATAGACGTAATCCGCCGTGGGCTGGGACAGAGTCACTTCGCCCATGCTCCGCAGAAGTCTCGGTTCACCGAAGCAGTGGCAGCAGCTCGCCAGATCTTGCAGGGTAATAATCCTTGTGCTGATTTCTTTGGAGGGGCAGGTTTAGCCGCACTAGACGGTATTGCGGATGTCGTGGGGGCAGCAGGAGGCAACGCCTTCGGGGCAATTGGTGAATCGACGCTTGGGATTCGAATGTCGATTCCGACTTCAGTTCCCACCTCAGATGCTC
Organism: Pyrinomonadaceae bacterium; assembly: GCA_050747225.1. Taxonomy (GTDB): domain Bacteria; phylum Acidobacteriota; class Blastocatellia; order Pyrinomonadales; family Pyrinomonadaceae; genus PSRF01. The sequence continues at coordinate 5,101 of JBOGOP010000301.1, forward strand.
CCATCGCATCTCCCGACGCTTATGCGGCTATTTCCCCAACCTCAGTTCGAATAAATACGAATGGATCTTTTGTGCGAATGGTCTCGGGCAGCGGCGGTGCTTCGTTGCCCAGATTTGGAAACTATAATCCGGGTAGTCTGCAGTCTCGAGTTTTGCAACTTTTGCATGAGACGGGGCATCTTGTTATTACAGGAACTTCTTCCACGCTTAGAGGGATTCGTGTTGGAAAACGAATAAACTTCTATCCAATTAGCGTGTTGAATCACCTCCTACCGTTGGATGGAAGCCCTGGCGACACCGCCCTTAGCGAGGAGAACACTCGACGAGTGCTTGCCGCATGTCGTGCTCAGATTGATGCCCTGCAAAAATGAGGCACCGTTTCTCCAGTGTTTCGAAAAATATGAGAATTGTGAAATTCAATTCGCTTCTGCTCGTCTTCCTTGCATTTGCAACCGCCGTTGGGCAACAGAAAAATATTATCGTGGCCGGGCGGGCCATCGATGAGCGAGGAACGCCCGTCTCGAATGCGATAGCAACGCTCTATTATCCACCCTGTCGTGGCTGTATAGATCAAATTCTACCCGTCGGTCGGTCTCTTTCTGAAGGGGTGTTCTTTGTGGATTACAGCGCTGAGACGTTCAAAGGCCTAAAGCTCTACCTACAAGAAGAGGTTCCTAAGGGTTTCTGGTCCCCAATTGACGATCCACCATTCGAGAACGTTTCGCACTTATCACAGTTTAGGGGAATTCCCATTCGGCCACGAAAAGGAAGAACGCGAGTGGACTTGGGAAATGTGTTAGTCAAAGTTCGATATGCCAGAGTCATTGTTGAATTGCCGAGCGTGTTGGGGGAGAAGTACAAGCCGAGCCGAGAGGCGTTGACAGAGGTGAATCTTACGCTGCGGGACGCTCGGGGAAAGATCATTTACGACGGCTCGTTACCCGAGTTAGCCTTCGATCCGAAATCCTCATTCGTTAACCTGGCATTGCCTAAGGGTGAGTGGAGAGTCGACTTTTCCTGCAACAATCGAAATCGGACATTACGATCTCCGCTTCTTTCAATTGACATTCAAGACTTGGGTTGTAAGAGATTTGCTCTTATAGACGGTAAGCAAACTGTACGGGCTTGTAATTAGTTCCGCAGAACACCAATCAGCGAGCTATTAATGATGCGGTGACGGATGCTCTTGCAATACTCGGCACGAATAATCCGTGCAGCGAGTTTTTCGGTGGATTAAACCCACAAAATGGCTCACGCGACGGCACGGAAGTTCTAAACGGACTGGCCAAGGTGCTAAGACCAGGCAATATTTCAGCCATAGACACAACCACAGGCATACAGCTCTCCAACTTCGGCAATGTTCTGAAC
>JBOGOP010000302.1:0-6452 GCA_050747225.1 Pyrinomonadaceae bacterium
GCTCTAACATGGCTTGTTTGGACTCTTATCCGCGTTTATTCGCGAAAATCCGCGGCTTATTTCCTAGAGTTCGTAGCGAAGCAACATTCCGCCGCCGCCGACAGCCCAGCCAATTTTCTTAAGGAGATCCAGACTGTAGAGATTCTGTTTAGTGCCTGACTGCTGTTCGATCCAGGTTAAGCCCCCATCGTCGCTGCGCAGGATTGTGCCGCTTCGACCGACCGCCCAACAGTGATCCTCACTAACAAACTGAACATTCAACAGCGTCGAGCGCGCGCTCACCATCACTGGCGTCCAGGTAACTCCGCCGTCTAAGGTCCGCAGGATCGTGCCACGCTCGCCAACAGCCAGACCTCTTTTTTCATTGCGAAAGTCTATGTGAAAGATCGTCGCTGTTGTTCCAGTCTCTTGCTTTGTCCACGAGGCTCCGCCATCCACGGTAGCGAGAATGGCTCCATTCGCTCCCGCGATCCAGCCTCGTTTATCGTTGGCAAAATCTATATGAATTAACTCCAGCCGGCTGGGTGCGCGCTGGCGTTGCCAGGTTTCCCCGGCGTTATCCGTGTAGAGCAGAATGCTATCAACCACGCGGTCGCGCTTGCTGACGGAACCCACTACCCAGCCCTTTTTCTTGCTGGAGAAGCGAACGCTGTAGAGTTCTATGTCGGCACCGTCAAACTCGCTGGGCAGAAAACGGCGAACCTCATTCCAATGTCCGCCGTTGTCATTGGTAATGAATATGGCGTTGCCGGCAATTAGAAAGCCTGCTTCCTTGTCGCGAAAGTAGATATCATTAATCGCGGCGGTTGTTTGCACCGCTTGTTTGATCCAGGTCTGCCCACCGTCGTCAGTGCGGCTCAGAAAACCATCGTCTCCGCCAATCCAACCTCGTTTGTTATCAAGGAAGTAAACTGTATTCAGATCCTGGTCGGCTGGTGCCACGCGCGTCGCCACCCACCCTTGCTGGCTCATCACCGGCGCTGCAACGACAAACAGAAAAACCGCCGCGACTATCAACCCGTGCTCGCTCTTCTTGCATGATGTCATTCGACTATTGCTCCTGACTCGATACGCGGGCTTATCACACGTGTGCCTGCGCGGCTAACCATCGTCAACGTTAGATTGGGGACTGTGTAGACTTTGTACCCTAACTGCGTATAGCAAGACAAGACTGGGTTGACGTTGAGGCAAGGTGAAGTTGTAGCGTCGAGTTATTACTGGGAGCGCGGGCGTCTCGCCCGCAAGCGCGCCGCAAGCGCGCAGTTCGCGCTTCGCGCTCATTTGCGGGCGGGACGCCCGCGCTCCCAGCAATAACTTGACCGGTTAATTCGCGACGTCAACGCGATAGATTCTCCCGTCTAGAATCACTGTTACTCGTTCGCCGAGGGCAAAGAACGTCCCCAGTTGTGGCTTTCGTTTCAACAGCGCAAAGTATTCATCGCTGCCGAATTTGACTACTGTCTCCGGCAAGCCAGTGCCGGACTTGAACTCCGAATCAGTCCACACGCCTTCGCGCAAGTAAAAGGTCTTGCCACCGGCGGTCTTGATCGCGGAAGAAGCGCTTTCCCCTTCTACCCGCATGACCTCTTGCTGTTCGCGGGCGCGTTTACTTTGCTGGACCGCCACCGCGCCGGTTATGGCTTTAGCGTCCGCTGCTTTTGGCGCCGACGGCGGAGCGTTGGTGGCACGTCCGGCACCAAAGGTCCGATTGTCTCTGGTAATCGGCCTGGCCATGTCTTGCGTTGTTGCACCTGGCTCGAGCGCGAGGTAGGAAGTGTATGGCGTCACGATTCCGTAGCGCGTTCCCAGGTCGACTATTTCGTCGCGCAGTTCCTGTTGCTCGCCGTTTGTGCGAACCTGTTCCATCAGCCAGCCAACCCGACGAGTCGCCCACAAACGCGGCAGAAAGTCGTTTGCGTCTTCGCGCATCGGGAAACGAAGATTGTTGTAGAAAAAGCTCTTGTTTGCGCCGTTGGCGTTTCCATTTAACTGCAGTCTGACAAAATCCATGTCGATTGGGTTTCGATAACGCCCAATCAGTATGAGTTGCGAGCCACGGAACAAATCCGGAAGCGCTCGCGGGTATACGAGATCGGTTTGTACTCCGGCCATGTCGAGTTTCAGATCGGTCAGGACAGGGTAGTTAACCTTCGCAAAGAAGTTTGAGACCTTTACCTCCAGGTCTTCCTTCGGTTCAACATAATCGGCCACGCCGCCATTCTCCGCCGCCAGTTTGTCCAGCAAGGCTGTATTGACGTCGTAACCCACGCCAAAGGTAAACAGACGCATGCCCGGCACTTTAGCTGCGCGCGCGTTGTCCACGATTTGAGTGGCGTTTGTCACGCCCACAGTTGGTAAGCCGTCAGTCATGAAAATGAGAATCTTCGGACGACTGCTCGACTCAAACTGCTGCATTGCGGCCAACAGCGCCTGGTTGATGTTCGTCCCACCCACCGGTCGCAGTGATTGCGCAAATTCTTCGCCGCGCTTGCGACCCTGATCGTCGGCGGTGATCATTCGCGATTCCATCAAGCGCTCTTCGCCGGCGAATGAGACAACGTTGAAGCGATCCTGCGGTCGCAGGATTCGAATTCCGTAAAGCAACGCGGCCCGCGCCTTTTCCATCTTGCCCGCTTCGGCCATCGATCCCGACGTGTCCAAAACAAAGACGATGTCCTTCGCCGTATATTCCTGTTCCGACCAGTCGTCTTTGGGCGAGATCATTAGAAGATAGTAGCCATCTTTTCCGGCGTCACGATGAGTCAGGAGCGTCACGCCAAAGTCCTCGCGCGATAGGCCATAGAACAGTTGGAAGTCCTGCGGCTCATTGCCGCTCTCAAAAGTAACTACCGAGCGGCGCTCGCCATTTCGTTTCACTTCAACCGCGTGCGTTGGAGAATAAATATTACGCAGCGGTTCCTTACTATCGAGTTCGATACGTCCGGAGACGCTGCCAACCTGCGTCAATTGTCTTCCAGTTCCCAAAGGGTAACGATAAGCAACAGTGCCTGACTCGGCCCGCAGCACTTGCGAATAAGTGAGTTCAAGTTTCTTATCTGAATGCGGCGGAATGGGAAAGATGCTGGCCTGAAAGAGGTCCTTGCCGGCGTATTCCAGCAACCCCGGGTCGCGCTGTCGTCTGACTATTTCGTCGTAAATGCGCCGAGCCTCTTCGCGCGAACGCACCTCGCCGACCAGCCGGCGGTCTCCATCCCAGATCGCAAACTCAGTGATCGATGCCTGTTCCGGGATCGGAAAAAGGTATGTTCCCTCCAGCGTCGCGTCAGTGTCGTTTCGAAAAATCTGTTCCACGTGGGTGGTTGCTACCTGCGAGGAAATCTTAGTATCGATTTTGATGGACTTTATCGGCAGGCTGCGGGGCAGGGTTATGGGGCGCGGGGGTCGCGGGCAGCGCTCACAAGGCCCCGGCACAATCACACCCTGCGCGGCAGTGGTCGCCACAATTGAGAACAGAACAGCAATCGACAGCAACAATATTCGAAGTTTTAGGACTTTCATAATCTCCTCGCTGGCAGTACGCAAAAGTTTACCCACCTGGCTCGGGTGATAGAACGAGCCTTGCGGAGCCTTCTTGCGGAAAATCAACGCAGTGCCCGTATTCGGTCGTTGCTAAGGGCCACGATTGTCACGTAGATGACGATGCAGAGGCCCCCGGCGGTTAGCGCAAACGGCGCGTTGTAGCGATGCGAAACCGCTCCGGCGAGTAGATTTCCGAGGGGCATCGAGCCAATGAAGGAGAGGATGAACATGCTCATTACTCGCCCGCGCATTTCGTCAGTTACCAGTTGCTGGAGCAAAGTGTTTGTGACCGCCACTGATGTGACGACAGTGAACCCAACGCCAAAGAGAAAGATTAGCGACCACCTCAGGTGGGTTGCCTGCGCAAAAGCCATTAGGAAGACACCGAAACCAAACGCTCCTCCCAGCACCAACCAGCCCTTCCGTTTGAAATCGCCAAGATACGCAAGAAACAATGCACCGACGAAGGCGCCGGCGCCGGCAATACCCATCATCCAGGCGAGGCCGGTGGCGCCGAGACCGAAAATATCGCGGGCGAAGACTGGGATCATCGTGATGTAAGGCGCGCCGAACAGGCTATTGATGGCAGACATTGAAAGTAAGGCAAAAACCCGTGGCCGGTGTCTTACGTAACGGAAACCATCCAGCAGATCCTGCCAAAGCGCTCTACGATCCTTAACGGAGTGAACAAACTTTGTCGCTTCCTCGAAATGCACCATCCCCAACGCGACGACGACGGCGACAAACGAAAGACCGTTTAGATAGAAGCAGCCGGCGAGGCCGAAGAGCTTGAAACCCAAGCCCGCGAACAACGGACCGATAACACGGGAGAGTTGAAACTGGGACGAGTTCAGCGCAACGGCATTAGCCAGATCCTCGCGACCCACCAAATCAAAAGTCATCGCCTGGTACGAAGGACCTGCGAGCGCCATGCAGCAGCCGGTGACAAACGAAAAACCCAGAATCATCCATTTGTTTACGTGGTTGGTCCAAACCAGTGTCGCCAAAGCGGCCGCCGCCACTCCCGCTACTACTTGGGTATAAAGCAGCAGCCGGCGGCGATCGACCAGGTCAGCAAACACGCCTCCCGCCAGCGTCAGGAAAAAGCCGGGCGCAGTCGCCATAAAGCCGTCAATGCCGAGCCACAACGCGGAGTTGGTTAATTGCAGCATCAACCAGCCCTGCGCGACTGCTTGCATCCAGGTGCCAATATTCGAGAGCAAGGCGCCGACAAAGAAGACACGATAGTTACGATGCGACAGCGCGCGAAACATCGCTGTTCGACGCCGCGTTACTTTCGCCGCGGGCTCCAGTTTCTCAACTTCGATGGCCATGACTGAATTCTTCTTAACATCCAAGCCCGCAAACTCCAAGTGTGTGGTGCTTAACTTTTGCCGGAGTTATTGAGCGCATGTTTTAATCAGCATACTTCAAACGAGAATTCATTCGAGGAGATGTCCATGAAACTGATATCAAACGCGATCATACTTTTAACTCTGATTATCGGCGTCGCGAACGTCACAACAGCACAGGAGAAGCAGAAACCAATGCCCACGCCATCACCCGCCGCAAGGCCAATGACGGCTGACCCACCGGCGGCGAACCCTGCTGACGTCGCTTCGGTCGATTCGATCATTGCTGCCGTCTATGACGTAATCTCCGGTCCCGCCGGCAAGAAGCGCGATTGGGATCGCATGCGTTCATTGTTTCTTCCCGGGGCGCGTTTGATTCCCACGGGAGCACGGCCCGGAGGCGCCTACGGGTCACGCGTCCTGACGGTTGATGAATACATCGAGCGCAGTAGTGGGTTCTTCGACAAGGAAGGCTTCTACGAAAAAGAGGTGGCGCGCGTAGCGGAACAGTTTGGCCAGATTGTGCATGCCTTCAGCACCTATGAATCAAGACATGCTCCGGATGAACCGAAGGCATTTCAACGCGGCATTAACAGCATTCAGTTGATGAACGACGGCAAGCGCTGGTGGATTGTGACGATCTTTTGGCAAGGCGAGGATGAGAAGACGCCGCTGCCGGAGAAATACCTGAAGACCCGATAATATTCAAAGATTCTTTTCACTCCTCGCAGTCATGGCGCTGAGACTTTGTCGCGATAACCCATGCCCCACATTCTTAACAGATCTCTGCACCCTTCCTCCAAGGAGTGTGTAAAGTCAACCATTTGAAAGGCCGACAGCGTCCATGACAATGCTTCGTAGTCGCTTGGTTGATAAGCGATGGGGATAATCCTGTTTTCAAAGCGCTCCGGCTTTAACGCATAGATCAATTCCCTTTTCACCCAAACTGAGTTGACTGATTGAGGAGAGAGAATCACGGCAAACCAGTCGCACCGATGAAGCGCCGCTCCAATTTCATCGTGCCATTGTTGAGCCCCTTTGATATGTGCTCGGCTATACCAAAATGGAACGCCATGACGACGCAGCACATCCGCTAAGGATTCAACGAAGGCCCTATCGTGATCGGAGTGAGATAAGAAAACTTCTTTAGGCAGTCCTGCAGCCATAGGTGAGTTAGGCGGCATCCTTGAGAACTTGGACTATCTGCTTTAGCTGTTCTTCGTACTTTCCATTTTCCTGGAGTCTAATCGATTGAAGGTGGTTAAAGATCCACGGAATTCGGTCCGAGGGAAAATCCGCCGAATCTCCGACAATGACCGGTATCAACCGCCTCTTAAAAGGCTTCTGGCCCAAAGCATAATCAATCTCCCAGTTCACTGAATTGGAATCAAGCGCACTTGGCGTTAGGAGAACTACCATTGCATCTGATTCCCTCAAACCCTCAGAAATCTTGTCAGCCGGGTTGTCCCCAGGCATGATTTCCCGTTTGCTATACCAAGCATCGAGACCGGCTTCTTCCAAGGAAGCTACCACTTTCGATGCTAAAGCTTCGTCCTTTTG
>JBOGOP010000303.1:0-6440 GCA_050747225.1 Pyrinomonadaceae bacterium
GATTCAAGACGGCCAACCCGATGGTATGAAATTGGCGATCGAGGATTTGAAGGAAGTGTTAAAACAGGAACCGAATTCCCGGGCGGGTCTTTATTTTATGGCCCAGACAAATTTAAACCTCGGGGCAATAGACCAAGCCAGAGCTTTTGCCGGGGATCTCGAGAAAAACTATCCTGACTATCTGCCGGTCAAGTTAATGCAAGTGCAACTCAGGATTGCAGGGGCCGATCCCAAGGGCGCACTGAGCCTAGCATCCGATTTACTCGAGCGGCTGGGTAAAGCGTCACCGGATCGCGAGAGCTCGCCTCAATTACTGGAGGAAATTCGGGTAAAAACCTATCTGGCTCGGGGTTCCGCGCAAATACAGCTACATAACCTAACTGCCGCTCGCCAGGACTTCGAAGTTGCCAGGCAAGCAGCGCCTAACGAAGCCCAGATGTACAACAATTTGGCGACGGTTGCACGGTTGGAAAATAAAACTGACGAAGCGCTGGGTTTCTATCAGAGCGCACTTAAAATTAGAGCCACTGATTTCAACGCGCTAAACGGTCTGATCTCGTTATATGCCCAAAAAAATGAGATTGACAAGGCTCACGCGCAGATCGACCAGGCGCTGAATTCCTACCAGAACAACGCGTCATTACATTTCTTGAAGGCTCAGGTTTATGGGATTCAACACGACGCGCAGGGTGCTGAAGCAGAACTTCTGAAGGCTTTGGAGCTTGATCCCAACTACATAGCTGCCTACTCGGCTTTGGGTGCTGTCTTCATCAACACGAAGCAAGAAGACCGCGCCATAGCGGAGTTCAAGAAGATTCTTGAGCGTCAACCAGATAATGCGACAGCCTACACTATGATCGGAATGCTGGAGGACTCCCGCAAGAACTACGATGTCGCGGCGGATAACTACCGTAAGGCTTTGGAAAAAGATCAAAACGCAGTGGTAGCCGCTAATAATCTCGCCTGGCTTTATGCTGTTTATGGCAAGGGGAATCTGGATGAAGCAGTACGGCTCGCTCAGGGGGTGGTGCAGAAGAATCCAAACATAGCCGGGTTCACTGACACGTTAGGGTGGGTTTACTACAAAAAGGGTCTTTATGGCGCCGCGGCTGAGCAGTTGCAAAAGGCCGTCTCAATGGATGAAGCGGCGGCACAGGTTAACAAGGTGCCGCCCAGTGCAACGTACCATTACCACCTGGGTATGGCCTTGAAAGCCAAAGGTGACAAAGCCGGCTCCCGACGCGAGTTGGAGGCTTCGCTTCGCCTATCGGATAAATCTCCCTTTAGTGACATAGACGAAGCACGGAAGGCCCTGGCTAGCTTGTAGAAGAAACTGGGATAGGAGTGCCTTATGAGTATTGAATTTCGTCAGCGAAGACCCAGCGAATACTTAAAGATCATTCGCCGACGCAAATGGCTGATTATCCTGCCCCTCATCGCCGTGACTGCTGCGGTTTCCTGGGTGGTTTACCGCTTACCCAACATTTATGAATCAGTCACGCTCATCGTTGTAAAGCCTTCGACGTTGCCGACAGGTGTTGTTCCCTCGATCACGGAGGACAGCCTTACGCGTCAGCTGACCGGTATTGCGCAGGTGGTTACCAGCCGCAGTTCGCTGGAGCCGCTGGTCGATCGTTACGAGCTGTACAAGCCAGAGCGACTTCGCGGAGAACCGATGGAAGCGATCATCGCCATGATGCGCAAGGACATTCTGGTTGAGATAAATACGAGTCGCAACGATATTACGAATGGGTTCAATATCACCTACCGCGGTCGGGAGCCGAAGGTTACTCAGGCAGTTACTGCAGAGCTGGCCAGCAAGTACATTAACGAACAGACAAAGAATACGGTCAATTCCACAAACTCAGCCAAGCAGTTCATTGACCAGCAAGTCAGACAAACAAAAGAAGAGCTCGACGCTGTAGACAAACAACGACTCGACTTCATGCAGAAGAATGTGGGCAACTTGCCTACCGAAGCTACCTCCCTCGTGGGTCAATTAACCGGATTGCGTGAACAACAAAAGGCTTTGATTGCGGAGGTAGGGCGTTTGCAGGATCGCAGTTCTGCTTTGTCCACTCAGTTGACACTGATGAAGAAGCAGTCGCAGGAGATGATCGATGACACTGCCGAAAATACGACTGACCCAAAAACGACTCTTGCCTGGGCGGAGCTGGTAAAGAGAAAGGCTGATCTGCAGTCGGAGCTTCAGCGGATGCTAACCGAGTTAAAGCCAAAACATCCCGACGTTCTCGCCAAACAGGCCCAGCTTGATTCTGTTGGCACCCAGATGGACCAAATGGTAGCCGAATGGAAGGAACGCATTAAGGAAAAACAAACGAAGCTACAAAACCGTCCGGATTTGAGCGTCGCCGCTACTGAGGCGCAAATCCAGGCGGTAGATGGCGAAATAAAGCGCGAGCGAAAACTGCTTGACGACAACGAGAAGCAAATTGGCGGACTTTTGCAGCGCATTAACAATGTTCCGGGAGCGGAGGTTGCGCTGGGCGCGCTGGAGCGTGACTACGAGACGAAGAAGACCGCCTACGATCAGTTGCTGCTACAACAGCAGAAAATTACGTTGGGCGCTGACGCGGCTTCGCAGCAACAGGGTGAGGGGATCGAAGTGGTTGATCCCGCCAACTTACCTTCTAAACCGGTCGCGCCGAAGCGATTCCTTCTTTCCGCTCTCGGCCTTGGCTTTGGACTGGGCCTCGGATTACTTCTGACGGGCATCTTCGAGATCCCACGTTTGCGTACAATCGAGAGTCCCGAAGATGCGCGCCACTACACTGGATTGCCGGTGCTTATCTCAGTTCCCGAGTTGCTCACACCAGCGGAAGCGCGGAGCATTCCTCGTCGTCACAGGTTATTACTTGCTGCCAGCGTAATCGTAACGATGATGAGTATCCCGGTGCTCGCGTTGGCGCTGAAGGCGACGCACGTTTTCGAACTTCTGTCGTCTGGCCACTCTTGATGGCATGCTGAACCTGGAGGGGTAAACAAAAGTGTACGCAGAATATTACGGACTAAGAGAGTTGCCTTTCGCTCTGACGCCGGATCCACGTTTTATTTATTTCACACCATCGCATACCGAGGTGATGGCCAATCTCCATTACGGCATTGAAAGCGGTAAAGGCCTGATAGTTGTGTTGGGAGAAGTAGGCACGGGTAAGACAACGATTTTGCGCTGGATGATGCAACGGCTGGATCGGACCGTCTTAGTGGCCTACATTTTCAACCCCCGTTTGTCCGTTCCGGAATTCTACCAGCACATAGCCACGCTACTCGAAATCCAGAAATGGGAAACAAAGTCTGAGCTTTTGATGGAGTTGGGCCGGTGCCTGGAGTCGCGCCATGTGAGAGGACTACGTACGGTCCTCATTATCGATGAGGCGCAGGGATTATCTCCGCACGTGCTGGAAGAAATTCGTTTGCTTTCAAATTTTGAATCCGATAACGCCAAGCACTTGCAGATTGTCTTAACGGGACAGCCGGAACTGCGCGACATCCTGAATAACCCTGATTTGCGGCAACTCAAGCAGCGAATCGCGTTGCGCTGTGCTATTAAGGCTTTGCCGAACGTTCAGGAAACTGAACGTTACATCACTTCTCGCCTGCTGGTTGCCGGCGCCGAACGTACCGATATCTTTTCGCCCGATGCTATCGATTATATCTTTCGTTGTTCGGCCGGAATTCCCAGAAGCATAAACAATCTGTGCGATAACGCTCTGCTGGCAGGCTACGCAGCGGGTGATCTGGTTATCAGCAGTTCTATTATCGGGGATGTTGCAGAAACGTTCGACCTGCTGCCGCGGGCGGATTTCGGAAGAAAAATCGAGGAACGAGAAGCGCCTGCCAAGGCCTTCTCAAGAGCTGGTCAGTCGGATCCATGGACGGCGACCACCGCCACTAACCCTGACAGGGACAGTGAAGAGCCAGTACCGGTGGAGCAAGAGCAGTAATGGACATTGCCGGCTTGGCAGGTTTTAGTTGTCGAGTTCACGAGGTGAATTGATGGGAAGAGTCTTTGATGCAATAAGACGAGCGAACGCCGATGATCAGGGCGAAGTGCGGAAGCGACAACAGGCGGATTCACAACCGCGTCGCGAGAGTTCGAGTGCGCCCCCATTGCCGTCCGCCAAACAAATTGAAGAGCGATCAATCCGCTCGTCATATACGCCAGTCTCACGCGAGACGGGGCAGGATTCAGCGTCCTCTGCGCACACTGCGGATGTATCCGGCGGGTCGGCACTCCCGGTCGGAATGGCTTCGCGTGATGTTGGGGCAACTTTGGGCGCTGCCGGGGCGGCACGCGTGGCGGGATTTGTCACTTATGACATTTCTCCCACGCGTGTCGAACCTCATCTCGTCGCTGTAAGTCAACCTCGTTCTGCGTACTGCGAACAGTTTCGTTCTTTACGCACGAAACTATTGCAAGCGGGTGAACGGAAGCAAATGCATGCCTTCGTCGTCACCAGCGCGGGAGTGGGGGAAGGTAAAACACTAACCGCACTCAATCTTGCCTGGCTTCTGGCCCAGACTGATGGTGTGCGCGCGTTGATTATTGATAGTGATCTGCGCCAGCCGTGCGCAACTGAATATCTTGGCATCGATACACCTGTAGGACTTTCGGAGGTACTGGGTGGGGAAGTCAGACATGATGAGGCAATCGTTCGCTTAGACCCTGCCGGCTTGTATCTGCTGCCGGGTGGTAAGGCGCGAGACGATGTTGCCGAGTTGCTGTCAGGACCCTCATATGCGCGCCTTCTAACTGACGTCAGAAAAATGTTCGATTACATAATCATCGACGCTCCGCCTCTCGGAATTTTTACGGACGCCAACATCTTGATGAATCGTGCGGACGCAGCCTTGCTCGTCGTGCGCTCAGGTAAGACGCGCTATGCGTTGATTGACAAGCTGCTCGAGCAGATCCCGCGAGAAAAATTGTTAGGCGTAGTCCTGAACAGGGTTGACGACCGGTTTGATGAATCAACCCACTATTATCAACGTCACTACTACAATCGGAATCGGGAACTACCGGCCGCAAAAAGAGGGCAACTACCCGGTGAGCGTGAAGAGGAGGTCGCCGTCGTAAATTGAGGGCGTCGCGATTAAATGGCCGAACTGTAATTCTGCTCCTCGGCGAGGCGGCCCTGATGTATTGCGTGATCATCGCGGCTGTTTATTTGCGCCTCGGTATGACGGAAGCGCCATACGAACTGGTCGAGCGGTACGGTTATTTGAAGGCTTTGCTTGCTACTACGTTTTGTCTCGCGGCGTTTTATCTTTTCGATCTGTATGACTTCATCGTAATGCACGATCGGCGGGAATTAGTCTTGCGGTTAGTGCAAGCGCTCGGCTTGGCCTGGATAGCCCTTGCGCTGTCGTTTTACGCCTACCCGCAAATGATGCTCGGTCGTGGCATCTCCCTGATTGCGCTTCCCTTGGCGATTACATTGATGGTGGGGTGGCGGGTCGCAATTCATTGGTTTCTGGGGCATCCTGGTTTTGGCGAAAAGATTCTAATCGTTGGCTCCGGAAGCCTGGCGGTGGAAGTGGCCCGTCAGGTACTTGACCGGCCTGATGCCGGTTATCGAATTGTGGGATTTGTCGGAACAGATTCAGAACAGATCGGTAAGAGTCTAATAAACCCACGCGTTATAGGCACGACTAGTGAGCTCGAAGAGATTGTTAAGCGCGAGGGTATAGATCGCATTGTAGTTGCCATGGGTGAAAGACGAGCCCAACTTCCAACCGACAAACTGCTCAAACTAAGTCTCAGCGGCGATGTATCGATTGAGGAGGGGGCGACTTTCTACGAGAGAGTTACTGGTCGCGTTTCCCTGGACATGATTCGTCCGTCCTGGCTTATCTTCACGGGACGGGGCCGCCAGGTTAGGTTGGCCGCCATTAGCCGCAGTATGGTGCACCGATCCGTGGCTTTGATCGGCTTGCTTCTTTCGCTGCCGCTCGGTGTGCTTACGTCGATTTTGATCAAGATCGATTCCCGCGGACCCGTGTTTTACAAGCAGGAACGAGTGGGCAAAAACGGGCGATCCTTTGTGCTTACGAAGTTTCGATCAATGAGAATTGATGCTGAGAGTGCCGGCCCGGTCTGGGCGAGCAAGGCGGACGATCGAACCACCCGGGTGGGCCGCATCATACGCAAAATTCGCATCGATGAAATACCGCAATTCTGGAATATCGTCCGCGGTGAAATGAGTTTTGTGGGGCCACGTCCGGAACGTCCGCATTTTGTGGCTCAACTGGCACAGGAGATTCCCTACTACGAACAGCGCCACCTGATTGCGCCCGGATTAACAGGATGGGCGCAAATTAAATATCCCTACGGGGCTTCGATCGAAGACGCGCGAGAAAAGCTTCAATACGATCTTTTCTACATTAAGAACCATAGCCTGATTCTGGATGCAATCATC
>JBOGOP010000304.1:0-6342 GCA_050747225.1 Pyrinomonadaceae bacterium
CTCCATAACTGTCGGGCTACTGCCCCGGGCTCAGGTTGAATTGTTCGACAAAGACAAACTCACCAACGAGGCTACTTCTCATCAAACAAAAAAACTGGATCTAATCGCCGCGTAGATGGCTATCACCACGGCCACAATGGCTTCGCCACAGATCAAGCCCGAAGCGAGCGGAATCCGAAACTTGTCTTCTGATTTTGCCTCAGACCTCGCCCAGATCAACTGCGCAACTCCGCCGAGTATGAACGTCATCAACACCGCGGCATTTATCAACATGCCAATGCCGATCGCCGCCGGCGACGGAATTACTTCGCCAAACTTTTCTGCCAGCAGAGTAAGTAGAATCCCCGTAGCGATCCCAATCAACAAGCCGTACAGGCAGCCCGGCGGCAAGGCGTTAAATCCTTTCGTGAGCAGTTCGGCAAAGCCGGCCCACTTGACGCTGATGGGCGAAGACAAGCCTTCGGGCCCAATGCCAAACCTGTCGCGTAACACGGGATAGATAAGAGCGGTGGCCAGCGATCCAACCGGAGCCGCGATCAGCTGTGCGATCGTCAAGCTGCGCGGATTTGAGCGGATCAATTGTCCGGCTTTAAAGTCCTGCATCAGCGCCTCGGAAGTCACCGCGATGGTTCCGGTGAGTCCGCTCGACGACATGTTAACCGGCACATTGCCTGGAGAAATGAAGGCGAAGATAGCCTGCATCATATTTGACAGCGCGCTAATTGGCCCCCAGTTGGTTTCCCCCAATACTCGCAGGCCCACCAGCATGAGTGGCAGCGACAGCAGAACCGCGATAAACGAAAGCCACACCGGAATTCCCATGCTGAAATATTGCACGAGACAAATCACAACGGTCATGACCAGCGAACCTATGACGACCCACTTCATAGGGAATTCGCGTTGTTCAATCTTGCCACCCTTGCCACTTCTAAGATCGCGAAAAGTCTTGACGATAAGATTCCACTTCAGCACTAACGATGTTAGTCCACCGGCAACCATCAAGCCGGTCGCCGGCCACATTACCCAGCGTAATGTTTGCGCATAAGTTAAGCCTTCAATCATCCCGTGAGAGAAGAGATACCTGGGTAGGATGAACCAGCTGACAGCGGTGCCGATAGCCATGGCCAGACAGATACGGAATCCGACCAGCAGCCCCGAACCGAATGACAGCAGGCTCAGGTTGAAACCAATGGCCATCGGCTGCAAGCCAGGAAAGAACAGCGTATCCGGAATCCAGACGAGCGCGGTGGTGAGGATGGTGAGTAGGCCGGACGCAAGGCCACCCAACCCAAGTGCTTTGACGGTTGGAGCGCCCGCGCCCTTTTCACGCCCTTCATGCAATACGAGGATCGTCTCGCCGGCAGCCAAACCGTCCGCATAAGTCAGGTTTTCTTCATCGATGTAGTGACGGCGCATCGGCACCGCCAGCAGGATGCCGAGCAAACTGGCGCTGCAAAGCCAGAAAAAAATCTGCGCCGTGCCGAGATGAATGGCCGGAGTGATAACACCCTTGGTGTTGAGCATGTCAAAAGCCGCAAGCAGGACTGACATGAAAGCAGTCTGTCCGGCGCTCGTGCCCATCGTTTGCACGATGTTGTTCTCCCGCGCGTTTGTTCCGGCCGCGCGCAGAATAAGAACCAGCGCAATAAAACCAAAGAACGCCGAGACAACCGACAGGTTTGGACCAAAGCCGAGCTTGAGAACGCAGTAGGGATAGGCGCTACCGATGATCGCCGCGACGACGAGTCCGACAATGATGGAGCGAGTAGTAAGTTCCGGACCGGATTGGCTTGCAGTTGCAGTGTCGCTCATTTCTGCTCCTTATCTAAATTTAGACCACAATGAGCGGGGGCAAGCCCGCCTTCCCGACCTGAGAGATGCTGTGACTAGTCCGTTAATTTTGCGTTGAACGCCTCTCGAAGAAATTTCAAAGCACAACTCCAATCAGCTCAGGGTCGGGAAGGAGGGCTTGCTCCCGCGGATTAGCCAATTCGGCTCTCTATGGAACGCGCTTACCCGTCGCCCGATCGAAAACGGCATTACGTAGAAACTGTTCGGTTGTCCAGGGTGGCGGGTCTCCTCCAAGATACTTGTTGAACCATTCGACGTGCGCGGTGTAGTAAAGCGCCATTTCATACCAACTCGGCCAATGTCCGGCGTTCGAATAGATGATCAACCTGGATGGAACTTTCATCTCCTGCAGGTCAGTGAAAAAATGCAGCGACTGCGTGTAGGGCACCCGGTAATCGCGTTCCCCTGAGATGACCAGTGTTGGAGTCTTAAAGTTCCTGACGAAATTCGAGGGCGACCACTTCTCATACAGCGAGGAATCCCATGGCCGGCCTTTCAGGTCCCACTCGGGAAACCAGAGTTCTTCGGTGGCGCCATGAAATGAACGCAGGTCGTAGAGGCCCATCATCGAGGCTATAGCTTTGAAGCGATCGGTGTGCCCTTCAAACCACATCATCATGTAGCCTCCATACGACCAACCCATCGCGCCCATCCGCGTCGAGTCGACATAAGAAAGCTTCTCGAGCGAGTCAGTCACTTTCATCAAATCCTCGTAGACTCGGCCACCCCAATCGCCCGAAATCTCAGCGGTGTAGTCCTGACCAAATCCCGTCGACCCGTGTGGGTTTGGAAACGCCACCACGTATCCCACGCCCGGGTAGACCTGCCAGTCGCCGCGAAACGCGTCCGCCCAGTTAGATTGTGGACCGCCGTGAACATTCAGGATCAACGGGTACTTCTTTGACGGATCAAAGTTGTGAGGTTTGACAATAAAGACCTGCACGCGTGCGCCGTCCGAGCCCGTCACCCACATAGTTTCCGCGGGACGTATGTCGACCTCGTTCATCAAAGCCTCATTGAAATGGGAGAGTCTCAGCGGCGCTGAAGCTTTACCGTTAACGATTTGCGCGCCGTAGATTTCCGCCGGCTCGCCGATGGACCGCTTGATGTAGAACACACGTTGCTCACTCGCGTCAAAGTCGGAACCGTCAATCGTCTTGTCGGCCAAAACCTGTGTGATTGCTTTCGAGTTAAGGTCGAGATGAAAGATTGGATTTTGGCCCTCGACAGGGCCGAGGAAGTAAAGAGATTTGGAATCCCGTGACCAGCGGAACTCGTCAACCCAGTTGTCGAAGGCCTCAGTGACGAGTGTTATTTGGCGCGTTGCGCGATCCCACAGCGCGATCCGAAACCGGTCAGACTCGTAACCAGGTTGTTTTTGCGCGCGGTAGGCGATGTATTTACCGTCGGGCGAATATTTCGGACTTCCATCGTAAGCAGGATTGGCTGCTGTGATGTTGCGCGGCTGGGCATTTTTATCTTCGAGCGAAATTATCCAAAGGTCGTTGTTGGTGGAGATAGCCGGAACTGCATCGTGATTCGAGACAAAGACCAGCTCTTTGCTATCGGGCGAGAAGTCGTACTGCAAGGGTCCGCCGAGTTGAAACGGCGGCGCATCGTATTTGCCCGGCGTCACGTCTCGCGTTGCGCCGGTGGTGGAGTTAGCAATAAAAGTGTGGGTACGAGTGCCATCCTTCCACGCGGTCCAGTGACGATAAAGCAACTCGTCGACCAGGTGGGCTTTTAGTGAGCCGGCTGCCCATCGTTCCGCAATCTTCTTATTGCAGGCGTCGTCACCATTGCATTCAGGGTAGACATCCGACGAAAACGCGATCCACTTGCCGTCGGGTGACCAAAGCGGATCGGAAACGCCGGTTGAGAGATTGGTGAGCTTGCGCCAGGGAGCCCTGGCATTACTGAGGGACATGAGATAGAGGTTATCGCTGCCATCCTTCGAGCTGACGAAAAGTATCTGTTTGCCGTCCGGCGAGAACGACGGCGATGACTCGCTCTTTTCACCGGTCGTCAACTGACGAACGTTTCTCCCGTCAGTATCCATTGCCCATATGCGTGTAGTTTTTTTGGCGCGAGCGAGGTCAGAGATTGCTACAGCGAATATCAGGGTCTTGCCGTCTCCGGAAACGTGCAAGTCGGAAATATTTTTCACACGATAAAGATCTTCAATTGTGAAAGCGCGCTTCTGCGCCTGCAGCGACGTGAATGAAAGCAGTAAGAGAACAGAGAACAAGAACGGACGACGCATCATTTTTGACTCCTTGGTGTAACGCAAACTGCAGCTTGCGACCCTGGGGACTGGACACAACTTCCGATTAACAGGACAACCGATTTGTAGGGGTGTGCGTATTCTAGTCCGAAATCGGAAAAGCGCAATTCCTATCCCCACCCCACGGCGACGATTTTCAAAAGGAATGGCATTAATACCGCCAGCTCTGCAAGTCCGCGCCCCTCGGCGCCGTCTTCAAAATCCGCTCGACAATCTTTGGCGCGTAGAACTGATGATAACGAAGTCGCGAGATCGCGTTCGGCAGCGTGTGGTCGCCATTCCAGCAGTGTTCAGCGCGAGGTTCGTAGTCAACTTCACCACCGTAGTAAGGGCCCTTCGTAGTCTTCAGAAAATCTTCAACGAGATAGACGGCGTTGTTGAGATAGTAGTTGTCAGCCTCGCCAACGTAGACGTGCAGCTTGCCTTCAAGTTTTGGCCCCAGTGTTTTCCAGTCGCGGCGCAGTATGTAACCAAGGTCGTGATGCTCGCGCCAGTATTCGGCCACTGAGCGATCAATCTTGCCGGTCACTTTGTCCCAGATTGGTTTCGGGTAACCATCACTGCCCGCCGGTGAATAGACGGCCTGCCAGATGTCGAACTGACCTCCCGAACGGCTATTACTTCCCAACGCGACTTCCAGGTAATTCATTTCCTGCAGGGTCGCCGCAAGTTCACCGAGATAGTTTCGTTTGCCGGGCCGCGGGGTTTGCTTCCACGGTGCTGACGCAAGATAGGCATTCTCGTGTTCATAAATATTGACGACGGTGTAGGCGCGAAAATCGATCGGGTCGGGACACGCGCCCCAGGCGCCGTTGTATTCGTCGGGATAGAAGATTTGTGCCGCGAGCGCTTCCCAACCACCCGTCGAGCCACCATACATGAAGCGCGCCCAGCCTTTGCCTAGCGCGCGAAACTGCTTCTCGATTGCCGGAATCAGTTCATAGGTTATCGCGTCGCCGTATGGTCCGAGGTTGGCGGAGTTCACAGCGTAGGAGTCGTCGTAGTAAGGGTTCGCATGCTGAATCTCGACGATGATCAGTCGCGGAAAGTTGGGCCCGGTCCATTCCTGATAAAACTTGTGCGCATACTCCTGCTGAATCTTGTTGTAGCCTTCGAGATGAAAACGCTCGCTGTATTCAGGCTTGAGATTTGGATCTGGGGGCGTCTCGCGGAAGCCGTCAAAGTCGGCAGGGAAATGACCGTGAAAGATCACCAACGGATAACGAGCGTTGGGGTGACTCTCAAAACCTTCGGGCAGCAGGACGTTTGCGCCGAGATACATTGGGCGACCCCAAAACTTCGTCAGCAAGTCGCTCTTGATCTTCAGGTGCTTGATGTATTTCGTATCTTTGGGTGGCTCGATTGGTGGAATGACCTTGTCGAGCGTGATCTTTAGCGAACGATCGTCATTTGCGCTAACCGTGATCTTTTGCGGAGTGCTGTACAGATTTCCCGGCGCGCTATTCCATTGCTGGCCTTCGCCGCGATCCATCGGCAGCTTAACCGTGTGACCGTCGGAGCGATGAAAAGTTTCATAACGATGAAGCAGCGCCTGAATCCAGTATTCTCCCGGCCTTAAATCGGCCAGGGAACGCAGTGGATAACCAAACGCACCTGCGTCAACGACCGTCTCCTGTCTCGGCTTCAAGCCGACGACGTTGACGCCGAAAACTTGTTGCGTGTTCAGGTCCTCGTTGATCTGAAACCGCGGCTCCTTCGCGCCGTCGGTCGATACGAGCAGCAACATTCGGCCATCGAGCGCCTCGTGACTGCTTGCTTCCGGAAAGGAGATTGCGAAACGCAGGCGGGATGCTGGTTCAGTTTTCATTTCGGCAGTCCTTGTGAAAAGCAGCAGTGTCAGAAGCAGTGATGACAAAAAGCAACGGCGGACGATGGTTAATTTCATAGACGTCTCCAGATATCGGCGCACGCAGAAGATGCGCACGCAGTCCCGGTAGGGACGAAATGTTTATAGAACAGGAAACAAACGAAAATTCCGCGCTCCATCGGAGCGCAATCTCATTGCTAATGGTGACTGAAATTGCATTCCTTCGGAACGAAGACCCTTTTAAGGCTGTGGGCTATAAACATTCGGCTCCTACGGAGCAAGGACTGCGCTCTTTCTTTTTCGTTAACCCACCCTCAAAAGCCCTATTCGTTAAACTGTACTTCAGGAGTAGCTTCCTCCTCTGCCGGCAACTCGGGCA
>JBOGOP010000305.1:0-6332 GCA_050747225.1 Pyrinomonadaceae bacterium
ATTCAAGTGTTAATGACCGCCGAAATAAACCAGGTCGCTACCGCTCCCGGTTCCGTATTTGTCGACCCACAACGCTTTACCGTGTCTGCAAGTACGTTGGTGACCAGGAGATTGCCTGCAAGCCAATCGCTTAGAACGTTCAACGCTTCTGCAAACCTGCGAGATCAGCCGTAATTTGAGTTATGTTCAGGGCACAGACGCGTTTTGCACTACGCCCGACAAGGTGAGTGGCACTTCCAATTGTGGTCTTGTCCGAAACCGTGAAGGGAGCAAGCGCGAACTCGACGCTGCCTGCTCCCCTTGGGATTCAGTTGTTAGAGGCAGGAGCAGGCTTCTGCAACTCAGCCAGCGCAGCCAACACTTCTTCACTGTGGCTCGCCGGATTCACTTCTACAAATACCTTCGCTATCTTTCCGTTCGGGTCGATGATGAAAGTATTGCGCGCGGAATAAGTCGCGCCGTTGTACTCCATCGTCGAACCATACTGCTCAGAAACTTTCGCTCCGACGTCAGCGAGAAGTTTGAAGTTCAGGCCCTCTTTGGCGCAAAAGCTCTTGTGCGATTCTGCGGTGTCTACGCTTACCCCGAGAATGACTGCCTTCGCCTGTTCATACTTCGCAAGGTCGCGTTGGAAGTTGTGAGCTTCGAGCGTGCAGCCGCTGGTAAAATCTTTCGGGTAAAAATAAAGCACGACCCACTGTCCTTTGAAATCGGCAAGGCTGGCCTCTTTACCTTCGTTTGTTGTTAGTTTGAAGGTGGGGGCAGCAGCGCCCACAGCCGGCACATCAACCGGCAAACTGACCGCAATAGCCGTAAAGGCAGTAACAACCAATAACGCAAAGACAATAATGTACTTCCTCATGATGACTCCTTTTAAGTAGGACAGACATTCCTGTCTGTCTCTGATTGACAGTTCAACCAGTTCAGCGGGACAGAGATTCAGAGTTCAAGCTTCAGCTTGTCTTTGCGTAGCAGCCACAAGCTAAAGGTCGAACTCGGAACCTCTTGAACATGTCCTGGCGGGGAAACCTTTACACGTCTGCTCTGGGGGAAACCTTATTTTCTTCGTTCGCCTTGGCCGCCAGCGTAGCCTGCGCAGCGGCCAGTCGTGCCACAGGAACGCGGAAAGGCGAGCAGCTCACATAGTCGAGTCCAATCTCGTTGCAGAAATCGATGGAACTCGGATCGCCGCCATGCTCGCCGCAAATGCCAACCTTAAGATCAGCCTTCACGCTGCGTCCACGCTCCGTGCCTAGCCGCACCAATTGGCCGACACCGTCGCGATCCAGCACCTGGAAGGGATCGTCGGGCATAATCTTCCGTTCGACGTAATTGGGCAGAAAGCGACTCGAGTCGTCGCGGCTCAAACCGAAAGTTGTTTGTGTCAGGTCGTTTGTCCCGAAGGAAAAGAAATCGGCGTGCGCGGCGATGTCATGAGCCATTAGGGCAGCGCGCGGCAATTCGATCATCGTGCCCACGCGATACTCGATCGTCATGCCATGTTCGCCCATCACCTGGCGTGCGACTTCGTCGATTACTTCGCGCTGCTGATGCAGTTCCTCGCTGAGCGAGACCAGCGGCACCATGATTTCCAGCTCGGTCTTCATCTTCTCGCCTTGTATCTGGCAGGCGGCTTCAAAAATTGCGCGACACTGCATCCGGGTTACTTCGGGAAACACCAGACCCAGACGGCAACCGCGGAAGCCGAGCATTGGGTTAGCTTCGCGAATACGGTTGACTTGCTTGAGGAGCCGGCGTTTCTCGTCAATCTCGTCAAGCAGGTTATCCATGTCGCCTAGCGTGGTCGCGAGCCGGACTGCCATTTTTAGTTCACTGAGTTCGCTCAGCAACTCTTCAGCGTTCGGTAGAAACTCGTGCAACGGCGGATCGAGCAAGCGAATAGTCACCGGCAAGCCAACCATTTCCTTGAAGATGCCAACGAAGTCGCCGCGTTGCAGAGGCAACAACTTTTCGAGCGCCTTCTCCCTGGCGCCGACGCCGTCAGCCAAAATCATCTCGCGCATTGCGGCGAGCCGCTGATCGCCGAAGAACATATGTTCGGTGCGACAGAGCCCTATACCTTCGGCGCCAAATTGACGGGCCACCTTCGCATCGCGCGGCGTATCCGCGTTGGCGCGCACGCGCAACCGGCGAAACTTGTCGGCCCAAAGCATCAACTCCGAGAACTCCGGCCCCAGCGAGGGTTGCACCGTTGGCACCTGGCCGAGGAACACGCGGCCGGTCGACCCGTCGACCGTAATCCAATCGCCTTTGGTGACCACCGTTCCCGCCACGCTGAATTGTTGCTGACCGTAATCAATATCAATTGAGTTGGCGCCGCTAACGCAGGGCTTACCCATGCCACGTGCAACGACGGCCGCGTGGCTGGTCATGCCGCCGCGCGCAGTTACGATGGCTTGTGCCGCAACCATGCCGTGAAAATCGTCAGGACTGGTTTCCTGTCGCACCAGAATTACTTTTGCACCCTCTTCGCGCGCCAGCTCTTCCGCCTCATCAGGACTGAATACAACTTTCCCTTGCGCAGCGCCGGGGCTTGCGGGCAAGCCGGTAGCCAGGACTGTCGCTTTAGTCTTCGGATCGACCGTCGGGTGCAGCAGTTGATCCAGCTGCTCAGGTGTAACGCGCTGGATCGCCGTGGCTCGATCGATCAACTTTTCGCTGACCATCTCCACTGCCACACGCACCGCTGCGGCGCCACTGCGTTTACCAGTGCGCGTCTGCAGCATCCAAAGCTTGCCGCGCTCGATGGTAAATTCGCAGTCCTGCATATCGTGATAGTGCTTTTCGAGCAGTCCCGTGATCGACGCGAACTCCTGATAAACTTTCGGCAGTTCCTTCTTTAGTTCACTAATTGGATTTGGCGTGCGAGTGCCGGCAACCACGTCTTCGCCCTGCGCATTCAGCAAATACTCACCGTAAAGTTCTTTCTTACCGGTTGAAGGATTGCGCGTGAAGGCCACGCCGGTGCCGCTGTTTTCACCCATGTTCCCAAAGACCATTGCCTGGACATTGACGGCGGTGCCCAGCGAATCAGGAATGCGATTGACGCGGCGATAGTCGATGGCGCGGCGTCCCATCCATGAATTGAAAACGGCTTTGATGGCGACGCGCAGTTGTTCATACGGATCTTCAGGGATGGCATGTTGCTCCGCAAGAATGATCTGTTTTTCGGCGGCGATGATGTCGCGTAAGTGTTCAGGCTTTAGATCCGTGTCGCGTCCGCCTGAGGTTTGCGCTTTGTATCGATCCATCACGCGCTCAAACTTTAGGTGAGCCACGCCCATGACGATCTCGCCAAACAATGACGCGAAGCGACGATAAGCGTCGAGCGCGAATCGCAAGTCACCAGTCTGTGATGCCAGGCCTTGTACCGTCTCTTCATTGAGGCCAAGGTTAAGCACTGTATCCATCATTCCCGGCATGGAGAACGCAGCGCCGGAACGGACGGAGACCAGCAACGGGTTTTTGGTATCACCAAATTTTTTGCCGACCTTCTCTTCAATCCGCTGCAGACCTTCCTTGACCTGGTCCCACATGCCATCGGGGAAATGTTTGTCGTTATCGAAAAAGGCGTTGCAGGCCTCGGTTGTGACTACGAGTCCCGGGGGTACGGGCAAGCCGGCGCGAGTCATTTCGCAGAGCCCGGCGCCCTTGCCGCCCAGCAACGATTTGTCGTCACCGCTTCCTTCTTCGAAGAGGTAGACCCATTTGTTTGTGGTTGATTTGGGGACGTCCGCGGTTTCTTCGACTGCAGTGCTCATAGATTGGAGAACCTTTTCAGTGCTGGCTTTTACCAGATAATGAGTCGGGACGGCACAATCGCGAACACCCTGGAGTAGCTGGCGGTCGAAGTAAATGATTGGCCGAAAACGATTATCGCACTTTTGCCGTGGGAGCAAAACTTCAGTGAGCGTTTTGTCTTAGTTTCGTTAGAGGTTGCCCGAAAGTATTGGTCTAGCTCGAACCTGGTGGAGTGAAGCATCCAACCAGCCTGCGAAGCTGGCGGACAGAGTGATAGCCCCAGGTGAGGCGCTACGCCGAGCCGGGGGTAGTCGTAGCACAAGAGCCTGAGCCCACAAAGTGGGCGACAGAGGATAAGTAGGTCGGTTAATCATAATTTGTTTTCGGGATCTAACGGTCTGTCGCCAGCTTCGCAGGCTCACTATTTTTTGTTGTTGTGACCCCAGGCTCGGCTTTGCCTCACCTGGGGCTATCACTCTGTCCGCCAGCTTCGCAGGCCCGTTGGGTGGCTCACAGGTACGGCCCAACCGGGGCACCAATTCTGCGCGATGATCTCTTTAAATTGGCAGTCAATTCACCGTTCCCATCAGCTTCTTAACCCTCGGCGTTATCAACGCCAAAATTCCAGCCGAGATGAGCAGCCCAACCGCAACACTACCGTAAAGTTTGACGAGCGTGGTTGACTGCGGAACGTAATATTCGGAGAGCTTCCCGGCGAGTTTGCTGCCGAAGGAAGCCGCCAGGAACCAAACACCCATCATGATTCCCACCAGCCTAACCGGTGCCAGTTTGGTCACCGTGCTCAGTCCCACCGGACTCAAACACATCTCGCCGACCACCTCGAGAAAGTAAAGGCCGACCAGCCAAAGCGGACTTATGCGACCGTTAGCCGTCATCCATACGGCAGGCACCAGCAGGCAATACGCGAGACCTATAGCCAGCAAGCCAAGCGTGAACTTGATCGGACTGGAAGGCTGACGCTTTCCGAGCCGCACCCACAGATAGGAAAATATTGGCGCTAACAGGATCACAAAGGCCGGTGTGCACGACTGCAACCAACTGGAAGGAAACGCCATTCCGAAAACTTCCGTGCGCACTAAGTCCTTCGCTAACAAATTCAGGCTCGCGCCTTTTTGTTCGTACGCGCCCCAGAAAAGTATCGTGAACAAAAAGAAGATGAAGATGGCGCCCACGCGTTTCCACTCATCGGATGTCAGTTGTGCATTGACCTTGGGCCGGCGCGCCGCCGAGACACCGCTAGCGATTACGATCCCGACTATCACAGCGCCCAAAATGATCCCGCCAGTAAGCAGATACCAGATCCAGGCCAGGACAAACGCGAACATCCATGACAAGCCCGCCCCAGTTTGTCCTCGATAAAGCTGACCGGCGCCGGGAAGAATCAAACTCAGTATGACTGCGATAACCGGATTCCCGCGCGGCTGCGAGCCGGAGGGGTTGGTCGCAGTTGAAGATTTATCTGTTACTGGTTCCGGATCAGTCGCTTTGTCTATGGCGGTGCGTTCAATATCAGGAAGGCGTTTTTGATTGATGAGGTAGATGACCAACCCCAGACACATGCCGACGCCGGCTGCGCCGAATCCCCAGTGCCAACTGGTAGAAACGTCAAAACCCATCCGAGCAACGAACGCCTTGAAGCTTTCGCCCTGGGCCAGATACCCACAAACCAGCGGCGCCATGACCGCGCCGATGTTTATTCCCATGTAGAAAATCGAGAAGCCACTGTCCCGGCGCGGGTCGTCTTTAGTGTAAAGACCTCCGACCATCGCGCTGATGTTTGGTTTCAGTAATCCGGTGCCTATGGCGATCAAGACCATGCCCAAATAGAAGAAAGTCAGGGAGTGGAAGACCATAGAAAAGTGACCACACGCGATCACGATGCCACCCAGCAGGACGGCTAGCTTTGCTCCCAGTAGTCGATCGGCGAGCATCCCTCCGGGCAGTGCCGTCAAATAAACACACATTGTATAGGTGCCATAGATTGAAGCCGCATGCTTCGTGTCAAAGCCCAAGCCACCCTGAGCAACCGGCGCTACCATGTAGAGCACCAGGATCGCTCGCATCCCGTAATAACTGAAACGTTCCCATAGCTCGGTAAAGAACAAGGTTGCCAATCCGCGCGGATGTCTTTCGCGAGCAGAGTTGCCGGGGGCGCTGGTTGGTAGTCCGCTTTCTATTGTTGCCATAGCGTTGTTCGAGTGCTCCGTGAATTGGGATTGGCCTGCGGACGCGAGTTGCTTGCGTCAGGGCGCCAGGGGAGTGATACAGACGAAGAGGCTTTTAACTGAAAACCAGGCAGGTGTAAAGGATCTCAGAGGGAAGTAGGACGGGATTAATCACATCGTCGCAGTAACTCTAGGGACCGGCACTGCTCTCGCAAAATCGGAAATCACGATATCGCCCTGGCAATCATGAAAGCAGCGCCCGCCGCCGCGCTCCCGATCAGCGCGGTCTGCAGAGCGCTACGCAACGGCTGGGTGCCCGTGAAGCGTCCCTTGATGAACCCAAAAACCAACAAGGCGACAAGCGTGGCGCCAATAGAAACAAAC
>JBOGOP010000306.1:0-6307 GCA_050747225.1 Pyrinomonadaceae bacterium
TCTCGCGACTCGCTCTGCGGCTTCGCGCATCTGGGCTTGCTCGCGACACTTTTGCAGAGCTTCCCATGTCAGATTGCCAATCATGATCAATTCGCCGCCGCTGCCGGACAATCCGAAGGCGCTGCTTGGCACGCTCGAAGGCGACATCGCGGCGCCAGCGCCTTGCAACACCAGAACCACGTAGCCGTGTTTTCTGTCCGCGGACGTAGTCTGCTTTGCCGCTCTCTTGGGCGCGAATGCCATACATTTACCTTCGGATGCAATAGAAGCCCTCGGATCCTACTCTAATTTTGTCCGGTGTCGAAATTTGAGTACACGTCAGGCCATGCGAATAATCGGTCTGAACTTGTCAACGTCTTGTAGAGGAATCTTTCGTCGCTGATTGCAGTCGCACTATACGAGTGTGACCGAGCACCGCCCTTTGTGGTCACACGTCGCAATATGCCAACTGATAAAATGAAAAGATAACAATCAGATAGATGTGACTGGCAGGGAAAGCAGTTACGACGAGGTTGGGCGCTGTGAGGGATCTGAGGTAACTTATTCAACTGACCGGGATGATACGAACGTGCGACACCTACCTCGCGAAGGCAGGGTGTCGTTATTTACAACCTGATAATATAATTACATGTCAGCGGCCCCGGGCGAATATGAGCGGAGACGGCAGAAACGCCAGGAGATAGCTAGCTGGCCCCGCTTTTTGAGGTGATAGAACTGCTCCGTCAACTGTGAGGGGGACCGGTGGTCCAGAGGAGCAGAGCACTGACACTTAGTCGCGTTCGCATGGTAATTGCTTTTGGTTAGTGTCGTACAGGCCCCGATAGTTTTCATAATAGTTAGTTTCATATCGTTCCGCGGTCTTATTGAGCACTAGCCCTATCACTTTGGTTTCGTCCAACAGACTTAGTGCTGTCAGCAGGTCACTTTGGCGCGTTCGCGCTGCCTCAACGACGACGACGATCTGTCCCACCATACGAGCAAGGACACACGTTTCGGTCGTCGCAAGTAATGGAGGACAATCAATTACAACAATTCGATCGCGATATCGGCCAGCCAAGTCCTTTACAATCAATCCCGTTCTATGGCTGGCCAGATGTTCAGTCATGTCGCGAAGCCTATTCCCAGACGGTATTACCTTTAGTCGTTCTATGTTGGTCGTGCAAATTACATCTGCTAGATCCAAATCCGAACGGGAAATCAAATTGGTAAACCCAATGCTTGAGTCCAATCCTAGGATCCGCGTCACACCCCTACTTGCGGTGTCCACGTCGACCAAAAGCGCCGTTCGATCGAATTCCTTCGCGATGCTGAAAGCAAGGTTAATGGAGAGGAATGTCTTGCCTTCAGCCGGCACGGAACTCGTAACCATGATCACATTGGCCAAATCAACTACTTTCCCCCCGAAGCCGATGACATTGATTAGCAGTCTACGCTTGATGATCCGCAATTCCTCTTCTATTCGCCGATTCGGACTCTTAGGGGTTACGATACCTAGCTTATCCAATGTAGCGAAGTTTACCTCCACTTTCCGGGTAGTTGTCCGACGTGCAGGTGACAACCATTGAGATCGGTCTAGACCCGCCGACTCACTAACCGCCTTGGCGTCTGCCGTAGGCCTTTGCTTGAGCGCGCGTTGGTCAGCGTTTGTCAGTGTGCGATCGATAGGGTTGGGCAGAGCCCGCGATGCGCTTTTTAATGCATCCGTTCCTTCCTCGGCCAGCCGTTCCATCATTTTTTCAATTAGGCTCATAGGATTCACCGTGGACCATCTATTTCAACAAGTCAACTGTCATCCGCGGATCCTTAGTCCTGAGCAGATAGCTGCCCGCCGTGCGCAGCTCGTATCGCAGTAGATCAGCCCACCCGGTTTCCTGCATTTCAGTGTGCTTATCCGGGGGGGTTGAGAAAAAGCCCGCGGGTCTTCGCGAAGACCGGATCATAGCCTTGAGATCCATAAATAGCATTTACGTAACGCTTAGGCTAATTGGTTTGCAAAAAAAGTCCGAATCCTGCTAATTTAGCTAAGCTCTCTACCTGAAGAAAGTACATTACGTTAAGGCCCACAAAGGACAAGGACAATGCCGTCAAGGCTAGGAAGAAGGACAGGTTTGCAACGAAAAATGATCTGTTGGGTTTCCGCGCATCAGCCAAAGACAAAGTTCCGAGTACTGGCAGGTCTGCGATGTTCATCAAGTTACGCCGTGAATAGATTACCGGTTGAATTTGAAGTAAAAGCAGAACCAATCCGATACCTCCGCCTATTCCGACAACGAATACGATCGTATTAAGTATTATACGCTTAGGCGAAACGGGCCGCTGCGGCACCTGTGGCGGTTCAAGAACATTAAACTTTAAATCGTTGGCGTGTTCGACTTTATCCGATATATTTGCGGCCTCCCGCCGGAGAGCCAGCGCCTGGTAATTCTGTTGCTGGAAGGCGTATTCACGCCGGAGCTTCTGGATCTCCGCCTCTACTTCCGGGATCGTGCTGATGTTTTGTTGTAACAGAGCAACTCGTCGCTTATATTCCTCCGCTCGGGAGCGGAGCGCAGCAGCCTTTGCCTCAGCCTGGGTCAACTGGACTTTCGCGCTCTGATAGGCCGGATCCAAGGAGGGCATGCGTCCCTTCCTGCTGATCGCCCGTTTACCCGGTTCCAACTCCAGACTCTTGATTGCTTTCAATTCCTGTAGAGCGCGTTTGGCGGCTATGACATCAGGATGTTTATCGGTATATTTTAGCGGTAAGTCGGTCAGAGTATTTTCCAGTTCCTGTATCCGCAGGTCTAACTCGCTCGGGATGATTTCACCTCGAGGACCGGGTAGCGCTTTAATCGCCATGACCTCATTCTCTGCCTCCTGCAATTCAAGTAGTGCGGTTTGATAGTGGTTCTTGGTCTCTTCCAGACGCGAAAAATAAGTCCTACCGTCCTCAGGTATTTCGGGGTGCTTCTCCTTGAATTCCTGGATTCTCCGCTCCGCAGCTTCCATTGATCGTCGGTATTCTTCGAGTTGTTTATCGATAAAGCGTTTGGTGTTCTTTAAGTCCGTTCGAGTCACCGTCAGTATAGTATCGAGAAATCTATCCAGCAGCACCTGGACGACCCGCTGAGTTACTTGGGGATCGGAATGTTCATAGGTAACCGTATAGACGCCGGCTTGATCCGGACTCACCACGATATCAATCTTCGCAGCCATTCGATCCAGAAGGCGATCGAAATTTTCGGGCGTATCGGTTCCCTTAGCCAAACCGCTCTCGCGAGCGGTCAGTTCTAAATTCGGCCTTGCCAACATGGTCTGACGCATTAGGGGTGCCATCCCTTTACCGAGGTCGCTCTCCACTGCAAGGTCCTTAAGCAGCGTTTGCAGCAAAGAAGAGCGTTCAACCTGCACCGTAGCCTTAACGCGATAAGTATTAGGCAACACGGCGACGATCGCCCATCCAATGAAACACGTAATGACGGCACAGATGAATGCCAACCAGTGGTGGCCCCACAGCATCCGGAGATAAATCTTAACTTCCGCAAGGACATCGTTCATGACCACTCGCCTCAATCGCGTTTGGGCCGAGGGCGGTCACGCGTCGCAAGCTCGAATGACGACGTCATGCTGACCATGACTATTTGCGGTGAAATTTGGAGCCTAGCGCTCCATGGCCCCTCCGGTTAAGGTACATGCCCAGCCGTCGTTGCTCAATTCGCTCACGTTCTGATTTTACACTTTCTTAAGCGCGTTCGCCCCGCAATCAGAGCGGCTTGCGCTCCTAAGGAAGGAGAAGCTTGTGTACGATTGCCGTGCGTGTCCTAACGCCCATTTTGGTTCGAATGGCCTTCAGGTGCCACCGGACTGTTTCCGGACTCATTTTTAGTATCAAGGCGATTTCCTTATCTGTCTGACCTTTTGAGAGAGCCTGGACAATCGTAATCTCTCGCGGGGAGAATTTATACGATTTGCGAGCTCTGTCCATGTCTAGTCTCGTTAGGTTAATGCTCTCAATGACTATTCCCATAACGGGGGCCGATCCGTTGCCAGCGGATTCGAGCCAAAAGCCACGGACTACGTACCAGCTTTCTCCTAAAAAAAACAATAGCTGCACGACCGGTAGATTCATAGCCGGGCCAGTGACTCCCCCCTTAGGTTGTGAGAGGACCTGCCTACGTAATTCTGTGAGAAATCGGTCTACGATTTCTTCCCGAGTAAGGTACTGCTTGGCGGTAGAGTTCATAAATTGCACGTCACCGTCGGCGGTCAATACCAACAGCCCGGGTGAGCGTCGGTTCTGAGCGAGTTTTGTTAACGCGGTGTCCGAGATGCTGCCGAGTTCCCCAACGTTGCGCGGAGTTAATTGGTTGAAAACACGGGTATTAACCCTCTCGAAACCTGTGTCGTCAAACGCGGACGTATGACTGTTCCTATAATTTAGTGACATGGACGGTCTCGCTATTTACGATCTATTTGTTTAAGCATAAAAAACGCTTAAAAACCCGAACGTTGCACCACTCAAGCGATTCTTTTTCCTTGGTCCTACGGTTTTCCGACCATCCTCTGTGGCTACGGGAAGCTGAATCGCAAGACGGTGTAAGAGCGGATAGGCAAATATGGAACCAAATCGTGAAAAATTTGCACCGGCGGGAATCCTAGGGGCGTCAACCAAGCGCCAACGGCTTGGCCGATTAACCGCTAAGACGTGACGTGCGGTGCACCGAGAGTTGGGTTCTCGATTGGTAGTCAGCACGGAAAAGATCCAAGAATCGTGGGTGATGTTATCCGCATAAGAGCAGGGGCGGAAATGGGCGGAACACTGAATCCTTCAGATTAAGAAGAACACCTCAAGCGCGGACGGAGCACTGCGTACCTCTTTGTGCCGAACTGTGACCTGTGGCACATCATTGACTCAACAGTTTTTCGAGTAGCGGTAGAAAACCTGCACGTACATCGCATTCCAAGCTTACCCCCACCGGGTAGACCTTGGAGTCAGCAATCTGTACGAAAAAGCAATTCCTGAAAAAGGCAAACCCTCTGAAAGGATGGGGCGCAAAGCTACTGGCCTAAACCCTCGTTACAGGGGGCAAGGTCGCAGGGTTACCAGGCGATCGCAGCACCTCCGATGGGCTTGGCGTATCGCTAGGCACAAACGTTTAGGAGGTATTTCATGTTAACTACTACTGTATGGCTCGACTTCACCAAAAGCCTGGCCTCACTGGTGACGTTGGGAGCTATGTTATTTTCCTTGCCCCCTTCCGCCGAAGCCGGGCAAGCCAACTTGACCTGGGATGCCAGTACCTCCGCGGGAGTGGCTGGCTATCAACTCTACTATGGGCAGGCGAGCGGTAACTACACCGGCAAGGTCGATGCCGGGAATGAAACGAGTCACCTGCTCACCGGCCTGAAGGACGGCAAAACGTACTACTTCGCTGCCAAAGCCTATAATAGTTTGAAAACGGCCTGGAGCGGATTCTCCAACGAGGTGAGCGCGACCATCGGCGCTCCGACTGCCGCGCCCACTGCTAGTTTCACTGCCAACCCCAACTCAGGTACGGCACCCCTAGCAGTCACCTTTATTGATGCTTCAACCGGAAACATCACCACTCGGTCCTGGAACTTCGGTGATGATACCAGCAGCACTGCTACAAACGCCGCGAAAACCTACACCAACCCCGGTACTTACACCGTCAACCTAACCGTCACGGGCCCCGGAGGAAGCAACACTGCAACGAAGACGGTATCGGCAACACCCGCCACACCGGTTGCCAATTTCACCGCCACACCCACTTTGGGTATAGCTCCCCTGGCGGTCAGCTTTAACGATACCTCGACGGGCAACGTCACTGCCTGGTCGTGGAGCTTCGGTGACGGTGGCACAAGCATTGTGCAAAGCCCCTCTCATAGCTACACCACCACCGGAACCTACACGGTGAGCTTGACCGTCACGGGTCCAGACGGCTCCGATACCAAGACGACCCTGAGCGGTTATATCACGGTCTCAAGCGGTAGCGGCGGCGAAAACGCAGGACTAATGGGAGCCTACAACTTCGAGGAAGCCAGCGGCACTACTGTGGCCGATGCCTCAGGGCAGAGTAATAAAGGGACGATCAGCGGCGCCACGCGGGTAACCACAGGACGCTTCGGCAACGCCCTCTACTTCGATGGTGTCAACGATTGGGTCACCGTCAACGATGCCGCCTCCCTCGATCTCACTACCGGCATGACGCTTGAAGCCTGGGTCTATCCGACGGTCGACATGACTCAGTGGGCCACGGTTATTTTGAAAGAGCAGCCGGGCGGCGGTCTGTACGATCTCTACGCCAAT
>JBOGOP010000307.1:0-6306 GCA_050747225.1 Pyrinomonadaceae bacterium
TCGCTTTCAACGCCGACGACGGCCGGCGAAATACAGCCATCACCGCATCGCCAATCGTTTTCACCAGTGCTCCATCTTCTTCTGCGATAACTTTTTTGAGCACGTCGAAGTGATTCATGACACGCCAGAATGCCGTGGCGTCTCCAATCTCGCGATAGAGCTGGGTCGAGTTTCGCAGATCAGTAAACAGAACAGTCAAAGTACCGACTGAGATTTGTTCTCCAGGTCGCAATGCTTCCGAAGCAAACAAATCGCGAAACATCTGCAAGGCGGTCACCTCTGCCGCGGTAGCCGATTGATCGCTCCAGGCGAGGCGCTCGAGTATCAACAGTTGTTCGGCGCCGGTCGCATTTGTCATTTTCAAAGAGGACAACTGTGCCAGTTTTAGTTCCTGAGCCGGCCAGCCTGCTTCGGAGATTGTTACGCTCGCCGTTTTCTGCCCATCGTCACTCACGATCACGTCCTGTCCGCCTGACAGTTCGAGAGCACGCAGACGATAACGGCCCGGTTCAAGCGGCAGCGAAAGTTCGCGTTCGGCTTGCGACGGCAACAACTGTTGCGCAACGATGTGCGGCGTCTTCTGCGGACTTCCCATGCAGAAGTTTTGCGCTTGAACCTGTCGCAGCAACGCGTTGGGCTTGAACGTTACTTCCACGAAGCGATCGAAGTTGACAGTGAAGTCGATCCGGCAGGTTTCGCAGTGAACCTGCGAACTAATCTCGCTGAGCGACTTGCCAGTCTCGCCGGCCCCGCGACATAGCGGACATAGCAGCTCCCATTGCAAATCAAGTAAACCGAAACGCGTGGAACGCAGGCAAGCTTCCAGCATCGCTCGCCGCGGCAATTTCCATTCGTCCGCCAGAGCGTAAGGACGAATGCGCGCGAGAGTGAAATCGTCCCCGCTACTCACAAGATCAATTAACCGTTGGACAACCTCGGCATCCGCACCTTCGGCGAGGAGTTTCTCGCTGATAATCTGAAGGCGACTCTGTGCCGCTGAATCTAGTTCCACCTCGTTCTCTTCCGGCACTTCCACTTCGGTGCTGGCAATCTGGTCATACTTTCTAAACGCGCGGGCGAAGCGTCGCGAGCTGGAAAACTTCACTTGTAACGAAACCAGAAAACCGCCAACGGCGGACCTGGGCTTCGCGCGAAAGTCGTAACTCAGTTTCGTGCCGCCACCGGCGCGTGGCGTGAGTTCGACCAGGGCGCGCAATTCCGTTATTGGTCCTTTGCTGTAAGTGCGGGCCACGCCGAAACGTGAGGGCCTGATCCATTCAAACGGCTGCTCTTCCCATTCGACCGCCATTCCATACATGGAAAGACTTAGGCGCCGGCGCGCGTTTCTGAGACGTTCACGCGTCGTCTTCGCAGGTTCCACCGAGGGCACGCCCGTGTCGCGGTTGAAGCGATTCGTATCAGCGACGAACGG
The DNA here is from genome assembly GCA_050747225.1 of Pyrinomonadaceae bacterium. Lineage (GTDB taxonomy): Bacteria > Acidobacteriota > Blastocatellia > Pyrinomonadales > Pyrinomonadaceae > PSRF01. The sequence continues at coordinate 1,433 of JBOGOP010000307.1, forward strand.
CCACAATTTTTCCGGGCTGGCCTTTAAATCGTATTCCCAGCGGTAATGAAGCTCGCGGTTGGCCATGAAACAGAGATCAGAGGTCGGAGATCAGAAGTCGGAAAACCCAAATCAGTGGGCGGTCAGGAAAGTACCCGAATTCTTCATCATACTTCCAAGCATCCTGCCGATCTTCTGACAAAGAGCCGTAAGCTCCGTATGTTGTTCGGATGTGATGTAACTACAGTCTTTCGCAAAATCGAGCGACGAATCCGTTTCGCTATTCTCACCGTCGCAGTCAGTCAGTTTGCTTATGAAGTGAGCCTCGTATCTTCGCTTTGCCCATGCCTCTCTTAAGTTAAGGCAAACTGAGCGGGACGACCTGCGAATCTGACTTGTTAGCGCGAACCTCTCCTCGGGCGGAAAGCGCTTGCTCAACTCAAACACCCTCATCGCAAGTTCGTACCCTGCTTTGTAAACATTCAAATCTTTGGCTGAATTAATCTGCATCGCTACGTCCCCAACTCAAGCGGAACCAGCGGAATCCGACTCTGACCTCTGACCTCAGACCTCTGATCTCAGACCTCTTTGTATTCCGAGTCAACATCTTCCGTCGACGAAGCCACGCGGTAATTCCTCGACTGCACTTGCTTGGTGATCAGCAAGTCGTCCTTCGTCTTCAGCAGGTCAGCGCGGTTGTAAACTGAAAGCTCGAAATTGTATCCGTGGGTAATTGCATCCTTCGGACAAGCCTCGACACAGTAGCCGCAGAAGATGCACCGCCCGTAGTCGATGTTGTAAACCTCAGCATAGCGCTCATCTACACCAACGCGCTCCTCGGGCAGACGGGGATCGTCTTTGGCGACGATGTAGATGCAATCGGAGGGACAAGCAGCCGCACAAAGAAAACAGGCCACGCATTTCTCCCGGCCCAACTCATCAACATGCAGCAGGTGCTGTCCACGGTAGCGCGGCTGCACGGTGACTGGTTCCTCAGGGTACTGAACAGTCCATTTCCGTTTGGGAATGTAGGATAAGGTCACACCCATCCCCTGAATGATGGCCTTGGTTGAATCGATTACATCGCTAATAATTGACATTGTCTTGTCTCAATTGGATCGGGCTTGGGACTTTGGTCTTGGGTCTTTGGACTTTGGTCTTTGAACTTCATGGTTGGGTTCTAACTTTCAAGAAGCAAGATACAAAGTTCAAAGGCCAAAACCAAAGTCCAAAGACCAAAGCCCATCTTTATTCTTCCAACAATTTCACTTGCGACCCAGTAGCCTGCCATCTTCCGTCGCGCCAAACAAACTTATCAGTAAACCGAAACGCTCCTGGTCGGACCTGACCGTTCTCGTCTTTTAGATCCGCTCGCAGGATTCCTGTTAGCGTAGCACGGTCGCCGCTCAGCTTGACTTTCAGATCCTCAAAGCTCCACTTCTGCATCACCGTGTCGCGTTCGATCGTCTTCAGATACTCCGCTTTACCCTGAGTTTTGCCATTGGTTATTCCGACATAATCATCGGCCAGGATCTCATTCAGTTTCCTCTTGTCGGCGTTAATGTTGGCTACCGTCCATTCATGTTCGATGTCCGTCAGGTTTGACAACACTTCCGCTTCATCAGTTGGCGGCATGTCTTCGTCGGATGAGTTAGCATTCCAATCCGCTGAATTAGCGTTTGAATTCAGGTTGGATTTCGAGTCCGCGCTGTTGACATTCACATTCGAATTGCCGCGGCGCTCAACATTCGCATTGAGATTCGAGTTCGTATTTGACGCTCTCATCAGGCGCGGTATCAAAACCACTGCAGCAATTCCCAGCCCCGCAAAGACGATGAACAGAATCGCGAAGATACCCAGGACCCAGGGCCATGTTCGGCGCTTGCTTTCACCGTAAGAACCAGGAGGAATTTCGGAGCCAGGTGGTTGATAGGGCCTGGAGTCGCGCTCGCTTGATGCGCCCGATGAGCCTGATGCACTGTCCTCTGGCGCAGAGCGAACCACTGTTGCCTCGTCGTCACGTGGATCCACCCTCACGAGTGGCGTGCCGTCATCAATACAAAAACTCAGATGCTCTTCGCTAAAAGTCTTATTGCAAGTAGGGCAGCGCTTCACTTATCGCTTCTCTTTCCAGTTATCAGGATTGGTTTCCGGGACGCTTCCGATTTTATCGCGCTTTTCGTCTGCTTGCGACCCGACGCAGACACCGTGGTCCGGTCGCTTGTGGGGGCTGGCATATTAACTGACGGCGCTGAGCATGAAGCCAATCCCATAAAACAGAATGATCAGCAGCAGAATTCCAAAGTAAAGTCCGCTGGTGATAATGCCGCCAATGGCCATGCCCTTTCCGCCATATTTCTTTGGGTCATTCTTAATCTGCACCAGCGCCACAATGCCCAACACCAGGGAGATAGGCGCGGTTAAAATGCCAAAGTAACAACACAAACCAAGTGTGATACTGGCAATTCCCAGAATCAGTGAGGTCACAGCCAGGGTCTGTTCGGTTCTCACCGGATATGCTGGTGGTGGTGGCGCTGTCCAGCCCGCCTGGACTGGTGACGGAGGAATATACTGTGCCGGCGGCGGAGTGTAACGCCCGGGCATGTCGAGCGTCGGTTGCTCGGTTGGGCTGACGCTCGGTGGCATGGGACGCACCAGCGTAGGTGGCGGCTCGGCCGGCGAAACGTCATCGACCAGCGTCGTGCCGTCTTGGGTGCAGAAAGTCAGCCACTCATCGGTAAACTGCTGATTGCATTTGGGGCAGCGCCGCATAACTTTTTGGACTACGGGTGACCTGATTTTTTTTGGAGTGCGGCGACCTGTCGCCGCTTTGGTCCGTGGCGGCTTGACGCCACATTTTGAACTAAGGGCTAGCCAACCATGGTCGCGACGAGTCGCGACAGACCAAAGCGGTGACAGGTCACCGCACTCCAAAGAGTTTCAGACTAGCTCGAGCTGACTAAAGAAGTACGCAATCTCGATGGCGGCATTCTCGTCAGAGTCGCTGCCATGCGTAGCATTCTCCCCAACTGATCCGCCAAACTCTTTACGAATCGTTCCCTCGTCGGCTTTGGCGGGATCGGTTGCGCCCATCAAATCGCGCCACGCCTTTACCGCGCCTTCCTTTTCCAGGGCCATCACCACACAAGGCCCGCTCGACATGAACTCGGTCAAGCCGCCAAAGAACGGCCGCTCGCGATGAACCGCGTAGAAGCCTTCTGCCTGCCGCAAGCTCAGGTGCAGCATTTTCATCGCACGCAGTTTGAAACCAGCGTCGGTGATTCGTTGAATAATTTTGCCCGTGTGGCCCGCACGCACTGCGTCAGGCTTGATGATTGCGAACGTAAGATTACTCATCTTGTAACGTTTTAGTTTCCTTCCAGGTTCAAATAGTGAACTTTGAACTTGGTACTTTGAACTTTGTTTTGGTCTTTGGTCTTGGGGCTTTGGTCTCAGTACTTTGATCTTTAACTTTGGGGCGCTGTCGAGAAACCAGGGAAAGTACACAAAGACCAAAGTCCCAAGACCAAAGACCCAAACTCCAAGCACAAAGTTCAAAGTACGGTCATTACTTCTTGCCGAGCGCCTCTCTCATTCCCGTTCCTATATCTGCTGGCGAACGCACCACATGAATGCCCGCATCTTCCAGCGCCTTCATTTTCTCCGCCGCGGTTCCCTTGCCGCCGGCAATGATCGCGCCGGCGTGTCCCATGCGTCGTCCCGGCGGAGCGGTTTGTCCCGCGATGAACGCGACAATCGGTTTCGTAACGTTCGCCTTCGCAAACGCGGCAGCTTCTTCCTCTGCCGTTCCGCCAATTTCGCCAATCATCACAATGCCGTCCGTCTCATCGTCTTCCTGAAACAGCCGCAACGCATCGACGTGCGTTGTGCCGACAATCGGGTCGCCGCCAATGCCGATTGCGGTGGACTGACCCATGCCCAGCGCTGTTAGTTGTCCCACCGCTTCATACGTCAATGTACCCGAACGCGAAACAACACCGATTCGCCCTTCACGATGAATGTGCCCGGGCATGATGCCGATCTTGCATTTGCCCGGACTGATAATGCCGGGACAGTTTGGACCGATCAGTCTCGTCGCTTTGCCTGCTAGGTATTCCCTGACCTTCACCATATCCAGCGTCGGAATTCCTTCGGTGATACAAACAACCACCGCGATGCCGGCGTCGGCGGCTTCCATGATCGCGTCTGCCGCGAATGCGGGCGGCACATAGACTACAGACGCGTTGGCGCCGGCTTGCTTAACCGAGTCGGCCACGGTGTTGAATACCGGAATGCCCTCATGCGTAGTTCCACCCTTTCCGGGCGTAACCCCGCCAACGATATTAGTTCCATACTCAATCATCTGCTTCGCATGAAACGTACCCTCTTTGCCTGTGAGTCCCTGCACCACCAACCGGGTCGACTTATCAACCAAAACGCTCAATGCATAGCTCCCGTTATTGAATTGAAAAAATGAGGGCGCAGTATAACATGCACCCAAATGAGGTCAGTAACACCACGCGGTGGTGGAGCAGAAGATTTGACATTTGTCATTTGACATTTTTCATTTGTCATTTGGAACAAGAGACCGGCGACGGACGACCGAAGGATCACTCTCTGCGGTCGGCGGCCACCGTCCTCCGTCGCTCTGAAATGACAAATGAGAAATGTCAAATGACAAATGGAAAATCTTCTGCTCGACTACCGTGTGATCCTGACGTGCTGCCACTACGCGAAGTGCCTGTTAGTCGAGCTCGAATTGTTGACCGTGCTCCGGCACCTCTACCGGCCAGTTAAATCGCTCGCGAATGTGTTCGGCCATCGCCGTTGCCGACCCGACTTCACCATGCGTCACGAACACGCGACTCGGCGGCGCGGACAGATCCTGCAACCAA
>JBOGOP010000308.1:0-6274 GCA_050747225.1 Pyrinomonadaceae bacterium
GGAATGAATAGTTGGTAATTGAAACCGTGACTGTACCCTGCGCCAGGTTTATTCCCGAGTGGTAGTCCACTGTCACATTAGTGGTCTGCAGGTTGTAGATTAGCGACGTTGCGCCGAGGGCCGGGGTATCTGTGCCATACACAACGACATTCTGCACTGCTCCCTCGCTCACAACCCCGCTGCGGTTGAGCGTTGCGAATCTCGCTCCGCGCCGCGTAGCTTCGACCAGCGCATTGTGCGTATAGTAAAGATTGCCCGCCGCGACGATGCCGACGAGCATCAGAAAGAAGACTGAGGAGACGACGGCAAATTCGATTAACGTGCCTCCGCGCTCAGTCAATCGCCTGTTTTTAAAGTTCTTCGGTAATCCTCGATTTCTCATTTTCTTATCTCACCATGTAGCGCATTCTCGTCCGCGGAGTAAGGGGAATATTGATATTCCCGCCAGTCATGGCGCCGAGGTTGAAGACGAGTGGCTGATAGTTGTATCCGGTTATCTCAACCGTGACGTACTTGACCCCGGTTACGGTGGCTGGCGGCGTAACCACGATGTTGGTGGCGGTAAGATTAGGGAGAATCACGGCCGGCTGGCCTGCTCCGCCACATCCTGCCGCATTTCCACATAACACAATGTTTTTCCCTGCGGTTGTGCTGGTGGTCACGTTCGGGACTGTTGAGAGGTACCGTGCGCCGGCCCTGGTAGCCTTGGCGAGCGAAGTGTAGGTATAGAATAAGCGCCCGAGTTCCGTGGTGCCGGCGAACAGCAGAATCAGTACGGGAAAGATAATGGCAAACTCGATCATCTGTGTGCCATTTTCCCGTCTGAGAAAATTCTTAATGGCGTCTCGTAACTTGGGTACCATCCGACACCTCATTGATAGAGCACCGCCACGGTCAGGCTGGTCGAGCCGCCGCCGGGGGTGAAAAAACCACGGCCAATAACCAGTCTTTCATCTATCCATTCGACCTGGAACCTGGCGCAGCCGTCAGCAGCATTCGAGCACGGGTTGTCTACCGTAGGTTGGTTCTTCAAGAAAAAGGCTCCGAATTTAAGCGTGGGAGCGCTGACCGGAGTGCCCGTATATGTTCCGGGCGCAACAATGGGTACGATCAAAATGCGGCGCTGGTCCTGGCCTGGTCCGTTCGGACTGGGCGCGGTGACCGCCGTCCGGTTGTCATATTGTTGAAAGGTGATGCCCTGCTGAACATTGCTGTCTGGCGGAAAATCAGTGGGGGTAAGTTGGCCTGGACCGTTTGCATAGAGGTTGAAACGTGTATTAACCCCATCGGATATTTGTCTCGGCCCATTGTTCTGGTTTGAGCTGGGCGTTGCGTGGAATGGAATATTAACGTTTAGCGTTTGGCAAACGGATGTGAGCCCCGCTGACAATCTGATAGTTTCCTTCGCTCCGTTGCCGCTAATCTCAGGGACTTCGACAATGATGTAATCTCTGTCTTTAAGAGTCATTGAACTCCCGTTGCCCTGAACGAAATTCAACGTCATCTCTGTATTAGGCGCTGGAGGCGTGAAACCCACGTCCGTTGTGTCGGAATCGTTTAGGGCGACGGCGAAGGGAAAGAAATCACAGATAGTGTTGATACCCACTGACATCCCGGCGACTGCAGTTCTAGCTTCGGTATGATTGGCACCCAAAACTCTTCCCGAGAACAGCATCGGGGTTGATGCACTTTGCGTAGTCACCCGAACAAAACGAATATTTGTGGGATTCGCCTGCGCAGTGGCGGAACTTACGTAGGTCCCGTTTAGATTTACCCCAAACTCCACATTCGCAGCCTGGACATTTACGGTCGCGTCGTTAAAGCCGTAGCTATTAACAATTGACGTTGCCCGAGTAACGGCGTCCTGAATCCCGCCTGCTCCCGAATCCAGTTCGCGCGCCGCTGCCAGAGCTGCGGCATCGGCGGCATTCTGAAGTTCAGTTCGTACCATATAGATCCGCGCGATATCGATGCAGAGGCCCACGGCCAGAATAATCCCAGCCATTAGGATGGCGGTCATGATCATCACTGAACCGCGCTCACTGCTTCGCCGTTGCTTTCGCTGTGTATTAGCTAGTGACATGCATTCAACCTCTTAAAGAATCCGCCAAACATCAGTTTGGCGGATTTCCAACGAAACCATTTATCGACTACTCAAAACCGCACATTACTGGTTTGGGATCACCTTGGCCGACGAAGCTGGAACTGAGTCCTGCACTACAGACACTGCAGGTGTTCCAGTTTTGGTGGTCGACGTTGCCGGTGGGACTGGAGCACCCTCTACTTTGGCTGGCGCCGCGGGCTGCGCTGGTACTTCAGTTTCAGTCTTCGTTGTTTTTGGCGAGTTTGTAATGAAGCCGCTTGGTCCTTCAACTCCGCTATTCTTGTCGACTCCAAGTAGCGAACCTTTTTTCAGGCTTTCGACATTGGGCATCGCCGGAAGGTCGTCGCGGTTCACCGGTTTAGCGATCTGGGCCGTAACGATGAACATGAGCTCGCTCTCGTTCTTCTGGAATGAAGTTGATTTGAACAGGTTTCCGAGAATAGGAATGTCGCCGAGTCCAGGTACCTTCGACAAGGTCTTGGTTTCGCTATTGTCCAGCAGTCCAGCAAGAGCAAAGCTCTGACCGTCGCGCAATTCGACGCCTGTCTTAGCGCGGCGAGTTCGCAAACCCGGAATTAGAAAGCCGTCAAACTTCACGCCGTTAGCAAAATCCAGTGTGGACACTTCAGGCTCCAACTCGAGCCGAATATGATCCTCATCAATGATTGTCGGCTTAAAGTTCAGTCGCACTCCGTATTCCTTAAACACGATGGTTACCGTGCTTCCATTTTGGCCACTCTGAACGATTGGCACCGGATACTCTCCACCGGCCAGAAAACTTGCTTGCTGCCCGTTCATGGCAATCAGGTTAGGCTCAGCGAGTGCTCGCAGCGCCCCCTGAGTTTGCAACGCGCGAATGAACGCCGCGGTTCCCAGCGTATTATTGAACAGAAAAAGATTGATGGCGGAGCCGGCAAATTCAGTGATAATGGAGCCGTTGTCGAAACTGCCCAAGGTCCCCGGGCCACCACCGCTCGAAAAAACGGAGGTGCCGTTATTCACTGATGCATAAGAACTCCCGAGTTCGCGCAACCGCGTACGATTAACTTCGGCCACACGTACCAGAAGTTGAACCTGAGTCATGTCGCTGACTGGCGACTCCAGCATGTTAACCGTCTTGAAGCCTGCTGCTTGCACCACGGCCTCTGCCTGAGTTGCCACTTTGGGCTCACTAACGGTGCCGGAGATAACTACCGAACCGTTTGCTTGACTCAAACGAATATCGTCTTTCGGGAAGAGGGCTCGAATCTGCGAATCGATCAGCGAGAGGTTCGTACGCACGTATACGTCAAAGACGAGAAAGCGCCCGGTTCCTTTCTCCCAAGCGATAAAATTAACCTGGCCAAAAGCCTTGCCGTTGACCACCACCTGATCCGACGTGACCAGGACCGCTTCCGCGATCTCCGGATTGGAAACCGAGAAGCGCTCGATAGCCCGGTCAAAACTAATTACCCTCGATTGGCCTATCAGGACGTTAATAGGTACTGCTTCTTTGGTTCCGGTAGCAAAAGAGACGCTCGTGCTCTGGTCCTGGGCCGCGACGGAACAAGTGCAGAGCAACAGGACACCTAGAAGGGCGACGAAATTGCGGATGGAGGAACTGGACTGCATGATCATTTTTGACTCCTTAACTAATCGGGAACTTTCGTTCAGAGACAATTCATTTACCGAGCGCCAGTATGGGCAGCCGGACCTTAAGGCATATCGACTTCGCGCCTTTTGCTTCCCTCAATCAACTCCACAGAGTTGCGCGAAGGAGGCGGCGCTATCACCGGGTTTTGTATCCGCGGCTGCGTCGCACCAACGCGCTTAACCGCTTGTTTGACATGCGCGGCTTTGGGTTGTTCGGATTCTCCCTTCGGCTGCGGCTGTGGAACATATGACTCGCCTACCAGCAGCGAATTCTTGTTGGCGCCTTTGGTTTTGGTGTCTTCCTGATCGCCATAGTTTCGCATCACGAGTTGCAGCTTGCCCTCGTTAGCCGCGAGCACCAGCTTTTCAGCCTGGTCAGGAGTAACCATCAGCGTGACCGCTTTCACGTTGGTGGGCTCGCGCTGGTTCTCCGGAGAATCGAGTTTCGGACCACTGGCCAGCACCTTGATACTCTGCAGCACAATTTTAGAAATTGGACCCTGGTTTTCGGCACCCTGCTGCCCAATTGGAGTGATGATCGCCACAACGTCGACGAAAGAGCCGGGCATGATAAAGCCGGATACTCCCACCACGTCATCGACCTTGACGGTCATCGCACGATAACCATCAGGAATGACCGCCGAGAGTCCGGCTCCCACTCCTTCGGGAGCGAGCTTTATCGTGGTCACCGTCTCGCGAACACCAATTGGGGTAATCGCTATGCGCCCGATAACCTCGTCAGTCTTCCGAAATGCTCCTTCAGGCGCGGAACCGTTGGGAATTGAGGCCAACATTAGATTTTCGGCGGTGATCTTCGCGCCGAGTGGTATCTCGGTCTTGGCGACTACAACATTGCCGAGATCTTTGGTGTACGCCTGCACGCTCGACAGGTATCGCGTAACCAGCATGACGCCGAGCACACCACAAAGCACTGCACCTGCGAGCGCAAAAATTAGACGTTTATTTCGCATAACTCAAATTCTCCCTCAACAAGCTAACGCGCGTCTTAGACGCGAAAAAGCAAAAAGGTAAGTACACTTCCTAAACAGATAGGCACCGCATAAGGCAGCGTATAACTCGGGTCGGAGGGGACGCTGATGCGCGGCACCCTTTGACCAGGTAACAGACCAACGAAAAACTGACCAACGCCGAGCATTGTCGTGACCGCCCGCCGTGAATAAACCATCTTGCAAACTGCGAGAACGCCGCCGGTGAGCGCGACTATGAGAAACGTGGGCAGTACCAGCGAACTGCCAACCACGGCGCCGATCGCCGCGAACAACTTAACGTCGCCTGCGCCCATGGTGCCGAAAAGGTGAAACATGAACATTAGCCCAAAGGCGATCGCTAATCCTCCAAGGCTTGCAAACAAACCATGCCAAGCCCCAAAGAACGCATTTACAGCGATTCCACTCAGCAGAGTTACAAGTACGAGTTTGTTTGGAATGCGGCGGTACCGCACATCCATGTAGGTAATGGTGAATGCCAGTGGAATGAATAGGACGCCAGTCGCAATATTCTGGGGAATAGGCATTTCGTGAATCTCCGCTGGGCCAGCTGTATTGCGGTTCTAACTTTCACTCGCACCGCACGTACGAGAAATGGCTAATCGAAAAGGAGCATTGGCGGACCGGGAGTGCCGGGCCGCCATGCTTTGAAAAAACCGCCGCTACTAGCTCGTGGCGGATGAAGCACTGAGCCGGGCTGCCAACGCATTACCCCAGCCGCTTGCGTAAACAAGGACGGCAACGGCGGCGATGAGGCCGGCGATGACTGCGTATTCCAGCGTTTCCATTCCGGTCTCATCATTGATGAAATTCTTGATTCTTTGCATTTTCGTTTTCTCCTCTGATTCTTTAGGGGTTGAAATCCAAGCCCGATATTCGAAGATCGTTCGGGCGAAAAGTGCCCAAGAAATGCAGGCGTCATCTCAGGATTCCTGAGAGGATCGCTCCCTGCCGATCACGGCAACATTACTTGTGCGTTCGCACTGTTAGAGCAACGGTCATGCCGCACCTCGGTTCGTGCGCTATGCGGCTCAATGCGGAAGCGAGAAGCTAGAATCGCCCTATTTTTGTTGTCCCAAGGAGAAAACTTGGCTTGCGTTGAGAGGTGATGGCGGTTGTTTGCCTTGGTTGATCGTGCGCGTAGGCGAGCAGTTGTGGCAGAACCTATCTGTGTCCAGACCAGTCAACCTCTTCACTGGGAGCGGGGGTGTCCCGCCCGCCCGGATACGTTAGACAGAAACATCGGGAGTTCGAGTCAGCGTATCCCTATGGCGGGCGGGACGCCCGCGATGCCAGCGAAGGGACTGACGTTCACCTATGCCGAATGGGGGTGGGTCGAAAACTATTGTTGGTAGGCCCAAGTCCGGTAGTAGTGGCTGGACCTGCACCTTTCGTGATGTTCACCGCGTGGTAGATTCTCTTTCTCTTTTCAGGCGGCAATCCCTCCACGCTCTGCTCATTTCTTACTACCGCGATGAATTTCGTGCTTTGATCGAGGACCGCGTCGTCACCCTTCTTCAACGCCCAAAAC
>JBOGOP010000309.1:0-6187 GCA_050747225.1 Pyrinomonadaceae bacterium
GGATGCCCACCAGAAAGCCCGCGCCATAGGCAACATGAATGATTGCGAACGCAAGGGGAACGATTGGAAAGAGGCTCCAGCCAGTTCTGCTTGCCACGGCAATTGTCGCCGCAAGATTAAGCAGCACATAAGCGCCCAGCGTCGCCAGCAGCGACCACTTGCTCACCGCGAAAAACGGCGCCGTCAGACTAAGCAACAACAACATCGTTACAAACAACGGCGGTACAAACTGGCGCGCCGACATCTGACGCGAATGCTTTTGCAAAACGCGCACCTTCCAGTAGCCGTACTGAAAATACTGTTTCCAGAGTTTGCGAAAGCTGGCGCGGCTGTAATAACGCGATTGGATATCAGGGGCCAGTAGAATGCGCCCGCCCATTTTGCGAACGCGACAGCTGTATTCGTCGTCCTGGTTACGCACAAGCTCTTCGTCGAACGGTCCGGCGCGTTGAATCGTCTCGCGCCGGAACCCTGGGAACGCCACAGTGTCGACAAATTTCGCTTCACTTGTACCCACGCGAAACGCTGAGCCGCCGACTCCAAAAGTTGAACTCATCGCCGCTGCGATAGCGCGCGCTGCGTACGTTTCGCCAACTGTCTCGAGCGGGCCGCCAACGCAGCCGGCCTTGTCGTCAGTCAAATGCGAAACGCATCGGCTCAAATAGTCCTGGGCGATTTCGCAATGGCCATCGACGCGGACAATGATTTCACCTTTCGCCACGAGCAGTGCTGCATTCAGGCCGGTTGAGACTATCTTTCCCGGATTATCAATCAGGTTCACATTTGGATTCTGTCGCCGAAGAACATTAACTATGTCACGCGTGCCGTCATTTGAAAGACCGTCCGCAACTATTACTTCCATGCGATGCCGCGGGTAGTCCTGGTTGAGCACGGCCGCCAGGCTGCGCTGGATGAAAGCAGCTTCGTTCCGCACGGGCATCAGCACTGAGACGAATGGGAGATCCGGCATTAGTTTGCGTTGTGCCCGTTCATAAAGGGCTCGATAAGCTGGCGCAACTGTTCGCGCCGCCTGCTCATGGGAAATTCTTCCAGGATGCGATCTCTGATTGCCGCGCGGGTTGCATCGGGAAAAGCTAGCGCCGCCTGAACTCCCTGCGCTATCTCTGCAGGATCAGGTGAACTAAGCCGCACGCCGCAATCACCGGTCACTTCCGAAAGTGCGCCCGCGCGCGTCGTAACCGGCACGCATCCCGCGAGCATCGCTTCAGCTACACTGAGCCCAAAGCCTTCATGAAGCGATGGCTGAACGTAAACAGCTGCCTGGCGATAATAGTCGAGCAATGCGTCGTTACTGACGCGACCGGCAAACGTAACGTTAGGCGTGGCGATGCTTCGCAGATGTTCGATGGCGTCGTCTTTCCAGTTTCCTACCAGAACGAAGTTCACATCAGGTAACAGGGCAGCGGCGCGGACGAAGGGTTCGTGTCCTTTGCGTAACAGGTTGTCGCGGTCCACATTTCCTACCGTCAAAGCCATACGGGCGCGCGGGCCCTGCGGTAAAACTCCAAACTGATCCGGGACACCATGGTAGAACGCGCGTATTTGATCCACCGGGACAGCTGCGTTTTTGATCGCCTCGTCGCGGCTGTAAAGCGAGTTAGTGACCAGCTGGCTGGCAAAGCGCATGGTGCGCCTGCTCACCCATTTCTTCAGTCCGCCACGCTGATGTCCGTAGCCGATTTCAGGGACCTTCGCGACGTCGTAGCCGCCAATTATAAGCACTGAGGGCTTATGTGAGATGGAGGCCATCAGCATGGGAAGAAACGTATGCCATGACGCGAACCATCCAAAAACTAAATCGTGTTCCCGCACCTGTCTCCAGAGCGCCGCGGGATTTACATAGCGCGATTTCTCGAAGTGTTCTGTAACGTCGTAATGCTTACGCAACTCCTCGAGATCGAGGCGCACGAACTCAGTCAGCGCATTGTGAATGAAGAGAATTTTACCCACTGCTAATCACGTGTGGAATTCAGAGGCAGTCCGCTGAACTTCAGGAAGCGTCGCTCGAACGCACGACGGACCACGTTGCAAAGTATCGCGAAACACATGCTCAATTCGGTCTCGGTACTTATCCAAATTGAATTCGCTCGTTGCCTGCCTACGAGCTGCAGCGCCCAGCCTTCGTCGCAATCTTTCGTCCGCTATCACGTTGGCAAGCGCACTCCCAAGCCGGGCGACATCTTCAACCGGCACCAACAGGAATTGATCTTTACTGGCCAACAACTCGAGAGCGCCCGGGATATCAAACGATACGATTGGAAGTCCACAGGACATCGCCGACAGCAACGCCAATGGGCTGGTGTCCTTTTCAATCGAAGTGAACGCGAAAATATCCATTGCGGCGAGGACGTTCGGGATATCGTGACGATAACCCGGCAACTTGACCCTGCCCTCGAGACCAAGCTGTGCCACTGTGTTCTGCAAACGGCGTTGATAGGAATCGTTATCGAAAACTGGAGAGCCTATCAGCAACAGGGTAACGTTCGGGTAATCGCCGGCTATCCGTGCGAATGCCTCAATCAAATAGTGTTGGCCCTTCCATGGCGTAATGCGTCCGACATGCCCGATCACCAAATGGTCCGCCGGAATATCGAGTTCGCGTCGAACCTTGCCACCATCGAGATCAGGCCGAAAGATATTCGTATCGACGCCGTTGTGAATAACAGTGATACGAGACTGCAGGGATCGCGGTAACTGCTCTGCGATGGTGCGTCCGTCAACAATAATCTGTTCGGGTAACCAACGCGCCGCCAGCCCGAAAGCGCGGCGGTAAATTCCAAACGTCCGCTCGGAAATAAAATCCTGCAGGTGCCAGACGCAGGGTGTTCCAGACTTCCGTGCTGCCAGACCGCCAAGGAAATGAGCAGACAGTCCTTTGGTCACGACCAAATCGGCCGAACACTGAACGAGAAATTTTCTCAGTTGCTTTTGCGCCCTGCGAATAAGCCAGCCGTCCCATGCCCACGCCGCTGGATTCGGAACGCGGGCTGTGCCAACACGAAAACTGGTTGACCAAAGCCTTGGCTGGTTGACCAGGTGAACTTCGATTCCGGAATCGCGGCAAGCCCGCGTTAAGTCTCCCTCTTCGGGACAAACTACAATCGGCCGCCACTGCGCTGGATCCAAATTCCGCACCAGATAGAGCGTGCTGTACTGAACGCCGCCCATCGCCGCGGCGGATTCAACAAAGACTACAGTCTTGCGTGTGTCAGATTGCATTGTGGCGTTATGAATCTAAGTCGTGCTGGACTCTCCCAGATGGAAAACTATCGCGGACTTTGTTCCAACCCCAGTTCTTCCAATTCCCAAAGCTTTGCCTGGGAAAGAAAATCGTAAATACCAAAGTAGCCACAGAGGATTAAACCTCGCCAGCCTTCAAGAAAACCTTTCAGCCAGAAATATCGATGCAGGAAAACTAACCAGGGCCTCAGGATTACTCGACTCCAGCCAAAACGAATTCCCTGTTTGCGCAGTTCGTCAGCTTCGTAACGTGTGTAGCGGTCGAGATTGCGCAGCTGCTTCGAGATGTTGGGCATACCAAAGTGCATGATGTGGCGTTCCAGGTTTCGCACTTCACCAGGCACTACCACGTGAGCATGAACTTCGCGCTCGATCCAGCGGCCACGATCACGCCTGAAGAGTCTGGTTTGATAATCAGGGTAGATACCGGCGTGGCGCATCCAACGCCCAAGGACATGGTTTTTCCGGGGCAAACGAAAGGCATCCACGTTCTCGCTTGAAGCCAGCGCGGCCTTGATTTCTTCGCGCGAACCTGCTTCCAAAGTCTCATCCGTATCGATTTGAAGTACCCATTCGTTACGGCATTGGGGTGCAGCCCAGTTCTTTTGCCTGGCGGAGTTAAGGTACTCATGCTGGATGATGCGAGCGCCGTATTCACGACAAATCTCAAGGGTTCGGTCAGTGCTAAAGGAATCAACGATCAAAATTTCGTCGGCCCACTTTACTGACTCCAACGTCTCACGCACCGTCGCGGCGCTATTGAAAGTCGGCAACAGGATAGAGATTAGCGGGCACATAAGAATAGGATTGCTCTCTTGCTTCTGCTGTCTGCCGCAACCAGGTGTCCACCAGTGACCATACGAACCAGACCGGCAGAACCATCTGCGGCAGCACCTGAACACCTTGCATAGCCAATAGGCTGCCAACTCCTATGAATGACAATAAGAGACTCAACGCCAACTCCCCCTGCTCGGCTGATTTCAGCCAAATCGGCATCCGCTGGGCGAGTCTCAACAGCGTGTAGAGGTAACCACCAAGGAAGATCAGCCCAGCGAGCAGACCCAGATTCACAGCTACCTGAAGAAAGTCGCTGTGCACCCACCCCGCACTGCTCCAGCCTTTGCCAAAAGGAGCCTCAATAACCTCGTTTACGGCCTGGAGCGCTCTCTGTTTGCGATCCAGCGCGCTGTGGTCAATCGGATTGCCCTGAAGTGCCGCGAGCCCTGTTACCACTCGCTCGTGGGTGTTCGGAATAAACTGATAGCCAACGGTTCCGACCACGAGGACCAGCAAGGCGACCGCCACACCGTGCTTTTTCACCCGCAGGAGACAGGCAACAGCAACCTGAATGCACAGCACGAACCATATGCTGCGATAACCGCCGATGTAGATAGCGAATAGCTGTAAGACCGAGGATGCAATAACGACCAGCCGCGGCAACCAATGGCGCCACCAGGTAGCCAGAAAAATGGATGCAGGCAGAGCCAAAACGCATATGAAAGTCGCCTGAGAACCTCCCCAGAATGAGAATTGCCCTCGAATGAAACCGTCCGCTGTCACTTCCGGCTTTGCCGCACGGATAAAGGCGGGAAACAGTCTGTCCATTCCCGGGTACCAATACTCAGCGACTCCCATCAGGGCAATCCAGGTACTGGCCACGAAAAACGCCACCAGCAGGTAGCGCCAGTAAGATTGGCGCTCAAGGACTACCTTCAACACGATCAGCAGCGGAATCAACAGTAGGAAGTCGCGAAACTCGTTGAGCATCCTGTCCCATGGAGCATCGCCGACGATCAACGGCCACCACCCGAGCACGCAAAAAGGAAGGAACATCCAGAGCCACCAGGGCAGTGAAAACCGCGTGGACAAGCGTAGTTGTCGTTGCGCAAAGATACAGAAAAAGAGAACCCAAATGAGGATTTCGGACGGATGTATGCGCAGGTTTTCAGTCCACTCAATCGTGCGATAACCCAATGCCAACGTCAGTACCCATAGAATGAGACCGAATCGAATTCCCCGTTCGCCACCAAATACGACTACAGCGATAGCGAGCGCGCCCAGCGCAACTATTAACTCCTTATACGACAGGCCTTGCCGATCAGCATAAAAGTTCACAGCGATAGCACCCGCCAGGATCGCGAGAGCGATGAGGATTATCTTTATGAGCCGAACGCCTGCCACTTGTTCAATCATTTGCTCGCCCGCAACCTCCTGATTTCGCCCGCTTCGCTTCCCAGTTTCTTTATGAACTTCGCAGGCACACCACCGACGACTGTGCCGGGCGGAACTGATTGAGTTACCACTGCTCCTGCTCCAACGATGCTTGATTCTCCGATTTCGACTCCCTCGAGAATCGTGACATTGGCGCCAATGTACGCTCCGCTCCGGATGATTACGGGCGACTGGGAAGTGGGAATGTATTCGTCCCTTAGCGGACTGGCGCCGGCGTCGGTGTGCGTCAGAATCATCACGCGATGAGAGATTGTGACGTTGTCCTCAATAAGAATCTGATCTTGTAGATCCAGAAACAACTCCCGTCCCAGATAGCAATGATCGCCGACCTGCAGGTTGTCGTAGTAGTGGCCTCGCTCCACACGGCTATTGTGAATGACCAACGGCGACCGAAAGCGAACCTCAATGCCGATTCGCGCGCCGAAAGCGCGCAACGTCGGAGTAATCGGCTGTGTGGGCATGAACATCAGGGGAATATTCACCCCTTCGCCGCCATAGATCGCGGCCGCGATCCGGGCCCACAGTCTAAAAAGGAAGTAGAGAATCATCACTGCCTAAATTCCACACTCGTTAATGGGTAAGTGACAAGTGTCACGACATCGTTTACGGGGCGATGTGCCATGACATTGTTTACAGTTCTTTGAAAAACTAGTTTGCCGCTCTGGTGAAGCGGAGTTGTTACATCATCTGGGCC
>JBOGOP010000310.1:0-6180 GCA_050747225.1 Pyrinomonadaceae bacterium
AGCCTCCTCGCGAGCCAGGCTCATCCCGCTGGTCTTCCTGACGGCGAAAGACGAGACCGCCGACCGCATCGCCGGGTTCCGCTCCGGGGTGGACGCCTACCTGACGAAGCCGTTCGAGCCGGACGAACTCGTGGCCGTCGTCGCCAACATCCTCAAGCGGGTAGAGAGTATGCACGCCGAGATTGCGCGCCTCTTCGGTAAAAATGAAGCCGCCGTGCCAGAGCCGATCCGCGACGAAGAATTGACCGATTCCGAGTGGCGTATCGCCGAGGCCGTGGCGCGCGGGCTGAGTAACAAGGAGATCGCCGCCGAGTTCAACCTCAGCCTGCGGACAGTCGAAGGCCACATCAGCCACATCCTCGACAAGAAGAACTTCAGTAACCGCGTCGAAATCGCGCGCTACATCCTTGCGCGCAAAGGATAAGCAGTCAGGCAAAACTTTTAAGGTAGCTTCAATTTTCCATTTGTCATTTGAGATTTGTCATTTGCCATTGCCTGAGCAATTCGCCGCAGCAATGACAAATGACAAATGACAAATGACAAATGGAAAATCTCTTCTCTTCTCAACCCTGCCGGCCGAACCACTTACTCCAAGCCAAACACCCTGGAAAATATCTCGTCGACATTTCGCAGGTAACTGTCGAACTTAAACGCGTCGTCAATTTCTTCCGCAGAAAGATGCAGCTTGATGTCTGCATCCTGTTGCAACAGCCGCTGAAAGTCTTCGTTCTCATCCCAAACTTTCATCGCATTGCGCTGCACCCACTCATAGGCGCTTTCGCGTGAAACACCTTTTTGCGTAAGCGCGAGCAGGAGTTGGCCGCTGAAGACCAAACCGCGTGTCAGCTGAAGGTTTTGCAGCATGCGCTCGGGGTGAACCACGAGTCCCGCAATCAACGACGTCGCTTTGTGAAGTATGTAGTCCAGAGCAATGCTTGCATCAGGCAAAACCACCCGCTCAGCGGATGAATGCGAAATGTCGCGCTCGTGCCAAAGGGCCACATTCTCGAGTCCCACCAAACTGGTGGCCCGGATAACGCGAGCAATGCCGCAGATTCGTTCTGAGATAATTGGATTCCGCTTGTGAGGCATCGCGCTCGAACCTTTCTGCCCCACGGTGAAACGTTCCTGAGCCTCGCCGACTTCGGTGCGTTGCCAGTGGCGAATGTTGAGTGCAAATTTATCGAGCGATGAGGCAATGATGGCCAGCGTGCACAGGTATTCAGCGTAGCAGTCGCGCTGAATGATTTGGGTGGAAACTGGCGCAGGCTTCAGCCCCAGTCGGGCGCATACCTTCTCCTCAACTTCCGGATCGAGGAGCGCAAAAGTTCCCACAGCGCCGCTTATTTTCCCGACGGCCACGGTTTCACGCGCGCGTCTCAAGCGTTCCCGATCACGGCGTATCTCGTCGTACCAAAGCGCGAAAGTCAGACCGAAAGAAGTTGGCTCGGCGTGAATGCCATGGGTGCGGCCAATTTGCGGAGTGTGCTTAAACTCAAGAGCGCGACGCTTCAGAACTTCAAGCAGCGCATCGATCTTTTTGAGGAGAATGTCGCAAGCTTCTCGCAAGAGCAGCGCGTTGGCGGTGTCCACGACGTCAGACGAAGTCAGACCGTAGTGTACAAAGCGCGCGGCTTCGCCAATGTTTTCGGCGAGATTAGTAGTAAACGCAATGACGTCGTGATTAGTGGTTTTCTCAATCTCGTTTATTCGTTCAACTGAGAACTTCGCGCGCGCTTTGATCTGCTCGAGCGCCTCGCGAGGAATCGCCCCCATCTCGGCGTGAACTTCGCAGACGGCAAGTTCTACTTCCAGCCATTTCTGGAATTTGCTCTGTTCCGTCCAGAGCACGCCCATTTCAGGCAATGTGTAACGTTCGATCATAAGGACTTAATCCGCAGATTACACAGATTACGCAGAAAAAATGCAGCACTGCGGCGTAATTCGAGCCCTGCTGATAACTGTTCCAGGCTTAGACCCACTGATTTGTGTCTTGATTTTTTCAATCTGTGTAATCTGCGTAATCTGTGGATAAATTATTTTAGCGCTGTTGAATTGACAAAGTATCGCGCGAGCAGCCAGCGGCCATCGCGTTCAACCAACGTGAAGGTTTCCATTCCTTCACCGTTCTGAAATTTCGTCCGGTAACTAACAATAAAAGCGCGGCCTTTCATCATTCCACCAGAATTTTGTTGTTCCGTAGCTGACTGTAGGGTCCGATTCTCCACCGGCCCCAGCTTGGTTCGCAGAGCTTTGAAGGTTGCTATCGACTCCTCGATCGTGGCGTCTTGCCGCCACAGTTCTGACGCGTCGTTATAGATTTTGTCGTAACGCTCCGCGGCGATCTCATCGTTTATTCTTCCAATCGCCGACTCCACCTCAGGCGGAAGACTCCGCCTGCCCTGATTCGTCGCGCAAGCCAGGCCGGAAAGAGCAACCAGGAAAAGTAGCGCGTATCTCTTTGGAGTGCGGTGACCTGTCACCGCTTTGGCCTTCGGCGGCTTGACGCCGCGGTCCTTCGCGCGATTCATTTGTGCCATGGCCGCGACAAGTCGCGACCGGCCAAAGCGCTGACAGGTCAGCGCACTCCAAAGAGTTGACTCCTGCCTGGGTTGCTTCACCTCCCTACACCTCGATCCACGGCGTCGGCTCCTTCGGAAACGACAGGCTGACCTGGGTGTCCCCTCGGAAGAGTGGAGCGCGTTCCTGCAAGGCAACTTCGGCGCAAATCTTGGCCAGATAGGGATTGTTAGCGCGTTGCGACAGATGGGTCAGGACGAGATATTGGGCAACGCCGTCGAAGCCGTCCTTAAGCCATTCCGCCAGGTCTTCATTTGAAAGATGGCCGAGCCGGGACAAAATTCGCTGTTTCAGTTCCCAGGGATAAACATCGCAAGCCTTCAGCATGTCTCGGCTGTGGTTTGACTCAATCACTACCGCGGCACAACCACGCAAGCGTTCGCTAACAAGTGTCGTGATGTGACCAAAGTCCATCAACGTCGCAATCTTCACGCCCTGGTGCGTCGCCGTGAAGCCGAAATTGTCTACAGCATCGTGGGGAATCGTAAACGGATGAAAGTCGATCTCGCCGATGCGAAAGTCCTGGCTCGATTCTATTTGCTCGACGCGATTCTTGAGGGCTTTAGCGCGTTTGCGCGGTTCTTCGTCGTTGACGTTGGTGCGCTCGCTTATGTAGGCATCACAGGTTTGGGCGGAGATATAGACGGGGCAGTCGACTGTGCGTAACAGCACGCGCAGCCCGCCGGAGTGGTCGCCATGTTCATGGGTGACCAGTATCGCGTCGAGCTTTTGCACGTCTTCGCCGACGATAGCGAGCCGGCGCGCGATCTCTTTAGCGCTGAGTCCGGCGTCGACGAGAACACGAGTTTCGCCGGCAACGATCAAAACCGCATTGCCAGTTGATCCGCTGCCGAGAACGGTAAGTTTCATGCTTAGGAAATTAGAACTAAGAACTAGCTAGCAACAAAAGGTGTAGCAGAAACTTTAGCACTTAATAAGCGAAACAGCTACCGCGACTATTCCGACCCGCAACATGAAGGTAAGCCTTTTGTGTTGGTTCGTGTACTTTAGTGGATCTTAAAGATTTATCCACGAAATAACACGAAACAACACAAACAGTCCGCCAACAAATAATCATGACGCTGTCGGTAATGTTTACTTGTGAAGTTTATCGGCGCAGCAGTCAGATCTTCAGCCGCGAGCGATCGACGCGAAAGCCGTTAAGGTTTCCCAGCGCGCCGAGGGCGAGCGTTTCGCTCGTGAAGTATTGCCGGGCCACGCGTTGCAAATCTTCCGCATTGACCGCCTCGATCTTTTCGATGGTTTCTTCCGGCGTAATCCTGCGGCCGTGGATGATCTCCTGGCGCGAGAGAGCACTGGCGCGCGCACTCGACGATTCAAGCCCAAGCAGAATCGATGACAGCGCCTGCTCTTTTGCCAGCTTCAACTCCTCTTCGGGAACGCTCTCGTTGACCACGCGGCGCATCTCTGCGAGGGAGAGATCGAGTACCTGATCCAAATGTTCCGGCGACGTCCCCGCATAGATTGTGAAAACGCCGACATCTGAAAACGCACTGCCGCCGGCGCCAACCGAATACGCAAGCCCGCGCTCTTCTCGAACTGTTTGCCAAAGACGACTTGAGGTGCCGCCACCAACCACTGACGCCAGCAGGCTACCCGCATAGCGATCGTCGTCTTTTGCGTTCGGCCATGGCGCCGCCAGAATCAGATGCGCTTGCTCCAGTTCCTTCTTCTGCTCAATCAGAATCGGAGCCGCGGCCGTGGGCGAGTGGTCAACGAAGGTGATGGGCACTGTTTCATCGCCCTTAGCGGAATTGCCAAAAGATTTTTCAACCAACTCCAGCAGTCGGTCGTGTTCGACTTTGCCCGCTGCAGCTACTACCAGGTTTGACGGCGAAAACTCGCGGGCGTGAAATGATGAGATCGTGCCGTGATCAAAAGAAGAAACGGTGTCTTCCGTACCCTCAATCGGGCGTCCCAGCGGATGGCCGGGAAAATACGCGGCGTTGAAGAGTTCGCCCAGGAGTTCGTCAGGCGTGTCTTCAACCATCTTCATCTCTTCGAGAACAACCTTTTGCTCGCGTTCCAAATCATTTTGATCAAAACGGGGGTGTGCCAGGAGGTCGGCAATCAGGTCAAACGCTGCCGGCAGGCTCTTGTCCGCAACCTTTATGGCGAAACCAGTCATCTCATGGGTCGTAAACGCGTCGAGATTGCCCCCCAGCCGATCTGATTCCACTGCAATATCGCGAGCAGTTCGGCGCTTCGTTCCTTTGAAGACAGCATGCTCGATAAAGTGGCAAATTCCGTTGAGTTCGGGGGTTTCGTGGCGTGAACCGCGCCGGACCCAGATCCCAGCTGTCACAGACCGCAGCCCGGGCATGTGTTCCGTTAAGACCGTGATGCCGTTGGGGAGGCGAGTTAAGCGAACTTCGTCAATCATGAAGGTGTAACCAAAACCGGCGGAAACTTAATGTCGCTTCGCATCCTAGCACGCGGGAAACCGGCGGCAAAGTGGAGCCAAAATGGGCGCTAAACGGGCACTAAATAGGGACCAGATCGCTTGACAGCGCTTAGATTAATGGCGGAAAATGCGAATTATCCAACGGTTCCGGTAAGTCTCCTGGCCTGAACCAGTTCGCCTTTTGAGGTTATGGCGAGACTGCATTCGCAGTTTTCGAAACGGCAAGAAATCTGAGGAGACTTCTTCCTATTTTGCGCAAAACCTGAGTCCCAATCGAACGGCTTCAAACGTTTCCTGCGGGGGACGCGTAAGGAGGTTTCGTGCGATGATGAAGACAATGAAGAAAATGCCCATATTGAGCCGGAAAACAATAGGGAGAAGAATAGTCAGTCTGTTGGTGGCGGTGTTATCGGCGGGTCTGTATGTGCAGGCGCCGGTAGCCGCAACACCCAAGGGAAACCTGGCGACGATCACCGGGGCAGTGATTGATAACAAGGGGAATCCGGTAGCGGGCGCGGTGATTTCGCTGCTGCGAGATGGCGCCAGCAAAGTAATCAAGCAGACCCGCAGCGATGCGGCAGGGCGATTCATTGCTCGAATTTCACCAGGGCGTTACGGCATTCGAGCGATAGCCGCCGGCTTTAATGAGGTCGTCTTTGCGTCGATTGAAGTTCGCGCTTCCCAGGAACTTGTTTACCGTTTCAACCTCGAGCCCGTCGGCTCTGGTAACACTTTGCCTGAGCGTCGCAAGGATCGTGACGACGTGAAGTGGACTTTGCGCTCGGCACAGACCCGTCGTTCCATTTTTCAGGTACAGGAAGGCGAAGACGCCGAGATTCAGGCAATACTCGGAAGGGAAACAGCTTCACAGACAGAGACTCCCGCGAACGGCGACGTCCCCTCTGATGGGTCCAGCGCCGAAGTCTCTAGTCCACAATCTCAGCGCAGAGTCCAGGGAGTTGTCGAAACCTACTTGGCGGGCAACTCATTCGGCCCAGCTTATCCCGGTCTCAATTTTGCCATCGCCACTTTCCCGAATGATCGTCTGGAGTTGATCTTCGCGGGCCAAACGACAGCCGGCCCGAATGGACCCGAGCGTTTTGAAGCGAGCACTCACGTTCGCGCGGGCGATCGTCATCGCGTCGAGATGAGTCTGGGAGCTGTCCGCTATTTAG
>JBOGOP010000311.1:0-6175 GCA_050747225.1 Pyrinomonadaceae bacterium
GCGAATTGGGCGCGATCACTGGCGATGCAATTGTATTAAGAGTGCAGAAGCCTTCAGCAATTCCGGTTGAGTCGCTACACAGTCGTAAAGAAGATCTCGGAAGTACGTTGCGCTTAACTGTAAAGGAAGCCCTCGCTAGTGAGGCTGTTGGTGAGTTTTCTCTTCAACCTCAGCAGGGCGATGTCCGCGCCATCTTCGTTCCATTGTCATTACTGCAAAGAGAAATCGCCCAACCGAACAAAGCTAACTTTATTCTGATTTCAGAAGCATCGCGCGAATCGGCTGACCCGGCCACCGTGCCGGCAAAGAACGAAGTTCTCGAAAGTATTTTGAAAACGAGAACGTTGCTGGA
The DNA here is from genome assembly GCA_050747225.1 of Pyrinomonadaceae bacterium. Classification (GTDB taxonomy): domain Bacteria; phylum Acidobacteriota; class Blastocatellia; order Pyrinomonadales; family Pyrinomonadaceae; genus PSRF01. The sequence continues at coordinate 353 of JBOGOP010000311.1, forward strand.
CGACTTTGGAATCAAGTTGCGGACAGTAGAACTGCAACCAGGCATCTCGCTTGAACACGACAGCAAGGTTATCAGCGGTCCCCTCTCAGAGATCGCTGAGCAAGTTGCGAGTGGTTTGTCGTTGCGGCCGATGCCGGTCCTTTCATATCTCGCCAACAGCATCAGTGCGGGTGAACGCTCGATTCCGTATTCGCTGGTTACCGGGTTGGATGAATCAAGCCTGGAACCATTGGCGCCGGGACAACCGAAAAGACGTGACGACATTATTCTCAACGAGTGGGCCGCTCGTGAGCTTGGCGCTCGCGCCGGCGATCCGGTTTCTCTCGAGTACTACATTTGGCACGAGGGTGGCCAATTGGAAACCAAGACGGCAAAGTTTCGACTTGCGGCCGTAGTTCCCATCAAAGGCCTGGCGGCGGATAAAGATTTAGTACCGGAATATCCGGGAATCACTGGGTCGGAACACCTCGCCGATTGGGATCCCCCGTTTCCAGTCGACCTGAAGCGAATAAGGAAACAGGATGAGGACTATTGGGACCAGTATCGCACCACTCCGAAGGCTTTCATTCCGCTGGCGACTGCCCAGGAACTTTGGCAAACGCGGTTCGGAAAGTTGACTTCAATCCGCTTCATCCACGCGGGTGACTCCTCTACCGAAGCGACGCTCGCCGCTTATCAGCAGAAGCTAAGAACCGCGCTGGATCCTGCAGCGATGGGTCTGAGGGTAATTCCTGTACGCGTGCAGGGGTTGGAAGCGTCGCAGGGCGCGACTGACTTCGGCGAATATTTTCTCTATTTCAGTTTCTTCCTGGTAATCTCCGCGCTGATGTTAGCGGCGCTCTTCTTCAAGCTTGGTATCGAACAGCGTTTGCGCGAAATCGGAGTATTGCAAGCCGTCGGCTTTCCAGCTTCGAAGATTCGCACGCTGTTTCTCGTGGAAGGATTGCTGCTCGCTGTCATCGGAAGTTTGATTGGCTTGATTGGCGCAGTTGGCTACGGAGAACTTGTGATTGTCGGACTGCGGACGTGGTGGGTCGGCGCCGTTGGAACCACGATGCTGCGCCTACATGTTTCACCAGTTTCGCTTGGTCTCGGTGCGGCCGGCGGCATAATCGCAGCGCTGGTATGCGTGGTCTGGACCTTGAAAGGCCTGGGGAAGGAATCGACGCGCAGCCTGCTGTCCGGAAGTATGAGCAACGGCGGGCAAACAAGAGCACGAGGAACATATGGAGTTCGACGACTGTTCAACGCACGCGGCGTGGGAACAATCCTCGCTATCTTCGGCCTGGGACTTTTGGCGGCGGCAGCATTGCATCTCGTAAATCAGGTCGCTGGTTTCTTCGGAGGCGGAACGCTGATGCTGGCGGCCGCGCTTTGCTATCAGTCTGCCTGGTTGCGGCGTGCAAGCGGAACGCCGATCGGCAGTCCAGGTTGGTGGTCCGTCATAAGACTTGGATTCAGAAACGCTACTTCCCGCCCGGGCCGTAGCGTGCTCTGCATTGCATTGATCGCTTCGGCTGCATTCATCATCGTGGCGGTAGATTCGTTTAGACACCGCGGAGGCCCGGAGACAACTGACAGAAAATCGGGCAACGGCGGCTTTCTGTTACTGGCCGAGTCCCTGCTGCCGGTAGTTCACGATCCAAACACAAGCGAAGGACGAGAGGCTTTGAACCTGACCGTCAATGCCGACAAGTCTCCCCTTGCAGGTCTGAACTTTGCACGCTTCCGCGTTCGTCCGGGCGACGATGCCAGTTGTCTCAATCTGTATCAACCGCACAATCCTAAGATCATCGCCCCGACCGATGACTTCGTCCGCAGCAACCGCTTCACGTTTCAAAATTCTCTGGCCACTTCTAACGAGGAAAAGGACAACCCCTGGCTGCTCCTGAATCATGAATTTCCCGATGGCGCAGTTCCAGTGATCGTGGATGCGAATTCGCTGACTTACGTCCTTCACCGCAAACTCGGTGACGATTTGGATTTGGATACGGGCAATGGTCAGGTTCGCTTGCGCCTGGTCGGAAGTCTTGCTGACAGCGTGTTCCAAAGCGAAGTATTGATGGGGGAGGCAAACTTCCTTCGTCTCTTCCCCGATCAGCAAGGGTATCGCTTCTTTCTCATCGATACTCCCGCGCCCGAGCAGTCAAACGCGATTGCTACTGCTTTGGAGGAACGGCTCTCAGACTTCGGGTTTGATGTGCAAGCGACGTCCGAGCGGCTGGCAGGCTTTCATCGTGTAGAGAATACTTACCTCTCCACGTTTCAGATGTTGGGCGGCCTCGGCCTTGTTTTGGGTACTCTCGGGATGGCGGCGGTTTTGTTGCGCAATGTCCTGGAACGTCGACGCGAGCTGGCGCTCCTGCGCGTGGTCGGTTACGACTCGTCTCACTTTGCGCTGATGGTGATTGCGGAAAACGCCCTGCTGCTTTGCTGTGGGCTTATCACGGGAACCGTTTGTGCGCTGCTCGCGATTGCTCCAGTCTTCTTCACACGTCATGCACAACTGCCGAGTGTTGCCCTGGGCCTGCTGCTTTTGGGAGTATTGGTGTCCGGATTGACTGCATCGGTAGTCGCAACTTGGGCTGCCTTACGGTCGCCACTGTTGCCGGCGTTACGGGCAGAGTAGAGGCTCAAGCTCTTTACTTGGACCGCGGGCGTCCCGCCCGCTGCTGCAAAGGCCTCCACCTTTGTCCGGAACCAGTCGAGCGCTTTTTTGGGAGCGCGGGCGTCTCGCCCGCAATGAGCACCGCAAGGTGCGACCGACCTGCATAAAAGTTCAACTCGCGTCGTCTGGTTCGCGCTGCGCGCTCATTGCGGGCGGGACGCCAGCGCTCCCAGAAAAGCGCTTGAGCGGACAATTCGAAGATGTATGCCAGCCCCAATAGGAGAGACAAACATGCACATCCGTATCGCCCAACTCTTTGCCGTCATATTACTGCTGACTTCAGTTGTCTATGCGGAAAACTGGCCGCAGTGGCGCGGGCCTAACTTGAACGGCGTCAGCGATGAGAAAAATCTGCCCTTGCGCTGGGCTGCAGACGAGAACGTTAGCTGGAAGCTTGCGATGCCGGGTTGGAGTGGCGCCACACCGATCATCTGGAACGATCGCGTTTTTCTGAATGTCGCCGACGGCACTGATCTTTACCTTTGGTGTGTCGACCGAACCAAGGGCAACCTCATTTGGAAAAGACTGCTGGGCAGCGGCAACGTCAAGATGCGCAAGCAGAACATGTCGTCGCCTTCTCCGGTTACTGACGGTAAAAGCGTTTTTGTAATGACCGGCACCGGAGTCCTCAAGGGTTTTAACTTCGACGGCAAAGAGCTTTGGGCGCGCGACATCCAGAAAGACTACGGCGCGTTTGGCTTGAATTGGGGTTATGCGTCATCGCCGCTGTTCCTCGACGAAGCGCTTTACGTCCAGGTGTTGCATGGGATGAAGACTGACGATCCGTCCTACGTCCTCCGCATCGACAAGAAGACGGGCAAGACTCAGTGGAAAGTAGAGCGCCAGACCGCTGCCATCCGCGAGTCGCCCGATGCCTACACAACGCCGGCGCTCCTTCGTTATGGCAAGACGATCGAAATCGTAATCACCGGCGGCGATTGCGTTACGGGCCACGATCCCGCCACCGGCAAAGAGCTTTGGCGCGCGAACGGTCTCAATCCCGACAACGATCCCTCGTATCGCATCGTGGCATCGCCCGTGATCTTTAATGACATCATCTACGCCCCAACGAGAGTGCGTCCGCTGCTCGCACTGAAGGCTGGTGGACGCGGCGACGTCACTACCTCGCATCTGCTTTGGTCAACTCCAAACGGTCCCGACGTGCCAACACCCGTCACCGACGGCAAGTATTTCTACATCGTGAATGACCGTGGAATTATGTGGTGCCTCGATGCCAGGACCGGCGCTGAGATCTACGGCCAGCAGCGAATCAAAACTGGAACTTACAGTTCGTCACCGGTGTTGGCTGATGACAAGATCTACGTGACAAATGAAGATGGATTGACGACGGTCGTTAAGGCTGGACCAAAGTTTGAAGTGCTGGCAGAAAACGCGCTGAACGATTACTGCCTTAGTTCGCCGGCTATTTCTGACGGTCAGATCTTTGTTCGCACCGCACAGTTTCTCTATTGCATCGGCAAGAGGACTCCTAAGAACTCAACTCGTCAATAACCACTCAAGCGCTTTTCTGGGAGCGCGGGCGTCTCGCCCGCATCGACTTACATTAACTTTAACTTCTCAGAATTCTTCTATCGTACGCGGGCGGGCGAGACGCCCGCGCTCCCAGAAAAGCGCTTGAGCGGTAGGACGCGCGAGCTACTTCTTCTCGCGAACATCGTAGGCGTAGATGGTGTCCTGATCGCGCAAGTAGAGTCGACCACCAGCAATCACCGGATGTGTCCAGGTAGGCAATGATCCCTGTTGAATGCGGAAGCGACCTTTTTCCTTGTATCCCGCAGGCGAGGCTTCAATAAGTCCGACCACACCGTTTTCACTCAACGCGTAGAGATTGCCGTCAGCAAACACAAGCGATCCCTTGCCCACACTGCGATCACGCCAGGCGACTTCGCCGGTATCAAAACGCATTGCCGTCAGTATGCCGCTGGAAAATCCATAGAGGTGATCGCCTATCAGAATCGAACTGCTGTGATGATTGCGCATTTCTTTTGTGAAGTAGACCTCAGCCGCAGTACCGTCCGCCTCTACTTCCACCAGCCCGGCCCCGGTTCCATAGTCGGACGAAACAAAGATGCGGTTGCCTCTTATCACTGGCGTAGCCACGTTGGCCACGTCGTTAGACGCACGCGGATATTCCCATAAAAGTTTTCCGCTATTCAGATCCAGACCCAGCGCGCGACGATCAGTAAAGAACACTACCTGGGTGCCGTTGTTAATCTTCACGGGCATAGCCGAAGAATAGCCGGCTTTGTCGCTCTGGCTCTTCCAAATCAACGAGCCGTCTTTTTTGTTTAGCGCGATAACCGAAGCCCCCGGGCCGCCGGCGTTTACCAGTACCTTTTCGCCAATAACGAGCGGCGACTCGCTGATTCCCCATTGAAGATTTGAGCCGCCAAACTTCTGCAGAATGTTCATCGTCCAGATGATGCGGCCCGTGCGCGCGTCCATCGCTGACAGGTCGCCGTTGCCGCCCAGCGCGTAGAGCGTGTCGCCGTCGACGGTCGGAGTTCCGCGCGGGCCATCACCGCGGCCGTCACGATAAGCCCCGCCGTGCGCCGTCGCCCACGCTTGCTTCCCGGTTGCAACGTCAAAGGCGATGACGTATTCACGGTCTCCGCGCAAACCCATCGTATAGATTCGGCCATTGGCGACTGCGAGTGATGAATAGCCAGTCCCGGCGCCGGGAACTTTCCACACCAGCGGCGGACCGTCGGTAGGCCATTGTTTCAGTAGACCGGTCTCGGTGGAGATACCGTCGCGATTTGGTCCGCGCCACTGCGGCCAGTTGCCTCCCGCTTGTGCTGCGACCTCAGCGGACAGACCCAAAAGAATGATTGCAGAAGCGATTGCAGTTTTTATATTCATGTTCTTCATGATTTCGATCTCCCTTTTTGGAGTGCGGTGACCTGTCACCGCTTTGGTCTGTCGCGACCTGTCGCGGCAACCGCTGTTGACACTAGTAAGAAGACTGGGGCGTCAAGCCACCCAGGACTAAAGCGGTGACAGGTCACCGCACTCCAAAGAGTTGCCTCTTTAGGACGAAGGTTTGAAATACAAAACCAATCCGGCTCCAGTCGCCGCCAACATGAAACCCAAATACAACAACGGATTTGGCGACGTCTTGGGCGGATGCAGCC
>JBOGOP010000312.1:0-6164 GCA_050747225.1 Pyrinomonadaceae bacterium
ACAGCTGCAACCCTTCATGCAATGGGATCGTCGGGTTCCAATCGAGCAGCTTTTGAGCACGCGAGGTATCAGGTTTGCGCTGTTTTGGATCGTCTTGCGGCAACGGCAGGTACTCAATTCCCGACTTCGAGCCACAGATTCTTACAACCTCTTCCGCCAGCTGTTTAATCGTAAACTCGCCGGGGTTACCGAGATTTACCGGGTCGTGGACGTCAGCAACGTTCATCAGCTTGATCAGGGCTTCAACCAGATCATCGACATAGCAAAACGAACGTGTTTGGTCCCCTTCGCCATAAAGCGTCAGCGGCTCGCCGCGCAATGCCTGCACGATGAAATTTGAAACTACGCGCCCGTCATCTTCCAGCATGCGCGGACCATAGGTGTTGAAGATTCGCGCAATCCGCGTGTCCACACGATTCTGCCGGTGATAATCCATCATCAGAGTCTCGGCAATGCGTTTCCCCTCGTCGTAGCAGGAACGCAACCCGATCGGATTTACGTTGCCCCAATATCCTTCCGGTTGCGGATGCACGAGCGGATCGCCGTAGACCTCCGACGTCGACGCCTGCAAGATTCGGGCACGCACGCGTTTCGCGAGGCCCAGCATATTTATCATGCCCATTACGCTGGTTTTCACCGTCTTAACCGGATTGTACTGATAATGAATGGGCGACGCCGGACACGCGAGGTTGTAAATCTGATCGACCTCCAAAAGGATCGGCTCAATCACATCGTGACGAATCAGCTCGAAATGACGATTGTCGAGCAACTGCACGATGTTCGCGCGCCGGCCCGTAAAGAAATTGTCCAGGCACAGCACATCGTGCCCATCTGCCAGCAACCGTTCACACAAATGCGATCCGATGAAGCCAGCGCCGCCTGTTACAAGTATTCGCATTCGAACTCCAGTTACTTAGTTAATCCACAGATTACGCAGATTACGCAGAAAGGGGCAAAAAGAAACTTCGGACTGTTTTTCTGCGTAATCTGCGTAATCTGCGGATTTTTTTCAGGCTTTTTCCCGCCTTACGCAGTGATTGCCCAAGTACAAAACATCCATGCGCGTCTTCATGAAACAATCAATCGCGTGCCGCGGCGTGCAGACAATCGGCTCGTTCTCATTGAACGATGTATTCAACACAACCGGCACTCCCGTTAATCGATCGAAGTCCGAAATCAGCTGGTAGTAGCGCGCGTTAACCTCTCGCGAAACAGTCTGTAACCGACCCGAACCGTCGACATGCGTCACTGCCGGAATCTCGGCGCGTCGCCCTTTTCTAACTTGATAGACCATCAACATTGTCGGCGCCGGATGGTTCTGCTCGAAGTAATCCGCCGTGCGTTCCTCAAGCACCGACGGCGCAAACGGACGAAACGGTTCGCGCTTCTTAATGCGGTCGTTGAGAATGTCCTTCATTTCCGCCCGGCGCGGATCGACAACGATCGAGCGATTGCCCAACGCGCGCGGCCCAAACTCCATTCGTCCTTGAAACCAACCGACCACTAATCCATCAGCAATATCCTGCGCCGCGCGTTTTGTGACTGTATCATCAGTTAAAGTTTCAAAGACCAGTCCGCTGCTCTCCAGCTCTTTCCGAATCTCGTCGTCAGTAAACTCCGGACCGGTGTAAGCCCCCAGCATTACTTCGCCGCGATCGCGCTTGAGAATCCCGTTATGGATTTCATAGCAGACGCCCAGCGCAGTTCCACTGTCGCCCGCGGCCGGTTGCACATACACGCGACGGAAAGGCGTGTGGAGCAAAATCTTGCCATTCATCACAGAGTTGTAGGCGACACCGCCAGACAGTCCGAGGTCAGTCAAACCGGTCTGTTCGTGCAGGTGGTTCAAAACGTGGAAACCGACTTCTTCAAGCCGCAGTTGCAGACTGGCTGCAATGTCATGCTCGCGCTCGGTTAACTGCGCGCCGCGCTCGCGTGGCGGACCAAACACGCGCGCGAAAGAATCCGAGTAAACTTGTCCGATGACGGGCGAGCCCTCATCCCAGGTCATGTCCACACCCTCAGCTTGATGACGAAAGTAATCGAGGTTCAAACGAAACTGCCCGCGTTCTTCGGTGCGGATGATGTCCCGAAACTCGTCCATATAACGCGGCTTGCCGTAAGGGGCGAGACCCATCACTTTGCCTTCATCGCCATAATGAGGGAAACCAATAAACTGCGTCGTTGCGGTGTAAACGATCCCGGTCGAATGCGGATACTCTACCTGGTCGAGTACGTTGATCGAGTTCTCTTCTCCCAGCGCCCACATCGTCGAAATGAAGTCGCCGAAGCCGTCGATTGAAAGCAAGGCAGCGCGTTCAAAAGGCGAAACATAAAAGGAACTGGCCAGATGCGCGCGGTGATGTTCGATGTTATGAAACTGCGCCCGCAAACTGCTTTTCGCTGTCCCCAGCGCCAGGGCGAGATCATCTTTCAGATCGCGCACCTTCGCGGCGTTGTTTAGCCGATCTTTGACCTGACGAAAAATTCCCGGCCCACGCTTCTGACCATTACCTCCATTCTCCCGACGTCCATTTCTCGTTACCGTTTTCCCTCCTGGGTCCATTCCATTTGCGATCGTAACGACTGCGGTCTGCCGTCTGCTTTCTGCCTCCTGCCTCCTGCCCCTGCCTCCTATCTCTTTAGCTGCTCGTGACGCTGCAAACAGAATCTTCTTATGCAGGTGGGCAGACGGATCGCGCGAGATGCCGATATGTGCAACCTCTTCGACGCCAATACCCGCGGTTTGCAGGCAGTAGCGCACAGCTTCAGCGGGAAACCCAGCACAATGTTTGACTCGATTGAATCTCTCTTCCTCAACGGCCGCTACGATCCGGCCGTCCTTGATTAGGGCTGCGGCTGCGTCGCCGTGGTATGCGTTAATTCCTAAAATGTACATCGGTTTCAAGTTCCAAGTTCCAAGTTTGGAATTGTGGCTGTGGTTGAATTCTCCGCCTGGCGATCATTTAATCTTGAGCCATCGCCTTGAACTTTGTTCCTTTATAGCCAGAGGCCCTTAGATATTTCATCAAACCACTTACCATCCGCGCCGTTTCAGATGCCAGAGCGTAAAGTTCAAGAAAATGTTCCTCCTGAACATACCCCTGATCAGCTGCAACGTAGAGTTGACACCTTACCTCCGCTGCAGACCCCTTGGCAGTTGCCAGGAAGTGAACGAATTCTGCCGTACCGCTACGGTCATAGCCTTCCGCAATATTCGACATAACCGACACAGCGGCCCTTCGAATTTGATCCTTAAGTCCGAAGTCTCTGGAAAACGCGGGCTGGTTGGTGATTTCGTAAACCTTACGAGTGAGCTCTCTCGCTTTCTTCCAACACTCGATCTCTTCAAATTTCCTAAACGTCGCCATCGCCATTTCCTCCTGAGTAAGCGGAAGGCTAAGCGGCTTGTTTACCGAACTTGAAACTTGAAACCTGAAACTTGAAACTAAAGATGGCGTTTTGTCCACTCATTCAGAACGTAGAGACTCCAGGGTCGCGACCAGGTAGTCTTACCGTCCAAATAACTTTGCCAAATGCCTTGTGCTGATTTGCAGTCAATCACCTCTTGCAGAGCCGGTGACAACTCAGAAAATCCGGCCTTGATGTTTTCTTTCAATGGGCCGCGCAGCCACAGCTCCCAGGGAAAGGTGAACCCCCGCTTGGCTTGATGCACCACTTCTGACGGCAAAAGATCCTCGAGCGCTGCGACGAGTAGGGCCTTTGGTGTTCCTTTGTTAATTTTCACTTCCTGCGGCAGATGCGTCACAAACTCCACCAGCGGATGATCCAGAAACGGTACGCGCACTTCCAACGAATGCGCCATGCTCATCGAATCCGTGTCGCGCAACAGAGTGTTTACCAGATACGACTGCGCCTCGAGACACGAGACCGCAGCAAAAGAATCCAACCCTCTCGCTTGCACAGCGCTCGCTGCCAGCCACTGCCACCAAAGCGATTCGTGTTCAGGACCTCCCGAGATCGTTTCAGTAGCGTTCATTAATTTCGCTACTTGTTCCGGCGTGAAGAGCAGGCGGCCAAAGTAATACGGATCGGGCAGCGAGCTTGAATCTTTCCAAATGGCTGCAATCTTTCGCGCCGCGTCACCGGGCATGAAGCGTCCGCCGGCTTCAGCCATCGCCGTAGACATCGCGGTTTTCAGTCCCGCAGGCACGCGATTCCCTGCCCTGGCCAGCCGCTGGTATTGTGGCGTTCGTCGAAACGTGTTGTAGCCGCCAAACACCTCATCTCCGCCAAGTCCCGAGAGCGCCACCTTCAAGCCAGCCTCCCGCGCACTGGCAGAAACAAAATATGTGTTGATGCCATCGATCGTCGGCAGATCGAGCGCGCCGACCGCTTCGCCCAACCGCGTGAGCATCGCGTCGCCGCTCAAGATCACTTCCTGATGGGTGGTGCCTAAACGTTCCGCGGTCCGCCTTGCGATGGTCGCTTCACTGAAATTGTCTTCAGGAAAGGCGACAGTAAAAGTGTGAACGCCGGAAACTTCACGACTGGCCAACGCCGCCAGTGCGGTTGAATCAATACCGCTGCTCAGGAACACTCCGACCGGAACATCCGCAAGCAGGTGACTCCGCACACTCTGCTCCAACAAAATGCGGACCTGCTTCGCCGCAGTCTTGATGTCAGTTTCGTTTGCGTAGCCATTGCGGTGCGGTTCACGGGCAATGTTCCAATACCTCTCAACCCTGGCGGCAGGAGCTTTAGAGCCAAGCTCGATCGTCAGGTGATGTCCTGGTGGCAGGGAAAGTATTCCTTCAACAAGGGTCATCGGTTCGCTTACGGAACCAAACAACAAGTAACTTTCAACAGCAGCTCGCGAAAGTGTCCGCGGTAGGACGCCACTTGCCAGTAGAGTTCGAACCTCGGACGCGAAGAGGAACTTGCTGATTGCTGCCTGCTGATTGCTGATTACGGTGTAATACAGCGGCTTAATGCCCAAACGGTCGCGAGCAAGAAACAAAACTCCCTCGACCCCAGGATCGCCGACGCTTCGCTTACCAGCGTCTTGGTCTCCCGCCTTTGCCCTTTCCCCTTTGCCCTTTCGCCTTCTAACGTCCCACACCGCCAGCGCAAACATCCCCTGAAAGCGCTCGACGCAAGCAGCTCCCCACTCTTCATAGGCATGCGCGACTACTTCTGAATCGGAACGCGTGCGGAAAGTGTGCCCACGATCCTTAAGCTGCTGCTGCAACTCCCGGAAGTTATAGATCTCCCCGTTGAGCACAACACCGACCGTACCGTCTTCATTGAAGATCGGTTGGTGTCCACCCTCGATGTCGATAATGCTCAAGCGACGCATACCGAGAGACAGGGGTCCGCTGTCAAGATACCCTTCATCATCCGGCCCGCGATGCAGCATAGTCGGGTTCATGCGCCGCACTATTTCCGCCGCATCGTCTGCGCGGGAAAAACTAACTACTCCACAAATACCGCACATATTTAAAGAATTTCGGATTTCGAATTGCGGATTGCAGATTTCCGAATCCGAATTCCCTTTCTACTAATCGATTAACGCCCCACTAAAGCGAGACCCGAAACCGGAAACTCGAAACTCAGTTTTTCGTAAAGCCGTTCCATCGTTTCTACCGGCTCGTGCCATGACAGACCTTGAGCAACACTTGCGCATCCCGCCCGCAACTCAGCCAGCAACAAATCATCTTCAAGCAAACGCTCCAGGCCATTTGTCAACCCCTCAACGTCCGCAGAAACGACCAGCGCTGCTCGATCCTTCACCAGAGGAGCGATGCCACACTGATCGGTGACCAGTGCCGGCGTGCCGCAGGCAATAGATTCCGCAGCAACGTTTCCAAAGCTTTCGTATCGGGAAGGAAGCACGCAAATATCGGCGTCGACAAATGCCTGCAGGCGATCGTTCCCATAAAACGGACCCATCAAAGTCACGCGCTTACCGATTTGTAACTGTGCGACGATCTCCGCGACCGCCGCCGCGCAACCATCATCGTCATCAGGCCCAGCGATAACCAGATGCGCGTCGCGTTGGGCCTCAGGCAAACCGGCGAATGCGTTAACCAGCAAGTCCAGTCCTTTGATAAATGAGATGCGACCGAGGAAGAGTATTAGAGGTGTAGCATCGCTCAGGCCCAGTTGCGCTCGGAGACCACCTGGCTGTGGCAGTTTTTCAA
>JBOGOP010000313.1:0-6108 GCA_050747225.1 Pyrinomonadaceae bacterium
GTCGTGACTTGTCGCGACCACGACACACAGAAGCTACTGAAACGAGAAGGGCGTCAAGCCGCCCTGGGCCAAAGCGGTGACAGGTCACCGCACTCCAAAAAAGTCTCCGGCCTGTAAGGAATCCTCACTTAAACCGACTCATTAGCGTTCTAAGAGATCCGGAGCAAGGACGCTATTGAGATGCCAGCCTATTCATTGAATCGAAGAGTTTCGCGCGACGAATCAGTTCGCAGGTTTTCACCGGTCAGAAATCGTCACGAACGTTGGGCTGTTATTCTCGCTGGCGGTGATGGCACGCGCCTTCGCTCAATGACTCGCGCCATTGCTGGGGATGATCGGCCCAAGCAATTCTGTCCACTAATCGGCGGGCGCACTCTTTTGGATCAAACCCGCGACCGGGTGGCGCTGTCGATTTCCCCCAACCGAACGCTATTTGTCGTTACCGAAAAGCATCGGCGCTACTACCAACCCCTGGCCGCCACGCTGCCGAAGGATCTGCTGGTTGCGCAGCCAGACAACAAAGGAACTGCGCCGGCGATTCTATACGCCTTGTTGCGCGTGGCGACGAAATCTCCACAGGCAATTGTGGCGCTCTTTCCTTCGGACCATTACTTCGCAGACGACGAGACTTTCATGTCGCACGTCGATCTGGCTTTTGAGGCGTCTCGCTCGCGACCTGAGACGATAACACTGCTCGGAATGACGCCGTCGAGCGCGGAAACTGAATACGGCTGGATCGAACCGGCAGCCTCGATTCTTTCCCAGGCGCCCCGCTCGATTAGTCAGGTGGAACGCTTCTGGGAAAAACCAAACGCCATGGTCGCTCGCGACCTGCTGGAGCGTGGCTGTCTCTGGAATAGTTTTGTAATGGTGGGCCGGGTAGACGCTCTACTGAAGATGACCCAACGAGCGATACCTGATCTCTTCGAGTCTTTCACGGATTTGGTGCCCTGGTTTGGAGGCGGAGCCGAAAGCTTCAGAGTGTCAGCGTTATATTCGAGAATTTCTGAAACAAATTTTTCGCACCAGGTGCTTGCGACCAGGTCGAAGGATCTCGCCGTGATGAGAGTGGGTGACGTCGGCTGGAGCGACCTGGGCGAGCCGACGCGAGTTCTTTCGACGCTCGCGCAGATCGGTAAGGGAGTTTCAAGTTCCAGGTTCCAAGTCTCAAGTTCACAGGCAGCTTGAGAACGCCGGTTACTTCTGGATTGAAGCCTCGAACCTGATTATTCGAACTTGGAACTTGAAACTTGAAACTTTTTAGGAGCGATAATGAAAGCCATTGCGGTAAAACCTGGAACACCAAACACAGTTCACCTAACCGAGTTTCCCGCGCCGAAGCTCGATGAGATTCCAAATGGACGCGGCGTCCTGGTCCGTGTATTGCGCGTCGGCGTCGACGGCACCGACAAAGAGATCAACGCCGCCGAGTACGGCCAAGCGCCGCCGGGCTACGATTTTCTGGTTATCGGTCACGAAGGTTTTGGCCAGGTCGAAGCGGTTGGTCCAAACGTCACTGAAGTTAAACCGGGCGATTACGTGGTCGCAACGGTGCGACGTCCCGGGTCGAGTCTCTACGATCTGATCGGTACTAACGACATGACCACTGACGACACTTACTTTGAGCGCGGTATCAATCTGCGACATGGGTACATGAGCGAGTATTACGTTGATGATGCCGAGTTTATCGTCAAAATCCCGCAAGGGCTGAAAGAAGTTGGCGTATTGCTCGAGCCGACTACGGTTGTCGAGAAAGGTATTGCGCAGGCTTACGAGATTCAACGCCGCTTACGAGTATGGCGTCCGCGGCGCGCGGCGGTGATGGGAGCCGGAACGATCGGATTATTGGCAACGCTGGCTTTGCGTTTGCGAGGATTACAGGTGACGACCTTCGGCAAGACTCCCAAGCCGTATCTCAATTCAGATCTGATCGAAGCGATCGGCGCGACTTACCAATCGACTGAAGACCTTTCGATTCTCAATGGAGCAAAGAAGTACGGTCCTTTCGACATCATTTTCGAAGCGACCGGTTATTCACCCGTGGTGTTCGACAGCATGCAGGCACTCGGCAAGAACGGCGTGCTCGTTCTGTCGAGTGTTACCGGCGGCGATCGCAAGATCGAAGTCCCAGCCGACAAGATCAATCTGGAGTTCGTGCTTGGCAATAAAGTGATGGTGGGAACCGTGAACGCAAATCGCGAATACTTCGAGATGGGTGTGAAAGACCTGGCCCAGGCCGAAGCCGAGTATCCCGGTTGGCTCAAGCGATTGCTGACGCATCCAGTCAAGGGACTCGAGAATTACCAGGAACTGTTCGCGAAGCTTACTAATCCGAACGGCGCAATCAAGGTGTTCTGCGAAGTCGCGGAATTGTAGGCATCATGACTAATCCCAAACGAATCTTGATTCTTGGCAGCGGCTTTGGCGGCCTCTATACAGCCTTGCATCTTGAAAGGAAGCTGCGACGCAACTCCGGCGTCGAGGTCACGCTGGTCAATCGCGAGAACTTCTTTCTGTTCACGCCCATGCTGCATGAAGTCGCCGCCGGTGATCTCGATCTGACCCACATCGTTAATCCAGTGCGCAAGCTGCTCCACCGAACCCACTTTTTCAACGGAGACATCAGGTCCATCGATTTGAAAGAACGTCGCGTGGTCGTAACGCATGCCGACGACAGTCATGAGCACGAATTAGCTTACGACTATCTCGTGCTGGCTCTGGGGTCAGTTACGAATTTCTACAATCTACCCGGTCTCGCGGAGAACGCTCTTACGATGAAGTCGCTCAGCGACGCAATTCGGCTGCGTAGCCGGTTGATCAAGAATCTCGAAGACGCCGATTTTGAATGCTCCTGCGAAGACCGTTCGCGTTTGCTCACCGTGGTCGTAGTCGGTGGCGGCTTCGCAGGTGTCGAAACGATAGCTTCGGTGAATGACTTTGTCCGCGAGGCCATTGCTTTTTATCCTCGCCTAACCTCAGAGGAACTGCGGGTCGTTCTGGTGGAAGCAACGGATCTGATCCTGCCGGAGCTGGGTCCGAAGCTCGGTGCTTATGCACGCGAGAAACTAGCCCAACGCGGTGTCGAGTTTCTGCTGAATACCGCGGTCAGGAGTGTTTCCAACGACGAGGTGAATCTGGACGATGGTTCGGCTCTCAAAACCAATCTGCTGGTTTGGACAGCCGGCGTTTCTCCGAATCCGCTGTTGTCGATGTTGGATTGTTCCAAAGAACGCGGCCGATTGGTAACGAATGAGTTTCTGGAAGTCGCGGAATTTCCCGGCGTTTGGGCGCTCGGTGATTGTGCGGCAGTGCCCGATTTGGCCACAGGAAAGTCTTGTCCGCCAACAGCTCAACACGCACTACGTCAGGGGAAGATTGTCGCAGAAAACATCATCGCCACGATCGATGGTAGTCGGCGCCGGAGTTTCGAATTCAAAACCATCGGCGCTCTCGCATCGATCGGCAAGCGGACCGGCGTTGCGCGCATCATGGGGATAAATTTTTCGGGCTTCATCGCCTGGTGGCTGTGGCGCACCATCTATCTGAGCAAGCTGCCGCGCTTTGAAAAGAAAGTGCGCGTGGCGCTCGACTGGGCCCTCGATCTGATGTTTTCAAAAGACCTGGTGCAATTCATGGATGTGAGTCCGCGCAACGACTCGCGAATTGAAGTGAGCGCAACAATGGAAGCCCCAGCCGAAGAAGCGGCGACTGTCCAAGCGGCATGAAACGTCTCGAACAACAAGGAGGCACACGATGATTAGCCTGGAACAGGAAACTTGCCGCGATGTGGTGATGGCGTCGTCGCGGGAATGGCTTGAGACGAATGGCATCGGAGGCTTTTCGTCTTCGACGATCATCGGTCTCAACACGCGCCGCTATCATGGACTGCTGACCGCAGCTACGAAGCCTCCGGTGGGTCGCCTGGTTTTGCTTTCGAAGCTCGAAGAAACCCTGATCATCGACGGACGGAGCTATGAGCTATCAGCAAATCAATATCCCGGCGCAGTTCATCCGCTGGGCTTTAACTTTCAAACCGGGTTTCGTCTCGATCCGTTTCCGGTGTTCACCTACGAAGTTGAAGGAGTGAAGTTAGAAAAGTCGGTTTTCATGGTGCAGGGAGAGAATACGACGGTCGTCCATTACGAGATAAGCCACATGGAACGGATGCAAGCTAACAGCTACAGGCTTGAGATTCGTCCGCTGATTGCCTTCCGTGACTATCACAGCACGACGCATGAAAACGGTGCGCTCAATCCCTACGTCGAGACTGAAAATGGCTTGGCGACTGTCAAGCCTTATAGTGACTTGCCGTCGCTATATCTCGCCCACGATCCCGCTGCAGTCGAAACTAATGGTTTCTGGTATCGCAACTTTCAATACGCAGTCGAGCAGGAACGCGGCCTGGACTTTACAGAAGATTTATTTAGCCCGTGCGCTTTCACTTTCGACCTGAAAGCGAGCGCCAAGGTGCGAATGATCGCTTCAACAGAACGATGCGATGTCCGCAAGGCCGACGATTATCGTGAAGCAGAAATAGCCAGACGCAGACTTCTGATCGGAGAGTCCGCTCCCGATACAGACCCGCTAGTCGAAACGTTAACAGTCGCCGCCGATCAATTTATTGTCGCGCGCGAGCATTGCAAGACGGTCATCGCCGGATATCACTGGTTCAGTGACTGGGGCCGCGACACAATGATTGCGCTGCCCGGTCTAACACTCGCGACCGGCCACACCGAGATCGCGAAGAGCATCCTGGTCGAGTTTGCCAATCACGTCGATCAGGGAATGTTGCCGAATCGTTTTCCAGATGCTGGTGAAATTCCCGAATACAACACCGTCGATGCGACGCTCTGGTTCTTTGAAGCTGTGCGGTCGCTATTGCAGTACACGAACGACTACGAATTTGTGCGTGCAAATCTTTATGCGGTACTGACCAGCATCATCGATTGCCACGTGAAAGGCACGCGTTATCACATTCATGTTGACGATGATGGATTGCTGTATTCAGGCCAGCCCGGCGTTCAGCTTACCTGGATGGATGCCAAAGTTGGAGATTGGGTGGTCACGCCTCGCCAAGGGAAGCCCGTCGAGATTCAGGCCCTTTGGTACAACGCGTTGCGTGTGATGGAATACCTGGCTGAAAAATTCAACGATACGAAAGCCAAAGAGAACTATGCGACGATGGCCGACCGCGCCCGCCTCAGCTTCAAGCAGCTTTTCTGGAATGACGAAATCGGTTGCCTCTACGACGTCGTGAATGGCGACACGCGCGACGGTGCGATCAGACCAAACCAGATTCTCGCTGTCAGTCTCACGAACTCAATGGTTTCAAACGAGAGAGCCCAGAGTATCCTTCAAGTCGCTGAGCGGGAGTTGCTCACGCCACGTGGTTTGCGCACTCTCTCGCCAAATGATCCGAATTACATCGGGCGATACGAAGGCGATCCTCTTCATCGCGACGGCTCTTACCATCAGGGAACTGTCTGGCCGTGGCTGATAGGTGCGTACATAACCGCTTCCGTCAAGACTTTTGGTGAATCGGGCCGACAAGCCGCCGCCGACTGGCTTAAGCAATTTGGCGAACATCTGAGCGAAGCCTGCCTTGGACAAGTCTCTGAGATCTTCGACGGCGATGCGCCGCACACTCCGCGCGGGTGCGTGGCGCAAGCGTGGAGCGTCGCTGAACTTCTACGCGCTGCTGTCGAAGATGTTTACGCAGTCAAGACATCGACTCACGCAGCCAGCTCAGTCTGAGTGCGGTTTTTGCAGCATCGCGCTCGTTGGGTTTGGATTCGATAGCCCGATCGAGGCCACTTCGGGGGCGGTCTTGATTTGGCGGTTACATAGTCATTTCCCTACCTTGTTCCGCGTTCTCCCAATCCGTGGCTTCACATCGCCAGCATCCTCGCGTCTATACTTCACTGAAGTAACGGAGAAGTTGAAGGCTCGCTGATGCGACGCGGTCGTGCTCGGCCGCAATGAGATACCATTAATTGTCCGCGTCGACGATTGTCCGTTGCCGACGTTGGATTCGACGCGCCTGCTTGCGAGAGCAGCATTGAGGCGAGCTGTGGGCGGTGAGGAATCTGCAACTAACGGTTCGAAGAG
>JBOGOP010000314.1:0-6026 GCA_050747225.1 Pyrinomonadaceae bacterium
TCCCTAAAGCCCGCCGACACTCCATCTCAGTCATGTCGTGGATAAACATCGCGGACAAACTCCTTGAATAAGTTCACCAAAAGCTGATAACAGCCAGACTCGCAATATGCGTTCCGGGTAACTACGGAAAAGGTTCTCCGGAATCTTAGTGTGTTTGGCGATGATAGTTTTCTCGCTGCGCAAACCTACACAGCTATTGCGGGAAACCGCGCGCTGTACTTTTCCTCGCTCAAGAAGATTCGGCAAAAAGGAGTTTCTTGCGAGTCGCTTTGCGCTGTTTTCCGTGCTTTTGCAGGCATCTCGGCTTTTGATGGACAGGCATATACGTTGCGTGGTGAAGGTTTGAGTCCTACGGTCAGGAAGCTACTGAGGACGAACCGCATTTCGCGAGGAGCAGCCTCTTGGTCATGGGGAAATTGGGTGTTGCAGGGGGCAACGATGCGCAGCAAAAAGGCATATACGAACGCGACTTTTACTAAGCGCGTAGATCACGAAGCTGGACGTCACCATACGGCGCGGGCGATGAGTGAACCGGCAGTCTGTGAGCAGTGTGGGGCAGTTTATGCCAACCGACGTTGGACTGCGGCACACACCGGCTCAACGGACAAAAGGCAGAAACATTGGCGTCCTTCACAGATGACGGTCTGTCCGGCATGCAATCAAAGGAGCACAGGTGAGCCACGGGGATTCGTCCTTTTGGATGGGGCATTTTTCGCCGTGCACCATGAAGATATTGAGCGTCTCTTGCTCAATGAAGCGGAGCGAGCTGCGGAGGACAATCCCTTAGCGCGCATTATGGAATGGAAGCGTGGTGACGGCCACAAGCTTACTGTAAGCACGACGACGGAACATCTGGCCCAGCGTCTGGGCCACGCCCTTGAGAAAGCATTCGGGGGCAGAGTGCAATACGATTTTTCGCACGAGAACAAACTGGCTCGCGTGAATTGGCAGCGGGAATAGGAGAAATCCGAAATAAGGCGATTGAGGTAATCGCCATGACGACAGCAGTAGTACTAAGAAGAATAGCAAAAGACGGCGAGGTACAAATCAGCGCCGGCTCACTCTTACTTAACGGCGAATTGAAGATCCCAGAGAACGCGAATGGAATAGTCTTGTTCGCACACGGTGGCGGTAGTAGTCGCCACAGCCCTCGCAATCAGTATGTTGCTGATGTCATCCGTAATGCCGGAGTCGGTACGCTGCTCTTCGATCTACTCACCCCTCAAGAAGAAGAAATAGACAACTACACGCGGGAATTTCGTTTTGACATTAACCTGCTGGCCCGGCGGCTTGTTGCGGCGACTAACTGGCTTGCAACGCAGAGCGAGACCAGTCAATTGCGTCCCGGATACTTCGGCGCCAGCACAGGAGGAGGCGCCGCTCTGGTTGCGGCTGCTCAGATGGGGGGAAAGATCGGGGCCGTTGTCTCTCGAGGCGGCCGCCCTGAGCTGGCGGGTGCGGCATTGCGTTATGTTAAAGCTCCTACGCTCTTAATAGTCGGAGGTTTCGATAGGCCTGTCATTCAGATGAATGAAGATGCTTACGCAAAACTCCGATGCGTTAAAGAGTTGAAGCTTGTTCCCGGCGCCACACACCTCTTTGAGGAGCCAGGCAAGTTAGAAGAAGTCGCGAATCTCGCTGCGAGCTGGTTTCTGAAGTACCTGCAAGCTGACAAGGAGTGATTATGCAATTCGCAAACAGGATTAGTGCGGGACGTGCGCTGGCAAAAAAGCTTGAGACTTACGCCAACCGCTCGGACGTCGTTGTGCTCGGTCTGCCCCGCGGTGGTGTGCCGGTGGCCTACGAAGTAGCACGTGCTCTCAATGTTCCGCTGGATGTTTTTTTAGTACGTAAGCTCGGTGTGCCTGGTTGTGAGGAACTGGCAATGGGCGCTATTGCTACAGGGAACGTGTGCGTTCTGAATGACGAGCTCGTTAAGGATGTAGGCATTCGCCATGAATGGATCGAGCAGGTAGCCGCGCGTGAGCAACGCGAACTTGAGAGGCGGGAGAAAACATATCGGAGCACAACCCCACCCCTCAACGTTCGCGATCGGACCGTGATTATTGTTGATGACGGTTTAGCGACCGGCTCGACCATGCGGGCCGCAGTCAAGGCGCTCAAGAATCTAGGACCGGCGAAGATCGTCGTGGCCGCTCCGGTGGCTGCGCGGGAGACGTGTGAATCCTTTAAGGCGGAGGTGGATTCAACCTGCGTGTGCGTTATGAGTCCGGAACCTTTTCAAGGAGTGGGGCGATGGTATCGAGATTTTCCGCAAACCACCGACGAAGAAGTTTGCTATCTGCTGAAACACACTAAGGAACCTCCACAAAAGCACGCCGCCTGATGGATTGACGGCGAAGGATGTGAATATGCTAAGTGAAAGCACAATCCTGTTAACCGACGTAATACACGAAGCTGCTCACCAGCTCGTGGGGCAAGCGAATGATTATGACCCGCTGATGACGCTGATCGGCGATGCACGCCTGGTTTTGATTGGTGAAGCCTCCCACGGGACTCACGAGTTCTATAAAGAGCGCGCTCAAATCACTAAGAGACTAATCAAGGAGAAAGGTTTTGCAGCAGTTGCTGTTGAAGCGGACTGGCCTGACGCGTATCGAATAAATCGTTATGTGCGTGGAGTGAGCTCAGACGCAGATGCTGTTGATGCGCTCCGCGGGTTCAAACGCTTTCCGGCCTGGATGTGGCGAAACGCCGATGTACTCGATTTTGTCGGTTGGCTGCGCACCCACAATGACGACCTCTCGTCTACTGCAGCGAAGGTTGGCTTCTACGGCTTGGATCTCTATAGCTTACACACCTCTATAGAAGCGGTGCTCGATTACCTCGACAAGATTGATCCCGAGGCGGCCCGGCATGCGCGTAACCGTTACGCCTGTTTTGATCACTTCGGCAAAGACGAGCAGGCCTATGGATATGCCACAGGAATAGGGATCGCTGAATCCTGCGAAGACGAGGTAGTGACCCAACTGGTCGAGTTGCACCGCCGGGCCGCTGAGTATGCAAGGCGGGATGGCCGCATCGCCGCCGACGACTATTTCTACGCCGCACAGAACGCACGGCTGGTCATGAATGCGGAGAGATATTATCGCTCGATGTTTCGCGGTCGCATTTCCTCCTGGAACCTCCGCGACGCACACATGTCTGACACGCTTGACTCGCTCCTTTCGTTTCTTGGTCGACCGCAACAGCCAGCGAAGATCGTTGTATGGGAGCACAACTCACACCTGGGCGATGCCCGTGCTACGCGAATGGGAAAAGAAGGTGAGTGGAACGTTGGCCAACTGGCCCGCGAGCGGCACGGCAACGATGCAGTACTTATCGGCCTGACGACTCATCACGGCACGGTGACCGCAGCATCCAATTGGGACGCACCCGCGGAACGGAAGTGCGTGCGACCGGCACTCGCCAACAGCTACGAGGCGCTCTTTCATGAAGCGGACATCCCGCGCTTTCTGTTAACTTTCCGCAACTCCGATCATGCTACTGCGCCGCTTCACCAACCACGCTTGGAGCGGGCGATTGGCGTCATTTATCGCCCAGAAACCGAGCGTGTGAGCCACTACTTTGATGCCAGATTGTCTCAACAGTTTGATGCGGTAATCCATTTCGATGAAACGCGGGCGGTCGAACCGCTCGAACGCACCGTTGAATGGGAAGCAGGTGAAGTTCCTGAAACATTTCCAAGCGGTATCTAAACAGAAAGGCTTGTTATGAAAACGAAACAAATTCCGAAAAGCGAATGGCCGGCATTTTTCGACAGCTTCAGCCGTCAGCACGAAGGCTGGTTGGTAAATCTTCAGATACTGGGATCAGAAATTGGTGCCCAGGTTGAGGAGCGCGAACTGGCCCTCGAAGGCATCACTGATGAATGGGATGAAACAAACGGCAACACAATCATGATCATGATCGGTGCTAGACCAGACGATCACATTACGCATTCTATTGCCCGTCCTTCGGAGGTCACCCTTGAGCAAACGGATGACGGCGCCGACGCGGCGCTTGCAATCAAGGGGGAAGACGAGACAACAGCGCTCTTAAGTTTCCGGGTCGCCACCCGGCCGGAGATGGTCGATGCAATTGCAGTCTGAAAATACTGCCGATCTCCGACCGTGGCCCGGGATCTCGCCTGCGGCATACAGACAAATTCGAACGGTTGCGATTCGGACAATTATTGTGATCGTCCTGATACTGTTGGTCGGCGCTTTGAGTTGTGGCATTGCGGTGGCTGATGGGAAACGAAAGTCCACCGCACAGGAAGTCGGAGCCCAGGAACGATTCGAAGCCGAGCAACGTCTATGGGCACTCGGTTATTGGGCCGGACCTGTTGACGGCAAATTTGATTCTGCTTCACGACACGCGTTGATAGCGTTTCAGAAAGTCGAGAGGCGTCCCCGCACTGGAAATCTTACGTGGAAAGAGCTAAAGGCCCTACAGGAAGCCAGCCGCCCACTGCCGCGTCACACAGAAGCTGTTCATGTTGAGATTGATCTCGGACGGCAGGTACTCTTTCTTATTGATGAGAGTGGCATAGTCAGCCGGATCTTGCCGGTTTCCACCGGTAACGGAGCGCGGTACATCGATCATGGTGAAGTCCATCGCGCGCGCACGCCCACCGGTACTTTCAAAGTGTATAGAAAGATCAATGGCTGGCGTTTAAGCTCACTCGGGCTTCTCTACTATCCGAGCTATATCGTCAACGGAATTGCGGTTCACGGAAGTCTCTCGATCCCAACTTCTCCTGCCAGCCATGGTTGTATTCGCGTTCCAATGTATGCAGCTAAGGAATTGAGCGGACTCATGCCCGTGGGAATCGAAGTGAATATCTACGACGACAATGAGGAGCACCTTAGTAGAAAGAATTAATTTTGTTGTAAGCGAGGGGGCCGTTGGCGGGTCCGGCCAGGTGTTCGGAGTAACGTTCGCATTTCCTGATGCCGCCTCAAATTTTGCGCTGCCCATTCACAGCGCCGTGGAACTTTTGAATAGGGCGAACTGGAAGTCAGAAAACAGCCGTTAATCCCAGGGGAATCTTGCGAACTTCTTTCTCGTCAATTCTACACGCGCAGCTCGTGGCTTTGTGTTCTTTAGAGAATTTGTTCTTTGGGACGGCGTTGTTTATCCCAGGGATTGGTGAAATAGGTATCTTTTGAATGGTCGTGTCGATCGAGCGCGAGTAAATCCTTGATTGCCGGCAGCTCGCTTTTTTGAAACTCGTCGGCAGTGCCATTGAACACAATCCTCCCGTTCTCAAGAACGATGACCTTTGTCCGCGGCAACTTATCTATTGGCGCTTGTTTGATCATCACTTCCTTGTTTGTGGTCTGTGATGCGTAGTAGTTTGCAAGTTGAGGAATTTCATAAATTTTCTTGGTGACGTAAAGTGACGAGATCTGATTCACATCACGAGCTCGCATCACAAGGTCCAGTACCTGGCTCGCCACAATTGGATCGAGACTCATGGTCGGCTCATCGAACAACATGATCCGCGGCCAACCAATTAACGCGCGCGCAATCTCAAGTCGCCGCTTCATGCCCCCTGACAACTCTTCTGGGAGTTTGTCTTCTTCTCCTTGTAGACCAACGAACTCAAGGACCTCTGCCACCGCTTTTCTGATTTCCTCTTCTGACCACCCATGCTCTTCCAATCGGTAGGCAGCGTTCTCGTAGACTGAGAGTCCGGTGAAGAGGGAATCCTCCTGAAATACCATTCCCATTAGTCCGCCGCGTA
Source organism: Pyrinomonadaceae bacterium (assembly GCA_050747225.1). GTDB lineage: Bacteria > Acidobacteriota > Blastocatellia > Pyrinomonadales > Pyrinomonadaceae > PSRF01. The sequence goes on from JBOGOP010000314.1 coordinate 5,753, forward strand.
TAGCCAGCAGAGCCGATTCATCAAGGAGTTCGATTTCACGACCGTCGATGAAAATTCGGCCTTCGTCTGGCTTTAACAGTCCCATAGCTAAACGTAAGAGAACTGATTTGCCAGAGCCGGAGATGCCCGTAAGGAAAATCATCTCCCCATGCGCGAGCTCGAAGTTGATGTTAATTAATACAGGCCGATCATCGAAGCTCAGGCAAACTTCGCGAAACTCAACTGCGGGCGCATGCTTATTATTTGCATCATTCATTAGCGATTAGTTGAAGCC
>JBOGOP010000315.1:0-6015 GCA_050747225.1 Pyrinomonadaceae bacterium
CGCGCGAGACAATCGCCTGCGATCAGAAGCAAACGAGAGCCCGATTAGGCGCTTCCGACTCTACGATCTTCATAATACCTGGGCGACGCGCGGAGCGATGGCCGGCATTGATTTGGTTACGCTCGCAGCGATGCTCGGTCATTCGCGAATTCAGATGGTGCTGCGTTACGCGCACCCGACCGAAGAACATCAATTCGCGTCGATGAAAAAGCTTGAAGCGTTCCGCATGGCCAAATAAGAACCGGCGGTGAGCTGTGCCAGGCGTTTCCATTAATAGAGTGACTCTTTTGTTGATTTGGTATAATGGCCGCCATGCAAAGTGAGATAACCGAAGCAGCGAAAAAGCTCAGTATCTCTGACCGAATTCTCTTGGTCGAGGAAATTTGGGACACGATCGCGGAAGAGAATCAAGCCTTTGAGTTAACAGATGCTCAGAAGCGAGAACTCGACCGACGGCTTGACTCAGTTAGAAGCAATCCCGGCCAGGGCCGCACATGGGACGAGATCAAAGCTGAATTCATGAAGTCGCGCTAACCGCAGATGATCATTCGGTTCACTCCCGACGCGGATGCCGAAGTAGCCGAGGCCCGCCAATGGTACGCCCACCAGCGCGAAGACTTGGACATCGAGTTCATGGAATGTATCGATGAAGCTCTGTCGGGAGTCGTTCGTAATCCGCACCTCTATCCCATCGTTTATAGAAATCTCAGACGCGCGGTCCTCCGGCGTTTTCCGTTTGCCGTGTTTTATGAAGTTATGGCGGACGAGATTCAGGTAATTGCAGTTTTCCATTCACGTCGCGATCCTGAAATTTGGAAGTCGCGAGGGCGATAGCAAGGCTACGCAGAACTGATGGAGAAAGTAGATGTTTACAGAAGTTGGTTTTGGGACATTTGTTAGAAGGTATCTCGACCAGGCAAAGGAAAGGTACGGGATCGAGTTCGGCGACAAATATCCGAATCCGGCCGTCTACACAATCGATGCAAAGGGCGCATGGGCTTATGAAATCTTCGGCGGCTTCTCAGTTCGAGTTTTCCGGTGGCGGAGATGCGATCTCCCGGAGGTGATCATTTCGGGCCCATACTCGGCGGCAGAGACTTCGGAGGAGTTCGAGGCTCGTTTTGATCGGGAGTTTTGGGCGGCAATCGAAAAGCTTCGGATCGACTAAAGAGCGCGCAAGAATAACGGCGAAATAGAAACCAAGGTGAAGCAAGAGTCCGAAGGATATGGTTCTAAGGGAGCGGCTGAGGGCATTGCGCTAAGGTGGCGTTGAATTTTGAGGGGCTCTAAGAAATCGTTTTTAGCGGTACGGCTTGCCTTTGACGTTTAGTTTTTGGTGATTGGATGATGGTCTGCAATGTGTGCGGTTTGGTTGGTCACGATGTGGAGGGTTGTCACTACACTCCTTACATTCGGGGACCTACGCCCAGCTTCCCACAAGAGCTTAACGACCAAGGTCTAAACATTCGCTGTGTTGAAGTCAATTTATACAATCTAAGTGGGGGCTATTTTCTTGATATTGACCGAGTACGGCATGATAACGATTCGCTCATCAGAAGGCCATGAGTTTGCAGCCTACATGGCTTTGCCATCGGGGCCAGCGGGCGGCAAAAGTCCCGGCCTGGTCCTGTTGCAGGAGATTTTTGGAGTCAACCGGGAAATGCGCGACATTGCCGATTGGTATGCCGCGAGAGGGTTTCTCGTAGCCTGCCCTGATCTCTTCTGGCGACAGGAGCCGGGCGTGCAACTGACCGACAAGACCAATGAAGAGTGGCAGCGCGCCATGGAGTTGTATCAGGGACTGGACGAAGCCAAGGCGGTTGCAGACGCGGCGGCGACGCTCTCCTTTGTGCGCCAACATCCAGCCTGCACCGGAAAAGCAGGAGCGGTTGGGTTTTGTCTCGGCGGGAAACTGGCTTACCTGCTGGCGACGCGCTTTGACCCGGATTGTTCAGTCGGCTATTACGGGGTCGGCATCGAGTCTGCTCTCGCGGAAGCGGCGCGCATCGGTTGTCCGACGATGCTGCATATGGCGGGCCGGGATCAATTCTGCCCACCCTCGGCTCAGTCACAGATTCATGAGGCGCTGGATACGCACCCGCTGACCACGCTCCACGATTATGCCGAACAGGATCACGCATTTGCCCGCGCCGGCGGCGCGCACTTTGACGCGCAGGCCGCTGAGTTGGCCAATCTCCGAACGCTGGAATTCTTCGTCCGCCATCTCGGTGGGCCGGCTGTCACAGACGCGCCACAGCGGTTGTCCGATCTCTGGGATGAGCATGTCAAATTTGAGTTCGGTACGCGCAATACTGAAGACACGCTGGCAACGATGGTCGAAGATGCCTACGTCAATCACGTTCCGGTGTTGACTGGCGGGATCGGCCACGATCAACTCCGGGAGTTTTATTCGCAACGCTTCATTCCACAAATGCCGCCAGACACCAGCATGACTCCGGTGTCGCGCACCATCGGATTTGAGCGTGTCGTCGACGAAATGGTTTTTGAGTTCACCCACACCATCAAGATGGACTGGATGCTGCCCGGCCTGGCGCCAACCGGCAAGCATGTCAAAGTCCCGCTCGTCGTGATCGTGCATTTCCGCAATGACAAACTCGCGCACGAACACATCTATTGGGATCAGGCTTCCGTGCTAGTCCAACTAGGACTGCTGGATGACGGTAAGTTGCCGGTGGCCGGAGTTGAGAGCGGGGAAAAAGTTCTCGACCCGAGTTTGCCCGCGAACCGTTTAATGGAGCGTGCCGATGGTCAATGATGATCAGGGCGAAGCGGAACCCACCTCCTCTCAAGTTCTGATCGGGCGCTTGCGGCGTGATCTAGGCACGCTGGAATCCTACGCCGCATTGTTGGGCATCTTGATCGGCGCCGGAATTTTCACGGTGACGAGTCGCGCTTGGACGGTCACCGGGCCGAGCGTGATTTTGGGGTATATCATTCTCCTGCCCGTCGTCCTCGCCACCTCCGTACCGTATGCCGCGTTTCTCTCAACGCCGCTTGGACGCGAACCGGGCGGCGAGTACACACACATTTCGCGGACGCTCGGCGGATTCCGTATCGCCTTCATCGGGACGTGGCTGAAGATCATCTCCTACATCGGTGCGTTGGCTTTTCTCGCCACCGCTCTGGCCGATTACATGATTCAGTTCGCCGGCGGTCACCTGAAACCGGAGATACACCGCTTGCCGCTGGCGTTGGCGAGTTTGATCCTTTTTTATCTGGTCCACTTAGTTGGAGTGCGCTGGTTCGGTCGTTTGCAGGTGACGATGTGCGCGCTGCTTGGGTTTTCCTTGATCGTGTTGATTGTGCCGGGTTTATTTGCAATCCGGGTGGAAAACTATCAACCCTTCATCACCCACGGCTTTGCAGGATTAGCCACAAGTCTCGTGCTGCTCTTCTTTTCGTATGCCGGTTTCGAATCTCTGGCCCAGACGGCGGGAGAAGTAAAAGACAGCACCACGCGGCTGCCGCGAGTTTTCCTGAAGGGCATCACCATCACGGCTGTCATCTTTGTGCTGATGTCTGTCGTCGCTTTTGGGGTGCTACCAGGCGAACGCTTGCAGGCCAGTAGCGCGCCGATGGCGGAAGTCGCTTCCGTCTACCTGCCCGCTGGTGCCGCGCTGTTCGTCACCTTCGGCGCGATTATGGCGGTGACCACTTCCATCAACTCGACCATGCTGGTGCCCTCGCGGCTGGCCATTATTCTGGCGGGCGACGGATTGGCCCCACCCTGGATGGGCGCTATTCATCCGCGCACGGGGACGCCGATTTACGGTCTCACGCTCACGCTGGCAGCCGCAGCCCTTCTGCTCATTAGCGGACAAGTCTCGCTGGCGCTAAACATTGCTGTCTTTGCTTTGGTCGTCCTTTATTTCCTGCACAGCCTAACCTTCCTGCTGCTGCGGCGCCGAAATCCACGACTCCACTCGCTCATCAACATTTCGGTATCGTCATCAGTTCAGCGGGCGGCAGCTCTGTTGTCCGTTTTGTCGATGGGCGGAATCATTGCGATTCAGGTAGTTCAGGATCTGCGAACGTTGATGGCCCAGAGTTTCCGGCAGAGACTTGTCGGTCACTCGCTCACAAGTGTTGAACTCGCCTTAGCCTGGGGCTTGATCGGAGCCATGCTCTACGCTTACGGTCACCTGCGCGGGCGTAACGAGTCAGATTCGTTGGACGTGTCCGATAGACTTTAGAATGCTCTGATTAAGGGTGCACTCAAAAGAGTTGACGCTCGCGAAGGTTAACGACAAGCTAAGGCTCATTGGACATCGACGGAGAATGGCGATGGAGATTGAAGGAAAAAAAGTTCTGGTGACGGGAGCTAGTCGCGGTTTGGGTCGGGCCCTGGCACTCGCGTGTCTAGCGGCAGGGGCGCGCGAGGTGTTAGCCGGCGCGCGGCAGCCGGAGAGTCTGGAAAATCTTAAAAAGACCGCACCGGATGGGTACCTCACGCCGGTGCGTCTCGATGTCACTTCTGAAGATGATGTCCGGGCGGCTGCTGACAAGGGGCGCGTGGACATCCTTATTAACAATGCAGGAGTCTGCGTTTACGGCAGCGTGCTGCACCTGCCGATGGCGGAATTGCAGCGCGAGATCGAAGTCAATTACTTCGGTGTGCTGCTGATGACCCGGGCGTTCGCGCCGGCAATGATTGCGCATGGCGACGGGTTGATTGTCAACGTGGCCTCCATTCTTGCCAAAGTTAGTCTGCCCGCGCTAGGCAACTATTGCGCGCTGAAGGCGGCGTTGCTGTCTCTGAGTCAAGCGCTGCGCGGCGATCTGGGGAGCCGCGGAGTGCGAGTAATCACCGTCCTGCCAGGGACAATTGAAACAGACATGAGCCGGGACTTTAGTGGGCCAAAGATGTCTGCCGAACAGGCGGCGGCGGAGATTATCGAGGCGATCCACAAAGAAAGAATTGAAACGCCGATTGGCGATGCCGCCCGCGAAGTGATGGCTGGGCTAACGTCTGATCCGCTGGCGATGGAGCTGGCCTTCGCGAACTACCGCGCTTGAGTGAAATGGCTGGATCAAACATTGACCGCCAGCGAGCAGAATTCCCAACCTTAGGGTCGGGGATTCACCTTTTGAGTCACAGCCTTGGCCCGGTTCCGCGCTCGGCACGCGAATCGTTGGCTGCGTATTACTCGGCTTGGGAGCAACACACCAGCGAGGACGCCTGGGCTGCGAGCTGGTGGGCGTTGTCGCGAGAGGTGGGCGACCGCATCGCCCGCATCCTGGGCGGGGCGCCGGGCTCAGTGCAGATTCAACCAAATGCCTCGATTGCGCTCGCGACTGTCGCATCGTGTTTTGACTTCGCATCGACGAAGCGAAACAAGGTAGTCACGTCCGCGCTGGATTTCCCCTCGATGGAGTACATCTGGGACGCGCAGAGCGCTCTCGGTGCGAAGGTTGAGATTGTTGGCTCGCCTGACGGCATTACCGTTCCTCTCGCCAACATTCTCGCGGCCATCGACGACACAACGAGTCTGGTGGCGATGTCACACACTTCATTTCGGAGCTCATATCGAGTCGATGCAAAAGCGATCGTGGAACGCGCGCATAGCCTTGGTGCGCTAGTGCTACTTGATGTCTATCAGTCGGCAGGAGCGATTGAGTTGGATGCGTCCAGCTGGGGCGTTGATTTCCTGATCGGGGGCACGATCAAATGGCTTTGTGGCGGCCCAGCCTGCGGTTATCTGTACGTGCGACCGGACTTGCAAAGAGATCTGCAGCCACGACTAACCGGCTGGGTCGCGCACGACGCACCCTTTGACTTCGCGCATTCGCCAATGCGTTACGCCAGGTCTGTCCGCCGATTCGCTCAAGGCACGCCCAGCATCCCCGCGCTCTACTCAGCGATGCCAGGTCTGCAAATCATAGAAGAAGTCGGCGTCGAAACAATCGCGCACGAATCCCGCCGCCGAACGGAATGGATGATCGAGTTTGCTCTGGAGCGGGGATGGAAAATCAACAGCCCACGCGACGTCAATG
>JBOGOP010000316.1:0-5973 GCA_050747225.1 Pyrinomonadaceae bacterium
CCTTAAAGAGAGCGTCAGTAACAGGAAAATCGGTTGACTGAAGATCGTGGTTGAACTCGATCTTGGGTTGGACTTTGTAGTTTTCAAAACCCGTCACGCGTCCCATCGCAAGCTCTAAGGCAAAAGCGAAAACCGAATTGCCGAGACGTGCTTCAGCCTGGGTAATTCGCGCCGGTTTGGCGATCTCGTCCGGCGAGATACCGCCACCACCGTAAACGGCCCGGCCGGTGTCGGTGTGGCTTTCCGGTCCCGCAGGCAGAGCAGGCGAGGTGTCTTTGTCATTCGAAAGTCCGCCGCGAGTGTAGTAGTCGTAGTTATCGCCGTTCGAATAGTCACGCTGAATCAGACGGCCTGACGGCGTGTAATACTTGGCAATGGTTAAGAGCAACGCTGAATCGTATTCGAGCTGATAAGGAAGTTGGACGAGTCCCTTGCCAAAACTATTTTCGCCAACGATGAATGCGCGATCATGATCCTGTAAAGCGCCGGCAACGATCTCGGCCGCCGAGGCGGTTTCGCCGTTTACCAATACGACCAGCGGCACCGTGTCAGGATTGTCGTTAAGCGCGGCAAACGACTCGGCGCTGCCCCTGATTCTTCCCTGTTGCCTGACGATCAATTGTCCGCGCTGCAGAAATGTGTTTGCAACCCGCACTGCCTGGATCAACAGACCACCGCGATTGCCGCGCAGATCCAGGACAAGCATGTTCATACCCTTTGAATGAAGACTCTGGAGCGCGTCCTGAAATTCGTCGGCTGTGGTGGTGTTGAAGCCTCCGGTCATTGCCACATAACCGACGCCGGGTCTGATCATGTAGGCCTGCGGAATCGATGGAAGTGAAACTGCATCGCGAGTGATAGTGACAGTCTCGCTCTGCCCCGTGGCGCCGTGCTCGACAGTTACCTTAACTACTGTTCCCAGAGGACCGAGCAGGAACTTTCGCACTTCGGGAAAGGTCTTGCCCTTCATCGACTGGCCGTCAACGGCCACGATCTTGTCGCCAAATCGCAGGCCGGCGCGCGCAGCTGGCGCATCCTCGAAGGTTGCGCGAATGTAAGTGTTGGTCTGATCTCCCTGCGTGAGATCGCCGATGGTCGCGCCGATACCGAAATATTGTGAACGCTGTTCCGTCTTGAAGGCGGTGTAATCAGCAGCATCGAGGTAGGTTGAGTGCGGATCGAGCACGTTCAACATTCCACTAATCGACGATTTGAAGATCGTGTTGTAGTCCAGCTTCTTGCCATCGATGTAGTTGTCCTGGATTACGGACAGCGCTTCATTGACGTCGCTCTTCACTACGGTCCCAGTGACGCGTGAGTTCGCGCTCGACTTCGCTCCAGTTGAAGCGGGAGCGTCGGCGGCGTTGGTTGCCTGCCGGCGCGAGGCGCCCGTCTGTTGTGAATAAATGCTTACGGAAAATGTTAAGAGAAGAGTGATGACTCCGGCCACGTAAAATCTGGTTCTCACAAAAGCCTCCTAAAGTCCTGGTTCCTGACCCGAAAATCCCAATGTTCCGCACCCCCGCTCGCGGCGAAAAGGGGCTGAAAGGATAACACGAAGACTGAGAATAAACTGAACATCGGCAGCAATTAAATACGGAAAGCGGCCAGGAGTTGTTTCTTATGCTGGTTTCGGAATCCTCCCGTGCATCGCTGAATCCGAAGTTGCAGGGGTTTGTCGCCCGCCCCGGTTTCATTAATTTTGTTAGGAAAACCCGCCCCTAATTCGTCGAAAAACAACCGTTCGGTTCTTCGGGTTAGTGAGACATGGGTTGGAAAACGTTGCCCTCCACGGGTACACGGAGCCGAACATTTCATCCGCGTCTTTGGCTTTTTCGTGGGTCTCATGATTACACTATGGGCGAAAACGATTAATACTGAAGGTTCTGCTGTACTCACCGAGCCGCAGGTGGTACCGAAAGCCGAACAAGAGTCGTGATCATCACACCTGCAGTGTGCACGCAGGTAGCCGCTTGAGTGCTTTCAAACAATTCGAATCGGAGGATCTCCCGAATGGCGAACCCGCTTGACCGAAACCAACTCTTCTCCTTTGCTAAGAGTCACCGCGACGAGTATGAATCACTTCTGAAGCGCTTCGTTGAAACCCCAACAGTCTCTTGTGATCCATCGCATGCGGAGGACATTCGCAAAGGCGTTGAATTAACTGTGGAAACAATGCAGCGGTTTGGCGGCCAAGTGGATGTTTTTGAGGTCAAGAATGGAAATCCAACTGTTCATGGCGTTTTTGGCACAGACAAAAATCTCCCGACCGTCACCGTATACAACCACATGGACGTGCAACCCGCGTCCAGGGAAACTGAGCCGTGGGATACCGAACCATTCGTGATGACGAAGAAGGGCGACAGTTATCTCGGCCGCGGCACCACTGACGACAAGGGCCCGGCGCTGGCGGCCCTATTCGGCGCGCGCGCAGCGATGGAAGCAGGCATTCCCATTAATATTCGTTTCCTGTGGGAGTTTGAAGAAGAGATCGGTTCGCCGAACTTCGAAAAGATTATTTCTAAAGCGAAGTCGAGCCTGCGCACGGATTCAGTCGTTGTTTCAGACACGGTTTGGGTTTCGCGAAACCGTCCGGCAAGCTCCGCCGGTTTGCGCGGCTTGCTCGGCTTTCTGCTGCAGCTTGAAACAGGAGAGGTTGATACCCACTCCGGCGAAACCGGCGGGGCGTCGCGCAATCCAATTGCCGAATTGATGCGACTCGTTTGCGATCTCTATGACCCCAAGGCCGGAAAGATCAAGATCAAGGGGTTCTACGATGATGTGATTCCGCCTTCAAAAAAGGAATTGAACGACTGGGCCAACTGCGGTTTTAACGCCCGCGCCTTCAAGAAAGCACATCATCTGAAGTTGATGCGCACCGAAGACCCGCTCGAAGTGATGAAACGTATATGGGGCATGCCCACGTTCGAGGTTCACGGCGTGACCGGTGGCTATCAAGGTCCGGGAGTGAAGTCGATCGTGCCGCCGCGCGCGGAGGTTAAAGCGTCGTTTCGCCTGGTGCCTGGTCAGGATCCCGACAAGATCAAGAAACAACTGAAGGCAGCAGTAAGAGAATTGAACTCCGACGTGAAAATACAGTTCGAATCTGCAGCGCCGGCATTTCGCACAGTGCTTGAAGGTCCGCTGCCTGAAGCTTTAAAGCGTGCCGTGAAGTTTGCTTTCAAACGCGACGCGGTATTTGTTCGCGACGGCGGAACTATCGGCGCGATGACGAGTATTGAGAAAGTCCTGAAGTGTCCGGTGCTGTTCCTTGGGCTGTCGCTGCCTGAGCATGGTTACCATGCGCCGAATGAGAATTTTGATTGGCAACAGGCATCGGGAGGAATGGTCGCGTTCGCGAAGTACTTCGAGGAAATTGCTAACTTGCCCCGATAGTTAGGAATTGGCCGCGGATTTACGCGAATAAACGCTGATATGAACAATCAGCTGAGATGAGCGACCGAAGGCAATCAAGCTTGCGTGCAGCTTGACGATAGTTGTTGAAGATTTTTCAGATTCGCGCGTATCCGCGTAAATCCGCGGCTGATTCTCTTGCGGTTCAAATCACACAAGCCATTCGCTCTTCATTCAGCGCCACGAAGCCAAGCTTTTCGTAAAACCTGCGTGCCTCAGGATTCTCGAGATGCACACCGACATCAATTCGAGTTACCGACTCTTTTTTGAGCTGCTCTTTTAATTTTTCCAGCATCGTTGTGCCGATGCCGCCGCCGCGCCGGCTCGATTTCACTGAAACATCGTCGAGCTTCGCCACCACGGCGCCCATCGAAGTCGAGATGGCATAACAGACCACGCAGACCGCGCTCACGCCGCGTTCGTCATAAGCCAACCACACAAACCCCAGTTCCGGCTGCTCGAGAAACAGATCGAGCGCGTCGTTGAGTCCCTGGAACCCGCGATCGCCATAGGCCTTGCTGCTGTCGAGGTAGTGTTCGTCTTCACTGAGAAACACCCTGAGCATCTGAAAGGCATCGGCAACATCCGGAGCGGTCATCTTGCGACAGGTAATCATAGGCGCCTTTCCCAAAAGTCTGATTATGACGTTCTAATGATGCCATAGAATTGGACTGTCCACAGAATGCGCGTCGCACAAACGGGCTGAAAGAGACGCGATCCACGAAAGGACACTAACTAACACGAAATGGCTTTCGTCTAGCTTTGTGTCGTTTCGTGGATCGTAAAAAGTAGGACAGGCATTCCTGCCTGTCCTTCTTCTAACGGACTTTCTTGTCTTTCGCCGTTAAGTAAGTTCTGTCGTACCGGGACAGACAGGAATGTCTGTCCTACTTGTTAGTTTGGCAGCAACACCGAATCAACCACGTGAATCACACCGTTTGATTGATAGACATTGCCGATCGTCACGCGCGAGGTTCCGCCTTTTTCGTCACGAAGAATCAGATCGTTGCCGCTCATAGACGCCGTCAAGGTGTCGCCGCTGACTGTCTTGAATTTTGCGTTGCCATGGCCCTTACGAATCCGACTGGCAATTGCTTTTGAGTCAAACTTTCCGGCCAGTACGTGGTAAGTCAGGATTTTTGTCAGCGTTTCTTTGTTCTCGGGTTTGACCAACATGCCTACAGTGCCTGCTGGCAGTTTGTCGAAAGCCTCGTTGGTTGGCGCAAACACCGTGAATGGACCCGCGCCTTTCAATGTTTCTACCAGGCCGGCGGCCTTCACCGCGGCCACCAGGGTCGTGTGGTCTGCTGAATTGACTGCGTTGTCAACAATGTCACGCGAGCGAAGCATTGCTGCGCCGCCGACCATCGGATTCATCGAATCCATCTTGTTCATTTGCATTTGCGCTGAGGCGCTTCCGTTAGCGATTGCGATCGAGACAGCTGCGAAAAGCAGCATGAGACTTACTCTCTTCACTGGTTTATACCTTCCTTCTTTTAGAACTTGATTTGTGCGAACTCGGAGAATATACGGAAGGCGCTGGCTAAGCGGATTGCAGGGCCGGAGGTCAGAGTTCTCCGATCTCTGTCTCAGGGTTTTAGTTTGAAGTCGTGCGGCACAAACTCAAGTGACTTAATCAGGCCGTCGACCTTAGCGCGAGGATCGGTCGGAGGCACATATGCCACGACAACACTATTTTGAGTCTTACGAACCCCGCAGGTGATCTCGTGCCCTGCATCGTCACTGAAACTCATAATGTTTGCATGCAGGAACGTATCTGTATTTAGTTTGAGAAGGCGCCCGTTCACTTTGACGACAAATGTAATACCCTTTGCGTCGCAATCGATTCGGGTGAGCGTGCCTTGAGTCTGCGTTTCGCCGCTGATAGGTTTTCTAAGTGATTCTCGCAGAGCCTCAGCTGGATCGAATGGTCGCTCGATAGACGTCTGACCATATGTTTCACCAGGACCGCCAGGCGTTGTACCGGCTCTCGCATGTGACGCCTGTTCCTGCTTCTTGATGCGTGCCAGCAGCTCTTCCACCGAAACAAGCTGGGTCAGCAATCGCCGCGCCCGTTCACTGTTGTCCGCGTCACTGTTATTAATGACCTTGTCGATGAGTTGGCGAGCTGCCTTGAAATCATGCCGGCGCATGTAGAGTTGTGCCAGCATGAACATCAGATCATGCCGGTGAGGAGAGCCCGCAAGCGCCTGCTTGAGCATCTCAATGGTTTCGACAAGATCCGTTTCGGTTACCAGATTCACGAACGCCAAAAGGCTATACGATTCAAGAAAATCAGGGCGGAGTTGAATGGCTCGCTTCAGTTCCCGGCGCATGATAGTCGCGGTCTCCGGCGCCATACCCAACACCGTCTCAATGTCGCGGTTACCCTGCTGGCTCAGCGCGTAAGCGTAGTAGTAGTGAATGAGATAGTTTTGAGAACTGGCGGCCACGGCGCGCTCCAGTCTTTTGCGGGCTTCGTCATGTTTGCCCTGGCGCATACGCAACAGGCCCAGCGAGGCATTGGCCATCGGCAGATCGGGATCGAGCGCTAAAGCT
>JBOGOP010000317.1:0-5852 GCA_050747225.1 Pyrinomonadaceae bacterium
TCTTAGTCAAGTCCTTTCCAATCGATGCGTAAAACGGACCGGGGGCAAAAGCGGCGCCAGGCCGCCGCACTCCAAGGAGTTGACCCGAGTCCTCTTCCTTGAGTGCGGTGATCGCGCAACGCCGGTGCGGGGAGACTCGCAGTTTGCGAATGCCCAAAGATTCACGATTGCCAGACATGATATTGTAAAGAACAAGTAATTGACTGTTGTCCGGAAAGTAGCTACCGTTTGTCATCCCCTTCCGTTCCGTAAGTCAATCAGGCCCCCACTTGAAGAGACGGTCTTAGCTGAGAGGTTGTTTACAATGAGTTTGGGGTTGATATTGCTAATCGTTTTGGTTCTGCTGTTGCTCGGTGTAATTCCAAGTTGGCCACACAGCAGAAACTGGGGCTATGGACCGAGCGGCGGCATTGGCCTAATCCTTCTGATTGTTCTCGTCCTGTTGCTCCTAAGGGTCATTTAAGCGGACCCAGCCTGGCGGCTAAACTGCGCACGAATGCCCGAACTACCTGAGGTTGAACATGTCGTGCGCGGACTGCGTCGTGCTGTCCTCGGGCGGCGCATACTCGCCGCGGAGCTGAACCTTCCACGACTCCTTGCAGCGCCGTCGCCCGCCACCTTCAAACGCAAACTTCGCGGACCGCGCATTGACGCGATCAATCGGCGCGGCAAATACATCCTGTTCGAACTGGATTCAGGGGACGTGCTGCTGGTTCACCTGCGCATGACCGGCAAGTTCCTACGCATCGACCAACATGAGCCGTTGCCGTTGTACGCTCACGTGGTGTTTTACCTCGACGATGACCGGCGACTGGTTTTCAGCGACATGCGACAGTTCGGCCGGATGCGTTTGCTGCAAGCGAGTAAGCTCCTCGCCTTAACACAAATCAAAGAGTTGGCGCCTGAGCCACTTACGGACGATTTCAGTCTGGACTACTTCCGCGAGACCCTTGCAAAGTCGCGTCGCAGCTTGAAGCAGTTGCTTTTGGATCAAACGAAGATTCTTGGGTTGGGGAATATCTACGCTAGTGAAGCTCTCTTCCTGGCGCGCATCAGTCCACTGAAATCAGCCGACACTCTTTCGCGGGCGCGTGCTGTCAAGCTGCACCAGGCGATTCGCGACATACTCGAGGAAGCGATAGCCGCCGGCTCGACTTTGAGGATCGATCTCACCGATCGCGATAGCAGTTACATTGGAAGTTCGGAACGATTCTGGCGAGTGTATGAACGCGCCGGCGAGCCATGCGTTAACTGCGGGACGCGTATTAGGCGAGTGGTGCAAGGTGGCCGATCAACTTACTGCTGTCCAAAGTGTCAACGAAGGTAGGACAGGCATTCCTGCCTGTCTGTATTGGATTCGATTCCCATCAGTTTCAGAGGGGCGAATGTTCGTCTCCAATTCCAAAAAAACCTGCGGAGCGGGTGGAAGCATAAAGCCTGGGGTGGAGCGAAGCGGAACCCCAGGAAACGTTCACCGGAATGGAAGGAGCCCGCGAAGCGTGGCGACAGCAGTTCGACCAGCGCGAACTTTGTAGTCTATCCGCTGTCGCACGCTCCGCGCGCTCAGTCTTTTTTGTCAGACGAATACCTGGGGTTCCGCTTCGCTCCACCCCAGGCTTTACGCTAGCGCCGCGCTTCGCGGGCTGGAACTCTCTAACGTCCAGGCGTTCAATACGTGTTTCACAGGTTCGCCAAAACATAGTCCGTCATCATCTGCCGCATGTGTTTCACCAGGAGCGGATCGGTAACACCGTGCCGCGACTTCGGATAGAGCATTAGCTGAAACTGCTTCCCCGCCTTCTGTAACTCATAGGCAAACTGGATCGTGTTCAGCACGTGCACGTTGTCGTCGATCGCTCCATGAATCAGCAGTAACTTCCCATGCAGGTCTTTTGCATAGTGCACCGGCGAACTCTTCCAGTAACCCTCCGGATTGTTCTGCGGCGTCTGCATGTAACGTTCGGTATAGATCGAATCATAGTTACGCCAGTCCGAGACAGTGCCGCCGGCAATTCCCATCTTGAAACTCTGGCTGTGAGTCAAGGCGTAGCTCGTCATAAAGCCGCCATAGCTCCAACCCCAAATTCCGATCCGCGAACCGTCGACGTAAGGTTGGCTCTTCAGCCAGGCAATGCCGTCTTCCAAATCTCGCAGTTCCAGTTCACCAAAGTTCTTGTATACCGGCCAGGTTGATTCGAGACTCTTTCCGCTCGCGGTTCGGTTGTCGCAGATCCAGATAATGTAACCCTTCTGCGCCATCATTTGATGCCACATGTAGGCGGAGCCACCCCAGCCATTCTTCACCGAGGGCGCGTGCGGTCCGCCGTAGGTGAATTCCAGCACCGGGTATTTCTTTTGCGGATCAAAATCGGGCGGCTTGATCATCATCGCTTCCATCTCAAAGCCGTCTCGGGTTTTTACCTGCCGCAACTGGATTGCACCAAGCTTGTACTCCTTCAAAGCGTCTACCTTGTTTTCGGCGATGACGCGCACTAGCTCGCCATCAACCTCGTAGAGACGCGTTTGTGTCGGCGTGTTTACATCGCTCCAGTTGTCGATGAAGAGTTTGGAGTCAGGGCTCATAGCTACCTTGTGGGAGCCTTCGCCCGTCGTTACCCGCGTCAGGGCAGTGCCGTCGAGTTTGATGCGATACGATTGGGGCGCGATGGGGCTGTGTTCGGTCGCGGTAAAGTAAAGGAGCCCTTTAGCTTCATCAAGGCCGTCGAAGGAACTCACTTCCCAGCGGCCATCCGTTACTTGCCGCAACAGCTTCCCGTCGGGACTGTAGTGATAAAAATGGTTCCAACCGCTGCGCTCACTCTGCCACAGAAACGAGCCGTCTTTTAGAAAGTTTGGATTGTCGTTTATCCCGACCCAGGTCTTGGATGTTTCGTGCAGAATGGTGTTTGACTTGCCGTCGTCGCCGGCGAAGTTCAGATCCAAAAAAGTCTGTTCACGATTCTGGGCCTGATAGACGACCTTGCTGCCGTCGGGCGTCCAAGTCACGCGCACGATCAGCAGGTCGCTCGGTTGATACTTGTATGTGTCCACCCAGCGCGTTGCTCCGCCGGCTGCGTTAACAATTCCAAGTTGGACTACCGGATTCGGATCGCCGGACTTGGGGTAAGGCGTAACTTCCAAAGTCTGATCGTAAGGAATGTGATCGACAACAGTGAACTCGGGCACGGTCTTCTCATCGAGCCTGAGATAAGCGAGCCTGGTAGAGTCAGGACTCCACCAGTAGGCTTCGAAGTTTCCGCGTCCATACAATTCTTCCTGATAGACCCAGTCGAGACGCCCGTTGAGAATCTTAGGGCTGCCGTCAGTTGTTAACCGGCGTTCGCGCTGTGCCGCAAGGTCGTAGATATAGATGTTGTTGTTGCGAACAAAACCCAGCATGCGATCGTCTGGGCTGAACGTTTCGCCGACTTCCTCTTCAGGATTGTTCGTTACGCGCAAAGCCTGATTGCTGCCCAGTAGGTAATAAAAGACGTCGTTGTTCCAGTTGATCAGCACCGCCTTTTCATCGTTACTCATCTGGTACGAGCCGCGATTCGAGAGTTGTTTGGCATCCTGGTCGGTCACACCGCCGAGCGCAGTCAGCGCCGCCTGCATCTTCGCGGCATCGAAAAACGGAACGGCTTCGCCAGTTGAGGCGTCCACCTTTTGGATCCTGGCAGTGTCACGCTTCGACGCGTCGGTCAGAAGATAATGCTTGCCGTCTTTGAGCCAACGGACAGTTGGGGTCGTGCCGTTGAAATTGACCTTCTTCACCGGATCGAAGATGTCGTCGATGGTCAAAAGCTTGTTCTGAGCCAGAGCCCCCGGCGCATGAAAGAGAATCAGCGCCAGAACTAGAAACAGGAAATAGCGGTTTCGCACATTGGTCTCCTACTAGTGTTATTCGTTAATTAGTATCGCGCTCGATACTGATTGGTGTCTTATCCTAATCTTCTCAGCACAAAGAAAAACCGACCCAAAACCCTACTCGGGTTGTCTTTAGATTGCCTCTCGTGGGATGAGCTTCTTAATGAGCGGCGTCAAAATCGCCAGGAGCACGGCCCCAGCTAGAGTAATCCCTGCAAATATTGCGAAGCCTTTCGTTAGTACAGCGTTGTCATTTCCTTCGAATAACCGCGTCGTCAGTCCAGCGATGTAACTGCCAATTGAGATTGACAGGAACCAAACGCCCAACATCAATCCAACCATCCGCGCAGGCGAGAGCTTCGTTACGGTGCTAAGGCCGACAGGACTGAGACAGAGTTCACCAAAAGTCTGCAGCAGGTAAACGAGGACGAGCCACAATGGACTTACGCGACCGCCCCCGCCAAGCATGGATGCGATCGTAACCACCACAAAGGCGATGCCGGCAAAGAATAACCCGTAGATAAACTTACCGGGGCTCGAAGGCTGACGGCCCCCCAGTCTCTGCCACAGCGCTGCAAACATCGGAGCGAAGATGATTACAAAAATTGCGGGCACGGACTGAAACCAACTCGATGGGTATTGCCAGCCGAAGATAGTGTTGCGCGTTAGACGATCGGCAAAAAGGGTTAGACTCGAACCGGCCTGTTCGTAAGTCATCCAAAACAGAATTGAGAAAATGAACAGAATGAAGATGACCAGGACGCGTTTAAGTTCTTCGCCGTTCAAAAGCCTGGTGGTGCCGAGGAGATAACCCGCAAAGAAGCCGACTACACCCGGGAACAACGTCGAAACGAGGGCCTCGCCAACGTAGTAGCCCAGCACAACGCCAATGACTCCACCAGCGATCGCGAGACCCAGGGTCACAAAATCAAACCCCGAAGATGCGCCGGTGTTTTCCTGTTTTTCAATACGCTCAGGCTTCTGCCCCACGTCGTTCAAACGCGCGCCACCCCACACATATTGAATTAGCCCGAGGGTCATTCCAACGCCGGCCGCGCCAAACCCCCAATGCCAAACGGAGTTTGGATCGAAACCCATTGAAGCAACAAAAGTACGAAACGCTGGAGCCTGTGCGAGAAAGCCAACCACAATCGGTGACAGAAAGGCACCGAGGTTGATCCCCATATAAAAGATTGAAAAGCCCGCGTCCCGGCGCTGATCTTTCTCAGCATAGAGCTGTCCCACCATGGCGCTGATGTTCGGCTTCAGCAGCCCAGTGCCGCAGGCGATCAGGACCAGCCCTGAGTAGAAATTAAAGTGGGTGTTGATCGCCATTGAGTAATGGCCGCAAGCGATGATGATTCCGCCAATGAGAACAGCACGGCGCGCCCCAAAGACCCGGTCGGCTAACCAGCCGCCGGGAAGCGGTAGATACCAAACCGACGAGACGTAGGTAGCATAGATGAGTGCTGCGTACTTCTCGTCGAAACCCAAGCCACCCTCAGCCACCACTTTGACCATGTAGAGCGTGAGGATCGCGCGCATGCCGTAATAGCTGAAGCGCTCCCACATCTCTGTAAAAAACAGCGTGGACAGTCCGCGAGGATGTCCAAAGAATCCTCGATCCACGGCGGCGGTTGAACCGGCTCCGCTGGCATCAATTGGTGTGCTCATAGCAGTGTCCTTATCCGATTATTGTTCGACCTGTACAACCGGAGACTATCGGCGCGCACTTCGCCACTTTATTCGGGAGATCTTTTATGCGGGAGATCATCAAAGCGCAAAAGGAACTAGAAGACGCCAGCATTCAGCCAAAAATACGGTTGGTCTGTCAAGCTTATCGGACAGCGCAGCATTGTCCGATAGACCTTTAGGAACGTCGGAACAAGTTAGCGACAACTCCTTGGAGTGCGGTGACCCGTCACCGCTTTGGCCGGTCGCGACCTGTCGCGGCCGCGGTTGGCTTGAAGCGATTGCAAGAGTAG
>JBOGOP010000318.1:0-5849 GCA_050747225.1 Pyrinomonadaceae bacterium
TCACGGGGCGGTGGTGATGGCTGCGCTTTTGGGGGGCAGAAGCGCGCCCCATCGCCCCGTGCTGCTACCGGAAACGATGCAGTTCCTCGTCCCTGAGCGAGGAGGTCTTTTCGTTGATTGCACTGTAGGCCTCGGCGGACATAGCGACGCGATGCTTGAGTCGTCGCCCGCGACCCGAGTGATTGGCATTGATCGTGATGCGGCGGCGCTCAGCTCTGCGCGTGAGCGTCTTTCGCATTTTGGTGAACGCTTTCGGGGCGTACATGCAGACTTTCGCGAGCTTGGGCGGTTATTAGAAGAACTCGACGAAGCCCAACCTACCGGCATCCTGGCTGATCTGGGAGTTTCGTCACTTCAGTTTGATTCACCAACGAGAGGTTTTAGCTTTCGCTTTGACGCCCCTCTCGACATGCGCATGAATCCCGATGGCGACGAAGAAACCGCCGCGGATCTTCTGTTGCGATTGCCTGAGAATGAATTAGCAGCAATCATCTTTGAATATGGCGAAGAGCGAAACTCACGCCGCATCGCCAAGTGGATTGTTGAAAGTCGCGAACACGGGAAGCCGATCACGACAACAAAGGAACTGGCCGATCTAGTGGCCCGAGCGGCCGGGAAAAGGAAAAACTGGCATATCCATCCGGCAACACGAACCTTTCAGGCGCTACGCATTGCAGTCAATCGTGAGCTTGAAGACCTGGGTCGATTCGTCGCTACAGCAGTAGGTCTTTTACAACCCGACGGGCGCTTCGTCGTCATCAGCTTTCATTCGCTTGAAGACCGGATTATGAAGCAGGAGTTGCGGCGATTGGCCGGCTATTGCCAGTGCTCTTCTCGCAGCCGCTCCGATGTTTGTACCTGCGGCGCCAGCCGTGCTGTCGAAATATTGACAAAGCGCCCGGTGGTTGCCGATGAAGTTGAAATCGATGTGAATCCCCGATCCCGCAGCGCAAAACTGCGTGCATGTCGCAAGCTTTAATAAGATCTGGGATCTCAAAGTTGAGATCTCAAATCGAAGAACTTGATCCGGAGTTTCCCATGAGAAGAGTTCCTTCGACGCATCACAATTCCCAGGTTCACCGCGATCGCGACCTGCGCGCCCTCTCCCGTCTCGCCTTACTGTTGTTCTGTGGGCTGGTTCTGGCCAGCGGTTTCGTCTTCGCAGCGCAGCAGCATTTTGCGGCTGTCGATTATGGGTACAGGGGCGAAGAGCTTCGTCGTGAGCGCGACCGGCTGATGGAAGAAAAGCAACACCTGATGTTGAAGAAGGAACAGGCCTTCGCTCCGGCTCGTTTGGCAGTACAGGCGCGGGAACTCGGCCTCAAACCGCTTTTGGCCAGTCAGGTCGAAACCCAGAGTGCCGGCAGCCAGAGCCAATTGCCACTCGCGCCGGCTCTGCTTGCTCCTTCCGCTTCGCTTCAGCGTTAACAGGCGCGCTGGCAATTGCAGTCTCAGGTTTCAAGTTTGAGTCTCAGGTTCGAGTTTGAAGTATGAAATCTGAGATCTGAAAATTGAGATTTGAGATCCCAGATGAGATTTGAGATCTCAGAGAAGGGATACATCCTCGATGGCGCGTCTTTCCCGTCAGACGGAGTCACAACCAGACGTTTCGATTCGCCGCACGCTTTTTGTTGCGGCTTTTGTCGCTTTTTGGATGCTGGGAATCAGCGCTCGGCTGGTTCACCTGCAGGTGTCCAGGCACGACAAGCTGGTCGCGCGTGCCCGTCAACAACAGCAGGACGCCATTGAGATCACCCCAACCCGCGGGCCCGTGCTTGATCGAGAAGAGCGGGAATTGGCGCGCACGATCGACACCACTTCAGTCTCGATTGCGCCGGATGAATTCAGAAAGCATAAAGAAGACACTGACGCTGAGGTCACGGCGGCAATCGAGTCGACTGCACAGTCGCTTTCGTCCTTACTGGGACTGAATCAAAAGTCGGTTGTCGATCAGATTACCGAAGCGAGGGATAGCGGCCGCCGTTTCCTGTGGATCGCTCGCCGCATCGATCCTGAAAAGGCCGAGTTGCTGGAAAGAATGGAGCTCGCCGGAGTTCATACCCGGAAAGAGCCAAAGCGTTTTTATCCAAACGGATCGTTGGCGGCCAACGTGCTTGGCTTTGTCGGGCTTGATGGAAACGGCCTGGCTGGAATCGAACAGGTTTACAACGAAAAGATCGTAGGCGAGCCGGGAAGAATCTTCATCGAAAAAGATTCGCTGGGCAGGGCATACGAGAGCACGGAAGTTTTGGGCCGTCCTGGGCAGACCGTCATTCTCACAATCGATCAGTCGATTCAGTATCAGGCTGAAGCGGCGTTAACAGCGGCGATCATGCAGTCTGGCGCCAAGGCTGGTACGGCCATCGTGCTGGACCCTCGTACCGGCGACATTCTGGCGCTAGCGAATGCCCCAACGTTTGATCCGAATGACGTGGGTGCGGCGCCGCCGGCGGCCCGCGCGAATTGGGCGTTGCAGAATATTTATGAGCCGGGCTCGACTTTCAAGATTGTCGCTTTCTCGGCGGCTATCGATAAAGGACTGGCAAAACCTGACGATCACATCGACTGCCAAATGGGTTCAATTACGGTAGCTAAGCGGCTGATTCACGATCACAAGCCGTTTGGGAGTTTGACAATCGCCGAGGCGCTCGCCAAATCGAGTAACGTCGCAGCAATCAAACTTGGCCTGCGCGTCGGCGACCCGACGATGTACGACTTCATCACTCGCTTTGGTTTTGGTTCGCGCACGGGAATCGAATTGCCCGGCGAGACAGTCGGTCTGGTTCGGCCACTCCATCGTTGGCAGCCGTCGTCGATTGGTTCAGTAGCCATTGGCCAGGAAGTGGGCGTTACGCCATTGCAGATGGTGGCAGCTTTCGGGGCTTTGGCAAATGATGGCGTACGGATAGCTCCGCATCTGATCCGAGAGATTCGCAATGGGAATGGAGTTACGACCTACCGTCCAAATCCGGAACAGCATCGCGTCATAAAAAAGGAGACCGCCGCCGCGCTGCGAGGAATGCTCGAGGGTGTCACCTTACATGGAACTGCTAAGAAGGCGCAGTTGGATGGCTACACCGCAGCCGGCAAGACCGGCACAGCGCAGAAGATTGACCCTAGAACGAGAACTTATTCGGCGACTAAGTTCGTCGCCTCTTTTGTCGGCTTTGCGCCTGTCAACAATCCAGCCGTAGTGATCATTGTGGTCATCGATGAGCCCGGTGGTTCCTACCATGGCGGTGACGTAGCGGCGCCGGTGTTTCGGCAGATCGCCGAGCAGATTTTGCCGGCGATGGGCGTGATACCAGACACCGAATTCAATGGCGGGCAACTGATCGCGAGTGCCGTGCAAACGCCGGCCCAACTTTCACAGCTACGCCAGGAGGAAAAGCGTCGAGAGAGCGAGTTACAACAGGAACAGAGCAGGGCCGCAACGATGCCCAAGGTTGCCGCGCGTGACAATAAAGGCGGCGAGATTGTTTATGCAGTCGCCATGGAAAACGCCATCCTGATGCCGGACTTGCGTGGCCGGAGCGTGCGTGATGTCGCGCGCGCCTGCGCCAGGCTGGGGATGCAGGTTGAGGCGCGAGGCGAGGGCGGCCGCGTGGTTGAACAAACGCCACTGGCGGGATCCGAGTTGCGCCCGGGACAAACTGTCTATGTAGATTTTGGGAGACTCAATTGAAAGTGTTTCATTCCCTCCCCATAAATGGGGAGGGCAAGGGTAGGGTGGGCAGAACGTCGTCCGCTCCCCCAGCACCTCCTCGGCAACAAGAGCTTTTGAGACAGTTGGTTTGAAACTTTAACAAATCACGGAGCCAGGCAAATGATCCCCCATCGAATGCCCTATCGACTGATCAATGACGAGATATCTGCGGAATTAAAGGACCGAGTGACAGCTTGTAGAAAACGTCTACGCGAAAATCGCGTGATGTCCAAAACTCAACCTAACCGCACCCTCGAAGGATTATTTCCGGAAGCTCAGCCATCGTTAACTGATTGCTCGGCTGGGCCGGCAGCGGCAGTTCAAACGAATACTTCCTTTTTTGAACTCGCGGAACAAACTGAGGAGCTAGAGGTCGGAATCACGTGAATGTTCGCGAAGCATCTCTCTTAATGAGCGCCGGCGTTGCTGACGCAGGTGCTGAGTTCTTTGACAATGAAATTACAGATTTTTCCATCGACTCAAGATCGGTTCGACCAGGCGAGCTCTTCTTTGCCCTTTCGCAGGAAGATTATGCGCGCGCCGGTTTTAACGGCATCTTTGCAGACGGGCATCAATTTATTGAGAGCGCGTTTGACAGGGGCGCACTTGCCGCTGTCGCTCGAGCTGATCGCGTGGCGCGTGATCAAAAACTCCAGGGCCTGAAGGATCGGTTGCTCCTGGTTGACGATGCTATTGCGGCGCTCCAAACGCTGGCGCATCGTGTTTACGAGGCTTGGGGCAAACCCGTAGTTGGCATCACTGGCAGCGCGGGGAAGACTACTGCCAAGGAGTTGACCGCACATTTGCTAAGCGCAAACGGTCGGCGCGTGTTGAAGAGCGAGCGAAACTACAACAACGGCCTGGGGCTGCCGCTGTCGGTCTTGCGCCTGGTGAGCGAAGGTCGATCACCACAGCAATTTGAGATTGCAGTACTCGAAATGGGAATGTCGTCGCCCACGCACGAGATCGAGCGGCTCTGCAAAATCACACCGCCCGACATCGCCGTGGAGCTAATGATCGCGCCAGTGCATCTGGAGTATCTGGGTAGCATAGAGAACATCGCCGCGGCCAAGGCTGAGTTGATCGAAGGGCTCAAGCCCGGCGGCATCGCCGTCTTAAACGCCGATGACGAATGGGTAATCAAAATGCGCAACAAACATCGCGGGCGCACAGTTACTTTCGGGATTGAAGGAATCGATGGCCCGGCGGATGTTACGGCTAAAGAGATCGACGCTGGTCACCTAGGTTCGATTAAGTTTCGCCTGCAAACTCCGCTGGGCGAAACGCCAGCCATGCTGCCCATGAGCGGGCGTCATAACCTGATGAACGCGCTGGCAGCGGCAGCAGTGGCGACTTGTTTTGAACTCCAGCCTGAGCAGATCGCCGCGGCCCTGAAAACGGCTAAGCCTCCGCGCATGCGTGGCGAGGTGCTTGATTTTGCGGCAGGCTTTACAGTGGTGGATGATTCGTACAATTCGAATCCGCGTTCACTAACAAATATGGTGCGCACCATTACTGAAGCTGGGATAAACGCCAGACGGCGAATTGTCATTGCCGGGGAAATGTTGGAACTGGGGCCTGACGAGGCTGCGCTTCATCGCGAAGCGGGCCGCGAAATTGGCCGAGCGGGTGTGGACGTCGTCTGGGGCGTTCGGGGTCTGGGCGCTGCAATCGTTGCGGGCGCTAAGGAAACAGGAGTAACTGAGGCGCGTTTCTTCGAGACTTCTGACGACGCAGCCCGCGCGCTGGTTGCAGAAGTCAGGGAAGGTGATCTTGTCTTAGTAAAGGGATCACGCGGCGTCGCCACTGACAAAATAGTTGCCGCTGTTCGCGAGCGCTTCCCGCTGTTGTAAAGCAAACTGTTTGTTTGCGGTTGATGTTGTTGACGAATGGATACGCAAACTGACAGTTTGCGTTACACGGAACTGAAACAATAGCGAATGATTTATTACGTCCTATACGAACTGCTCTATAACCACTTTAAGGAGAAGGATTGGTTTCTCATCAAGGCGCTCAACGTCTTTCAGTACGTCACCTTTCGCACGGCCTATGCCTCGATCACGGCGTTACTGCTTTCGCTGATTTTTGGCGGTCGGTTGATTCGCGCCTTGAAGACCTGGAACATCGGACAGCAGATTCGAGA
>JBOGOP010000319.1:0-5847 GCA_050747225.1 Pyrinomonadaceae bacterium
AGGCCAAACTCGACGGTCGCCAGGTCACGCTCGTTACTCGTCCAGCCGATAAGGGACCCGGCGGCGCTGATCTACTACTGTCCAAAACTGGACGTTCTATTTTGACTTTGAAAATAGTCGCGCCCGTCTCAACCGTCGCGGGAACAGACATCCTGCAACTCCCCGTCAGTAATTCGGCTGTCTCGCACGCGACCATTGAACTGACGCGCCAGGGTGTTGACGTGCACATCACCGGCGGGTTGCTGCTGGAACATTCTGAGCTGGCATCAGGAAGTCGCTGGGTCGCGAACGGACATGGCGCTGAAGCTTTGACCTTCGCCTGGCGGCGCAAGGTTGACGACCAACGATCAACTCAACCTTTGAGACTGCGGGGCGCCATCACCCAGTTAGTCGGCCTCGGAGAAGACACTACTCAGGTTAGCGCCGAGGTCTATGTCGAGGTGTTGCAGGGCCTGGCTCCGGAAATCCACGTACGGCTGCCGGAGCAGTTCACAGTCAATCAAGTATCAGGAGCGATGGTAGCGGACTGGGACAACACTGGTCGCGAACTGACAGTGAGTTTCATAGAGCCAGTGCAGAACACCGTGCGCTTTATCGTCAACGGAGAAGTGCGCCTGCCACGCTCGGGCAACCTTGACGTTCCGTTGCTGCGGCTCCCGGCGGCAGAGCGCGAGACCGGCGGTGTCGCGGTCGAGGTGCTGGGCGCCGGCGAAATCAAAGAGCGGCAGGCAAACGGAATGGAAGAAGCCGAAGCCGGCGATCTGGGCCAGTTAATCTCCAGCCGGCAATCGCCCTCGCTAATCGCCTTTCGCCTGCAACCAGCAGAAGGAAAATCTGAGCGCACACTTTCACTCATCGTAGCGCGCTACACGCCACAGGCCGTACTCACGGCGAACATTGAAGAGGCTGACTACACCACGCTGGTTACTGCCGACGGAAAGCTGCTGGTCCAGTCGCGATTTGCCGTGCGCAACAATCAGCGAAACTTTCTCAAGCTCAGTCTGCCGGCAAACGCAGTCTTGTGGAGCGCTTCAGTAGCTGGACGTCCGGTGAGACCAGGACGCGCCCCCGATGGCTCGTTGTTGCTGCCGTTGGAAAAAACCAGATCGGGAGAGGAGGCGCCGGCGTTTGTTGTTGAAGTTTCATATCTCGATCACACTCCGCCCTGGAGCGACCGCGGCCACGTACGGATCGCTCTGCTGGCGGTCGATCTACCGATTTCGAGATCGCGGTTGTTGTTACATCATCCACCACTCTTTCGCCTGACGCCACCGCCGGGGATTTCCGGGAGCTTCCGGGTCGCACCTTACGAGGTTCCGGAATCTGGCGTACTGCGATCCGGCTCGAATCCCACTGCGCTCAATACCGAACCTACTCAAACGGACGATACCGGCGACGCGACGAAGCTGCTTGTATCACGCTTGCGAGACAGCAAACGTGCGTCGGCTCCGGCGCGCAATCTTCCACTGCGTGTTGCTTTCCCACATTTTGGTCCTTCGATTTTCATGAAATCGGAATTGACCAGCGAGAGCCAGACGCCGGTTGTCGAACTTAATTTTCAACGTGACAAGAAAAGAGGTGAGCGATGAAACGAACAATACTTTTACTATTAGTCTTAGCAAGCGCAGTTTACGGCCAACATAGAGACTCTAGATCCGGCACTGTGCTTCCGTTGCCCACGTCTTCCGGCACCGTCACACTTTCGCTGGCGGAGTATAACCGTCTCACCGAGCTCGCCGCGCTCAAACCAAAGACGCCGGAAGCGGCGCCGCTGCCATTTGTTTTGTCACGCGCCGCCTTCAAACTGCGGGTCGAAGGCCAGTCGTTGACAGGCGCGCTGGATATCGACGGCTCGGTGCTGGAGAAAGGGCCCGTAAGGGTTCCACTGACTAGCGGGCTAACGATCCTTGAAGCGAAGCAGGCAAATAGTCCGCTACCACTCTTGCAGGAAGGGCGAGTCCACTCGGCAATCCTGAATGGTCCGGCTGCATTTGCGGTTACTTTGAATATTGCATCCGCCCTAACGATCGAGGCCGGACGCGCCTCGTTCACCGTTTTGGTTCCGGCAACAAGTAGCTCATTGCTTACCCTCGACCTTCCCGGCAACCACGCAAATGTTCGTATCGAACCCGGCTTGATCACCAGCCGCCAGACTGAAAATGGCCACACGATCGTCGAGGCGACCCTCGAAGCCGGCAAGCCGGCGCGAGTGTGGTGGACCACCAGGGAGATTGCGGCGCCCGTTGCTCAACGCGAAGTGCGTTTTCTCTCCGACATCAAGTCGGTGGTTTCAGTTGGCGATTCGCAACTACGCACTACCGTCCTTTGCGACGTCACGGTTATCCAGGGCGATGCCGCGGAGTTCCGCATGCCTCTGCCGCAGGGCTTCGAGCTTGCGGAAGCAACCGGCAGCACGCTTGACTCATTTGAGACTGACGCCGGCGTTCTGGTTCTAAAAGTCCGCGAACCCGCGCGGCGCAATCATCAGTTTCTAATCGCCATCGAGCGCGCAAACCGCGATACCAAAGTAGACGCACCCCTGCTTGCCTTTACCGGAGCGCAACGTGAAACCGGCGAGGTGCTGGTTGAAGGTGTGGGCGCAATGGAGTTGACGCCAACCGAAAGTGGCGGACTGCGTCGGATGGACGTCCGCGAAGCGGGAGCTATCGCCCGATCGCTCGCTCGCTTTCCGTTGCAGGCGGCATTTCGTTACAACCGTCGTGAAGCCGACACTCCGAAGCTGCAACTTGAATGGACGCTATTTCCTGACAGCACGGTGCTCTCCGCCGTCGCCGAAAGGGCTACCATCACAACGCTGACGAATATCGAAGGCAAGACGCTGACTGAAGTGACATTGCGAGTGCGCAATCACGCGCAGCCGTTCGTCAAGGTAGAGTTGCCACCCGGCGCGCAACTTCTGTCTGCCGAGGTCGAAGGCGAAAGGGTGAAACCGGTACTCGGCACGGACGGCAGCCGCGTACCACTTCTGCGAGTGGGACTGAATTCCTCTCGCGCGTACACGGTGTCGTTTGTATATCTCAGTTCCGGCGGACGATTCGCGAAGAATGGCGGTTATGAAATGACACTGCCGAAGCTGGATATTCCGGTGAACGTGCTGACTTGGGAAGTTTCGCTGCCCGATCGACTTGAGGTCAGGCAATTCGGCGGCAACGCGCTCGCAGCCGAGTTGTTCCCCGCAGCGGCACAGACCGCGATTGTTGGGGGCATCGACGTCTCCAGTGAAGACGAGTCAAACGTCTGGGCCCAAACGGGTGTGGAGATTGACAAACTAACCGCAGGACAGGTGGGCGGAATAATAGTCGACCCCAACGGTGCGATTGTCGCCAATGCCACCGTAACAGTTGTCAATAAGCAAACAGGTGTGAGTCAAACTACTCAGTCTGATGGAGAAGGACATTGGGTAGTTTCCGGCGTGCAGCCTGGACCGGTGAGCGTTACGGTCGTTTCAGCTGGCTTCAGTAGTTTTCAACAGGAACTCGCGATCGACGCCAGCCGACCGGCGCGTCTCGGAATGACGCTGCAACCGGGCGCGGTGAGTGCGACGGTGCAGATAAGCAGCGACGGCATGAACAGCGAACGCGAAAGCCGCAAGCTGGAAGAGCAAGCGCGTAAACAACAACTCTTGTTACTAAACGCGCCTTCGGCGAATGTCTTCAGTTTGCAACGGCGCGTGGCGGGCATCCTTCCGGTGCACGTGGACGTGCCGCGCAGCGGGAAGTCTTATCGCTTCGTTCGACCATTGGTGATGGAGGAGGAAACGAGGATCACGTTTCAATACAAATCGAAGTAATGATGTAGGACAGACATTCCTGTCTGTCCTTCGCAAACCAGCGGGAAACGCTTGTCGGTTAACACTAAGGAGCGTGAGAGTGGCGGAGGGGACAGGAGTCGAACCTGCATAGCCTTTCGGCCGGCGGTTTTCAAGACCGCTGCACTACCATTATGCGACCCCTCCGCGCCTGGCTCGTGGAACTATAACGCACGCGCGCCGGCTTGCTCAACTTTGAGCACTGCGGCTCAGCCGACCTCCTTGCGGTAAGGCTCTGCCTTACCGATCTACTCTTACTATCTCCGAGGCTGCGCCTCAACATTTGCGGGAGGCGCAGCCTCATATTTCGGTCCAGCTACGGAAAGGCAGAGCCTTTCCGCACGGATGGCGGCAAAGCCGCACGGAGCCAATTCGCAGGAAGCGGCAAAGTCGCGCCGAAATCACTTATTCCACGTCTTCGGTAAGTGAGTCAGGAAAGCGCCGACGCGAAACAACGAGTTACCAATTTGAAATGGCAGCCGTGGCCAGTCATTGAAGGGACCGTTCATCGTAGTAGTCGCTTCAATCGCGTTAGGCCAGCGATGTCTTAGTCCGTTCAGAAGTTCTTTCCTGAGTTGTAAGTGCCCCAACATAGGAAAGTCGTGCCTGCTCATCATCGAAGGCGCCGGTGATCCCCACTCATTGAGAATGGTCGGTACCAGCCAGCGTGGGGTTTTGTTAGCACGCTTCTCTTCCGGGATGCCGTCGACTTTCGCGCCCAGCAGCAGCTGCGCCAGATTGATCGCATTAACCAGCGGCGCCGCTTGTCGCTTTTCACCAAGACAGTAGTTCCAGTCGAAATCTTTTGGCAGAGATTCAAGCGCCGCGGCTACGTCCGCGAGCCAGAGAGGCCGCCAGGCACCTTCGCGCATCAAGTGAAAACACACCACGCGGAGATGGTCCTCCGCACCGAGAATGCGAACCTCAGTTTGGTCGATGCAAGCGAGCTGCGAACGCGTGATTAATTCTTCTTCTTCTTCACGTATGCCAAACTTCGCAAAGCCCGAATGGAGATCCATCCTGAATCTTCGCGGGTCTAAACCAGCGAGGGCCCGCTCGGCGCTTTGAAACTCCTCCGGACGCACGCAAATATCGATGTCGCCGTAGGGACGAAGGCCCCGTTCCGGATAATACCGAGCCGCAGCCCAACCTTTGATCAGAATAGGTTCAATGCCACACGAGCGGAGCAATGCGAAAACTTCTTCAATTTTGGACTTGTTGAGACGAGACTCGAGTGTGTAAAGGCGAAGGGCCTCGTGCATTTGCTCAGCGGCGCCACAACTTCGCAGTTCACTTTCACGCAGGCGCCACCACCCGAGCGCGCCCGCGCCCGTCTGCAGGAGGAGAGGCGCAATTCTTTCGAAGTCGGTCGCGGAGAAATCCAGCGCCGGGGGCTCGGGACGCCACGCACCTGTTAGAAAAGTCGCGATGAGACGCCCGGTCTCTTTCGCAGCGTTGGTTTTCATACCTCGTTGCGCAGCAGTTTTGTATTCATCTTGTTTGCAAGTTCTGTGTCCGATCTCGCAGCCGAGAATATACTGCCGCTTAACTTCGGGCAAAGCTAGACAGGTCGGTTCAATTTGCAGGTTCTGAGATCGAAGGCTAAGATCAAACTCAAATTAATGCGCGTCACGATCGGGCAAATAAACACTACCAACGGGGACTACGAAGGCAATACTGCCGGCATCATTCGGGCGATCGAGCGCGGCAAAAAAGACGCCGCGGATCTCGTCGTCGTACCGGAAGCCTGCGTGCAGGGTTATACCTCGCTCGATTGGTTCCTTGACCGCGACGTCGCGCGTTGCGTCCTGCAACCACTGGAAAAGATTATCGAGGCAACCAAAGGAATAACCGCAATCGTCGGCACTGTCAGGCCCAACGAGCTGGCGACCGGCCGCCGTCTCTACAACTCCGCGGCAATCATTCACGATCGGAAACTAGTGGGGTTTGCCGACAAAACTCTGCTGCCGGAATACGACGTCTTCGATGATCCGCGTTATTTCGAACCGGCGCCAGCG
>JBOGOP010000320.1:0-5837 GCA_050747225.1 Pyrinomonadaceae bacterium
TGACAGGAGAGACTCCGAAATCAGCGCTCGTCGAACAACGGACTAAATCGTTACCTTGCAACTTTGACTTTATCCTTCTCGTGCGGTCCTGGTTAAACAAGAACCGTGGGAGGCTGCTGCTTTTATGAATGCCAAGGTCATCCTGGAGGCAACGGCCGGACCGTTGAAGGGAAGGCGCTTTGTATTTGAAGGGCACGATACATTCGTCTTTGGCAGATCACGCGACTGCCACGCTCACTTATCCAAAGACGACAAATTTTCATCCCGCCATCATTTTCTGGTCGAAGTGAACCCGCCCGAAGCGCGCCTACGCGACTTGGGCAGTTTGAACGGCACTTTCATCAACGGAATCAAATACGGCGGGCGCCGCGCTGAGGAGACGCCCGAGGAAGCAATGTCCCGCCTTCAGTCGGAAGTGAACCTGAAGCATCAGGATGAGATTCACGTCGGCGATACGGTCCTCCGTATCCTGGTTTCTTTGACAATTGAACCGGCTGAAGTTTCATCATGCCAGTCCTGCGGAAAGGACACTTCCCGGGAGATGGCAGGTCGACCGGGAGGAGTCCTGTGCGAGTCCTGCCGCATGGTGACAACCCAAAAAGGAAGCGAGTGGAAGGTTCACCCGACAGAGCCGACGGAATTAGAACAAGTTACCGGGGGCTGCATCGAGGCTTATCAAACCCAACGCGTGCTCGGTCAAGGCGGAATGGGGACAGTTTATCTTGCTCGACGCCTCGAAGACGGAAAGATGGTTGCACTGAAGGTTATGCTTGCAAAAGTGGCGGTTGACGACCGTGCTCGCAATATGTTCTTGCGCGAAATTGAAGTCACCAAAGAATTGTGTCATTCGAATATTGTGAAACTCCTCGACTATGGCGCTACGGGAAACACCTTTTACTTTGTGATGGAACTGTGTCCCAAGGGAAGCGTACAAAATCTGTTGGAAGAAAGAGGCCGACCACTAGCCCCAAGGGAAGCTGTCCCACTCATTCTGGCGGCACTGGATGGTCTTGCCTATGCGCATCAACGCGGATTTGTGCATCGGGATATTAAGCCGGAAAACATCTTGCTGAACTCGCAGGGAGGAACCACGCGAGCACAAATAGCCGATTTCGGTCTGGCGAAGAACTTTGAGTTAGCGGGACTCTCTGGAATGACCGCCACAGGAACGGCGGCTGGCACGCCCAGATTTATGCCGCGAGAGCAACTTCTGCAATACCGCTACGCAATCCCGGTCAGCGATTTGTGGAGCGTGGCTGCCACGCTCTACTGTATTCTGACAGGAAAGCCACCGCGAGAATTCCCACCGCACAGAGATCCCATGGAAGTGGTCCTTCACGGTGGGTTCATTCCTTTGCGGCAGCGTGATCCGGAACTTCCGGAAGATTTGTGTAAGGTGATAGAGCGAACACTTGCTGATGAGCCGAGTAAGCGGTACCAAACCGCCGCGGAACTGAGCGCGGCATTAAGATCTGTTATGTAGTCGTCACAATCAGCAAAACAAAGCACACTGGCGTTCCTGAGAGGAGGTTTGAAAAGTCATGGGATTTTTTGACAACTGGAAAAAGAACCGGCTAGAAAAGGCCAGGCAACGCGAAGAGCAAAGGGCAGCGTTGGCAGCAAAGCGCGAAAAGGAAGCAAGATCCACGGCAATTCTTCTTGCCATAAACACGCGCATAGCAAATTCGGCTTTGCGGGAGACCGAGAGAGAAAGAAGCCGGAATCTGTCTGCTCATTATCAGGACCAGGTGATCCGTCAGATTGCCGGAAAAGCTCAAGCCTTGCTGCTTGCTACCACCGATATGATTGGCGGCGGCCGGCTTACCAGTCAGTTTCTAATTGTGCCTCACGGTGGAACGGGAGAACCGGGTGACTTCGCAATCTTTACCGTTTACGTTTCATCGGTGATCAAGAACTGCGCAGAGTTGCTGGAAGCCTCCCGCAGCCGTCGCGACAATTCGCTCGAGGGAAAAGACGGAGCGATTTCGGTGTCCCACGAGGAAATTCAGACCGGCATGGATACCACCCTGGCAACTTCATTGACGAGAGCCGAGTGGATCATGTCGGAGCGCAAGAGGGATCTTCCCGATCATTTAGATCGTCTGCTCATCTCAGCCATTAACCATAACGGGCTTCGCCTGGCCGGCCCCATAGCTACCAAGGCATTGGCAGGCCTCAAATCTCGTAGTTCGATTTAGTTTTCTCTTTTCAAGCGCAGATGAACCCAATGAAGCTATGAACGGTTCGTCCAAAGACACGCCGGAAAAAACACTCACCGAACTGACCATCGATGCGTCTGTCACTCTGCCTACGATTTCCTACCCGACCCTTAAGCGTGAGGTAGCTGCTGAATGGCAAGTCGGGGACAGCATCTTCGATACCTACGAAGTAATAGAGATTATTGGCCAGGGCGGCATGGGAGTTGTCTATCGAGTCCACCACAAAGAATGGAATCTGGATCTGGCTGTGAAGTGTCCGCGTCGGGAGATTTTCGCAAAGCAAAGCGGCCAGGAAGCTTTCAAACGGGAGGCTGAAAACTGGGTCAAGCTTGGACTGCATCCCCACATCGTAAGCTGCTATTACGTTCGAACGCTCGGAGGCATTCCCCGCGTGTTTGCGGAGTACGTGGCAGGTCCGAGTCTGGCGGAATGGATTCGCAGTAAACGAATTTACGAAGGGGGTGACGCAGAATCACTGCGAAGGATTCTTGATTGTGCAATACAATTTTCCTGGGCCCTTCATTATTCGCATGAACAGGGTTTGATTCATCAGGATGTAAAACCGCCGAACGTTCTGATTGCACCAGGCGGTATGCTCAAGGTAACTGATTTCGGTTTATCCAAAGCACGAGAACTCGCCGGTGAGTTATCTGATTCGCCAGGTGGACCTGCCAGCTACGCAGGCATGACGCCCGCGTATTGTTCTCCCGAACAAGCGCAAAAGCTCGACCTCACGCTGAAGACTGATATCTGGTCGTGGGCGATCAGTGTTTGGGAAATGTTTTCGGGATCGCCGCCGTGCCGGTATGGTCAAACGGCTGGTGAGGCATTCCAGGAGTTTTCCGGCGCTGCGGCTAACGATTCACCAATTCAGCTGCCTCCGGCAATTTCGTCCTTGCTCCAGCAGTGCTTCTCCATCAGTCCGGCCGATCGCCCTAAAGATATGCAGGCAATCTCGGATGTTCTGATCCAAATCTATGCTGAGGCAACGGGAGAAACCTACCCGCGCACTCAGCCGAAAGCTGCCGATCTACTTTCCGATTCGCTCAACAACTACGCAGTTAGTATGTTGGATATGGGGCTCACAAAAGACGCGAACGAAAAACTTGCTCAGGCCCTAAAAACGGATCCCAGGCATCCTGAGGCAAATTTCAATTCACTACTTCTTTCATGGCGGGCATCAGAAGTGACCGATTTCGATGTGATCGAAAGGCTTGGTTCGTTTACCGCTGTTGCTTCTGCCAAAGATCGGGTTACTCAATTGCTTCAGAATTGTGAAGCGGAGCGCGGCCACTGGACAGAGCTTGAGTTATTGCCGGGTCAAAACATTGTGGCAATCGATCCAAATGGAACGCGCGCTGTCGTGCGGCAGGATGATGGATTCGCGATCGTTTCGATTCCAAGTGGGGAGGAGGTCTGCCGCCTGGAAGAAAAGGACATGGAGTATTTTTCGTTCGCCCGTTTCGATCCGAATGGGAAATTTTTGTTGCTTTGCGACTGGGAAAGGTTTTGTGTTTGGGATACCGCAATCCCTGAGAGGATCCGGAGTGTGAGATTGCCGCCGGCGTATCGAAAGAAGCTATTTGAGGCGCCAGTAATACGAAGCGACGGTGCCGTGTTTTATCCCGTGGAGGGCGCGATTACCGTGTGTCTTCCGAACGAAACTGAATTTGTTTCACTTTGCTCCGTCGAACACGCAACGATTCGTTCGCTATGCTTTGAGCGTCAGGACGAGAAAATCCTTGCGGCCTACAACGATGGGACGGTCCGCTGTTGGAATGCAAAGACCGGCCGGAACGAGTTCGTCTTTCAAATCGGTAATTCAGCGGTGATGTCTGCAGCTTTTGCTGTTGACGGCAGCCGCTTTGTCGCCTGTCTGGGAAACGGAGCTGCGCATCTTTATCAAGCCACGCAAGGCGGAAACAGGATCGTTGAATTCCAACCGAATCCCGACTACGCCAGAATCGCGGCCTTCGATCTTTCCGGCCGGAAGCTGGCCACCTGGACCGACTGTTTCTCGGATGCCAGGCCAGGCATTGATAGCGGCATGATCCGCATCTGGGACCTGGCCTCGCGTCGTTGCCTCAGGACGTTTCCAGGCATGAAAAGAGATTATGGCGCTGGCCTGGCTTTTGGCAGCCATTACCTTTTTGCCTTCAATCACGACGGCGCAAAGGCATGGCAGGTGCCGGAACAGTACAAACGCGCTGCCTTTGAAATCGTCCGGCCCAAATCATCTGCCGCAGCACTATCTGCGGAATCGGAATTTGAAAATGCAACTCGTAAGGCACGTTCCTTCATCGATGCGCAACGTAATCGAGAAGCGTTCGCCCTGCTCACCGAAAACCTTCGCGAACATCCAGAGTTTAAGTTTGATCAGCGCGCCCTGGAGCTGTTGCGTGTCCTCCACTATCGTGGGAAGAAAACTGGCATCAGAGACTACTGGTCCCTCCACGAAATGAAAACCGATCGGCAATTGCCTGTTAGCTGCGTCAAGTTCCTGGATGCAACTGCTGCAATCACCGGATCAAAAGCCGGCTCATTGCAGTTGTGGGATCTTCAAACTGGGTTCTGCAGCGGGAATCTCCGCGGTCACACAGACGCAATTCACACAATTCTCGTTTCCCCGGAGCGTATTGTGACTATTGACCGGCGAAACAACTTACGCGCATGGGAAAGGTCAACGCTAAAGTGCGTCGCATACTTTGATTGTTCCAAATACAAGCCGCTATTCCTTCATCCGGCTTTGAGCTCGGATGGCCGTTACGTTGCCACGACCGATGAAGAGAACCTCGGGCTCTATATGTGGGATTTGGATTTGGAAGAAGTAGATTCCAGTCGCTCGCTACCGGCCGGAACAACACCTGCCGGTCATATTCAAGGTACTGGGCTCAGTCAGTCCTTTTGTCAGCTGACTCCGGATCGAAATGAGGTAACTGTGACGACGGGAACCGGCACAACCCTGGCGGAACTCAAGGGACATTCCGCGAATGTGGTCTCCTGCGATTTGTCTATCGATGAGCGGTTTGTAGTTTCAGGGGATGAAGCGGGCTGTATTCGTTTTTGGGAAATCGATTGGGAAGTTGAACTGTAGATATGAGCAGGCGAGCATTTGCATCGGCATAGTGTACCGCCGCGCGGAAAGAAGGTGATGATGCATCGCAGTATATGAGTACGCACTTCGACATTGAGGATATCGAGCACTGGCGTTCTAAAGCGAAGCTGCTGTTCGAAGAGAGGCGATTCGCAGAAGCGGAGCAGCTAGCCAGGCATGCGCTCGACAAAGAGAAGGGTGACGCGGAAGCGCGCCGATTGTGGAAATCGAGCCGCCACGCGCAAGGCAAAAGCCTCGCGTCAGATCTCCCGGAAAAGACCCGGAAGGCAATTTATGCTGAACATGCACTAGCCCTTGAACGGCATCTTTTCGTTGTCGAGGATGTTTCCGCAAGATTACAGCAAGCGGAAAACCCGCACCGGCTGCTCGACAAGTCCCTGGACCATGCTGCAGTAGAAGCCCGCAAGTGCATTATTTCTAAGTACGCGCTCGACGCCTTCGAGTTAGACCTGATCCTGCATGAGGGCGAAAAGGAATCATGGCCGGTGAAAGAAGCCAGCGGC
>JBOGOP010000321.1:0-5781 GCA_050747225.1 Pyrinomonadaceae bacterium
CTAGCGGAAGCAATCTTCAGGAACGTTTTTCAGATTCGTATCGTCCGCGTTAATCCGCGGTCAATATCTGTCTCTTCGTTTGAGATAACTTGAGATCTCAAATTTCAGATCTGAAATTGCAAATAAACATGAAGGACGGAGACCCTCCAAGTGGCCGAATCACGAGCAGCGGTAATAGCCACTGGCCGACGTTTGCTGCGGCGGCGGGGTCGAGGTCTGCGGCCTCCTTCCGGATGGCGCCGCAGGCTGCTTGCGTCTCTCGCCATCCTCGGTCCAGGAATGATCGCAGCCAGCGCCGGCAATGATGCCGGCGGCATAGCCACTTTTGCAGCGGTCGGTGCTGAACAAGGTTATCGCCTACTCTGGATCCTAATCCCCATCACAATTAGCCTCGGCCTGGTTCAGGAGATGTGTGCTCGCATGGGTGCCGTAACGGGCAAAGGACTCGCCGATCTCATTCGCGAACGTTTCGGTGTCCGCTGGACGGCGGTTGTGATGCTGGCGCTTTTAATAGCAAATGCCGGAGTCACG
The DNA here is from genome assembly GCA_050747225.1 of Pyrinomonadaceae bacterium. GTDB lineage: Bacteria > Acidobacteriota > Blastocatellia > Pyrinomonadales > Pyrinomonadaceae > PSRF01. The sequence continues at coordinate 532 of JBOGOP010000321.1, forward strand.
GTTTCAGAGTTTGTAGGTATCGCTGCTGCTACCGAGCTTTTTCATGTGTCGCGCTTCGTGTCGGTTCCGTTGTCAGCAGTCGCCATTTGGTGGCTGGTCGTTAAGAGTTCATATCAACGAGTGGAACGCGTCTTCCTCTTAATGTCGTTGGTTTTTCTGGGCTATATCGTTTCAGCTTTTCTCGCCAAGCCCGATTGGAGCGCGGTGGCGATCGGGTTGGTAAAGCCAACGTTCAGCCTTGAGTACGCTTACCTGTTTACCTTGGTCGCGGTTGTCGGCACAACGATCTCGCCATACATGCAGGTCTATGTGCAGTCATCGGTGGTCGAAAAGGGTGTGACTCCGGAAAACTACGCGAGGACTAAGAAGGACGTCTGGGTGGGAACGATCCTGGCGATTCTGGTTGTGTTCTTCATCGCTGTTTCCACGGCAGCGACGCTGCACAAACATGGCCTGCACATCGACAGCGCAGCGCACGCGGCCCAGGCGCTTGAACCATTCGCCGGAGCTTATGCGGAGACACTTTTTGCAGTCGGTTTGTTTGGCGCATCAATGTTGGCCGCAGGCGTGTTACCTCTGGCCACTGCCTACTCTATCAGCGAGGCGCTTGGTTTTGAAAAAGGCGTGTCGCGCAGTTTCCGTGAAGCTCCAATTTTTATCGGTGTCTTTACTTTTCTTATCGCAGTGGGCGCCGCCATCGCAGTCATTCCCGGTTTGCCGTTGATTCGCGTGCTGCTTGTCACGCAGGTAATAAACGGACTGCTCCTGCCCATCATCCTGTTCGCAATCCTGAAACTCGTAAACGATCGGGAAGTGATGGGGGAGCACGTTAACGGGCTGGCTTACAACCTCGGCGCCTGGCTCACCGCGATAGTCGTCACGCTGTTGTCGCTCCTGTTTATTCTGGTGACTCTCTCTCCCAAACTTGTGCGTTAGTCATCCCGGACCGAATCGGGCACAGGCTCGCCGGATTCTTTCTCGCCAAGCCGATGGATCAGTGATAAAAGATAGTAAATTAACCTAGGGATCCGCGAGGTTTATTGGGATTTCGCCGGCAAACACATCGACAAGAACATGACTCGCCCCCGCCCAAAGAACAAGGCCTTCCTCTTCTCGATAGCAACGACGATCGTAGTGCTGGTGATCTATCTGATCTTCAGATTTGATTACGGAATTCGAGAATTGCTGAACACCCACATGGGTTTGGCCTCCAGAGCAGACACTATTGTCGGGGTTCTACGCTTAGTTTCTTTCGCAATTCTTGCTTACCTAACGGTGCGCGCTCTCAACGCACTCGTCTTTGGGCTGGTGCGCTTTCGCCGCGGGTTTGACGCGCCAACTCTCGTTCGGAATATCTTTTCAATCATCGCATTCACGGCGCTGTTTTTCCTGATCTTTACGCTGATTTTTCCCGATGCCAATCTGGGTGCGGTATTTACGACCTCAGCGATTTTTGGCGTCATTCTCGGACTTGCGCTGCAAGACACGCTGGGGAACTTTTTCGCCGGTATATCACTACAAGCCGATCGGCCGTTTCAAGTTGGTGATGTGATCACCGTTGGGTCCGAGCGTCATACTGGCGTCGTCGAAGAGATCACCTGGCGCGCTGTCAAGATTCGAACCTTTCAAAATCACATTGTGCTCATCAGCAACAGCACGGCAGCGAAAGAACCGATTGAAGTTTGCCCGCGTGAAAACCTGAATGCCCGCATAGTGTTCTTCAACACGATCTTTACGGACTCGCCAGCCAAAGCCATCCACGTAGTCAGAGAAGCGGTGCGGGAAGCTGACAACGTTTCGCCGAAGGTTACGCCGATTGTTCGCGTCCGAGACATTGGCGACAGCGCGATGGAGTATGAAGTTAAGTACTGGCTCATCGACTACGCGAAGTACAACGACACAGATGCCCTGGTGCGGCAGCGAATCTGGTACGCCTTCCGACGCGCTGGACTGACTTTCGCCTATCCGACGCGGACCCTGGTAGTGGAAAGGAAGTCGAAGAAGGGGATGGCAGATGGTGACGGGGGAGCAATCGTCGAACGACTGGCGGCAGTCGATATCTTTGCTCCGCTCTCGGCCGAAGAAACCTCGATGCTTGCTCAAGCAGCCACAAGCCATGTTTTCGCTCCCGGTGAAACTGTCATACGTGCGGGCGATCCGGGCTCCTCTATGTTTGTTGTACATAACGGGCGGGTCAGTGTGCAGGTCAGCGAAAACCGCCGGGCCCGCACCGTTGCTACCCTAAGCGAAGGAGCTTTCTTCGGAGAAATGGCGTTGTTCACTGGCGAGCCGAGGACAGCGAACATCGTAGCGATCGAAGAGACAGAAGTCCTGGAAATTGGGCATTCAGCTATGAAGCAGGTTTTTGACACTAACCCCGACCTGGTTGAGTCGCTGAGCTACATTATCGCCGAACGCAGGCAGGGCCTGGCCGCCAGCGAGGACCCTTCCTCCATAGACCCCGACCAATCGGCCGGTATCCTTAAGTCCATAAAACGGTTTTTTGGCATGAAATAACCGTCACCGACGCGCCAATCTTCTCCGGAAACGGCTCTAAAAGCGATGACCACGTAGCGAATTTCTCAGCATTTCCTCACAAATTCAGGAACTTGACAGACCTAGACTCAAATATTATTATTGCAGCGCGCTCAGAAGAGACTCTGGTCTAAAGGACGGGTTCAGGTCAGCCCCTGGGAGCGTTAAAAGAAATAAGGAGGAGAAGTAAGATGACTATTGTTCGGTATGACCCTTTTCGAGATCTACGCACCTTGCAGGAAGAGGTGAACCGGCTATTTTCTACTAATCTGACTCGAGGCTTCGGTGAAGAAAGTATCGGCCGTGGCGCCTGGAACCCCAGCGTGGACATTTACGAGAACAAAGATCACATCGTCCTCGAGGCGGAGCTTCCCGGAATGAAGCGGGATGATTTTGAGCTTTCGGTCGAGAACAACGTGATCACACTGCGCGGCGAGCGTCAATTTGAAAAGAAAGACGACTCAGATAACTACCATCGAGTAGAACGCTCTTATGGATCTTTCACGCGATCTTTCACGCTACCGCAAACCGTTTCAACCGACGGGGCAACTGCGGAATATCGTAACGGCGTGTTGCGCGTGACGTTACCAAAGCGTGAAGAGACGAAAGCACGTCGGATTGAGATTGGCGGCGAGGCGACCTCGCCTTCCGCAAAGACCATTGAGGCGAAGGCTGAGACCAGCGAAAAGTCGAAAGCTGCAGGCAGCCAGTAATAGTCCAGGTTGAATGACCAATAAAGCGGGGCTTCCGTTCAAAGTGAACTGGCCCCGCTAAGAATAAAAAGCTGAAAAAATTTCTATGCGTTTAGATAAATTCACGCTCCGGGCTCAGGAAGCGATACAGGCTGCCATCGAACTCGCCGAGCGAAGTCAAAATCAGCAAGTGGAACCGGAACATCTGCTCGCAGCAATGCTCGAGCAACCGGAAGGTATTGTGCGGCCGATCCTCGGTAAACTTGGAGTCAACGTTCAGGTAGTCCTTAATGATGTTCAGGCAGCAATCGCACGCTTCCCTCGCGTGGAGGGCGGCCAACAATATTTTAGTCCGCGTTTAAGTCAGGTTTTCACCGCCACCCAAAAGCACGCAGACAAGATGCAGGACGAGTTTAACTCGACGGAGCATTTGCTGCTGGCGATCGTTGATGAAAAGGACGGCGAAGCCGGCAAGGTCCTTCGCCAGCACGGCATGAAGCGGGACGATCTGCTTAAGGTTATCGAGCAGATGCGTGGCGGATCCCGCATCACCGATCAGAACGCGGAACAGAATTATCAGGCCCTATCAAAATATGCGCGCGATCTGACCGAGCTGGCGCGCAAGGGCAAACTCGATCCGGTCATCGGACGCGACGACGAGATACGCCGGACTATTCAGGTCCTTTCGCGGCGCACCAAGAACAATCCGGTGCTTATCGGTGAGCCTGGCGTCGGCAAGACAGCCATTGTTGAGGGCCTGGCGCAACGTATCGTTTCCGGCGACGTTCCCGAGACGTTGAGGAACAAGCGACTCGTGGGACTGGATCTCGGATCGATGCTGGCAGGCGCGAAGTATCGCGGTGAATTTGAGGACCGGCTGAAGTCCGTTCTGAAGGAAATTGAGAACGCACAAGGCCAGATCATTTTGTTCATCGATGAATTGCATACGCTGGTCGGGGCCGGCGCAGCGGAAGGCGCGATTGATGCTTCGAACATGCTGAAGCCCGCACTAGCTCGTGGCGAACTGCGCTGTGTCGGCGCTACCACCCTCAACGAGTACAAAAAGTATATTGAAAAAGACGCCGCGCTGGAGCGCCGCTTCCAACAGGTATATGTTGGCGAGCCGAGCGTTGAAGACACCATCGCAATTTTGCGTGGACTGAAAGAAAAGTATGAAGTTCACCACGGCGTTCGCATCAAGGATACCGCCATCGTCGCAGCCACCACTCTTTCCAATCGTTACATCACCGATCGGTTTTTACCTGATAAGGCGATCGACCTGATTGATGAAGCGGCCTCTCGTCTCAGGATTGAGATCGATTCATTGCCGCAGGAGATCGATCAACTCGAGCGCGAGATTCTGCAGTTGGAAATTGAGCGCCAGGCCTTACAGCGCGAAGAGGATGAAAGGTCGAAGGCACGTCTGCAAGAGATTGAAAAGCGCATTGCGGATCTCCAGGAGAAGTCTTCTGGTATGAAGGCGAAGTGGCAGTCGGAAAAAGAGGCTATTGAGCGCATGCGCACTGCCAAGGCCGAGTTGGAGCAACTGAAACTCCAACTCGATCAGGTCCGGAACGCAGGCGATCTGGCGCGCGCATCCGAAATTCAATATGGGCAAATTCCTGAGCTGGAACGGCGCTTTGCTGCTGAACAAGAGAAACTTGCAGAACTGCAGACTGACGGCGTAATGCTCAAGGAAGAAGTGGACGAAGAGGACGTCGCCGAGGTGGTGGCGAAATGGACGGGCATTCCGGTTTCCAAAATGCTTGAAGGCGAGATGCAGAAGCTGGTTACGATGGAGGAGCGTCTCAGCAGGCGAGTGATTGGACAGTCGGAAGCGTTGAAGGCGGTTGCTGATGCCGTGAGGCGTGCGCGGGCGGGCCTTCAGGATCCGAACCGCCCTGTCGGCTCGTTCATCTTTCTCGGTCCGACGGGTGTGGGCAAAACGGAAACAGCTCGAGCGCTTGCGGAATTTTTGTTTGACGACGAGCACGCCATGATCCGGCTCGATATGTCTGAATAC
>JBOGOP010000322.1:0-5741 GCA_050747225.1 Pyrinomonadaceae bacterium
GTCTGCGGATAAGCCCGTTACGCGTATACCCGCATGATGTGTTTTATGCCGTATATTAATTGACACCAACAGAGCGGTGATCGCCTCCACAATCCGTGAATTCTCCAATGGTCCCCCGTCGACGTACCGGCAGTTCTTTATCGATTCTACCAATGTCCGAACTTGGCCTTTGCTCTCCGGGTTATTACCGCAAACGAAAATATCGCAATCAACCGGCCTGCTCAACTCTTGCAAGCTGGCTGCCGGGACGTTCTGAAAAGCAGACACAACTTCGACACCTGCGGGCACAACTCGCGCCGTCTGCTCAGCGGCCGAACCCGCCCACACCCCCAGGAGCCGGCTGGCTCGCCCACCCACTGCGGTTTCCAACGGCACCGTCACATCGATCAGCAGGTCACCAGACTTGAAGCTCGACTTAATACTCTTTAGGATTCCTAGCTGCGCGGAGAAGGGCACGGTCAGCAAGATAACAGATGTGGCACTAACAGCCTCAGCGTTCGCCATCGCTTCGATACGGGCTTCCGGACCTAAGAGCGAGCGAGCTTGGTTGGCTGTCGATTCCGCACGGGCACAGTCGCGCGAGCCAATGATGATTGAGCGGCCTGTCTGAGCTAATCTCAGCGCCAGGCCCAGTCCTTGATCACCGGTCCCACCGACGATCGAGATCCGCTCAGATTCTTTCATACATTTTCCTCAAGTAGCACTCATTGGTACTGATTCACGTTGAGTCTCTTTTCCATTCCATGTCCGGTGCGTGAGCGCGGGCAGGTGATGGTGCGGCTCGGGATTCGCACTAGGCGGCGTTTCGTAAGCGCGTTCTGGCAACTTGATCTTCCCAACCAGAACATGGGCGGTAAAGATCTTAAACGAGTAATTCGTCCAACAGATTCGCTTTGCTTTGGCGGGAATGATATGCAAGCGGCGTATCAAGTGTCTTTAAGAAAGGCTGAATTTCTTCTGAAGAGAACGCTGAAGATGTTCAAGGTCGAGCCCACTCGACAGGGCTACGAGATCGGAGCCTTCCGACTCGACACTGCAGAGCCTCCTGCTTAAGACCAGGCCGTGATCCGTCTCCGTAATTGGGATCCATTGGTACTAATTCTTGCGTTGGGCCTCTTCCAGCAAGATATGCGTTCTGGTCCGCGGTGTCCGGTCTGGCCATCTGGCCAGTGCAGCAAGATCAGCCGGAGTGTCAACATCTAGTGCGATATTTGGCAAATGAAGAACCGTCACGCGTACTTTCAGCGCCTGCGCCGACTCGAAGTGCGGACGAAAACTATCGTTGCCAAATCTTAGCGGTAATATACCTGGCGGAGTGAGCAAGACGGCGTTGGTGCCGCGTTCGTCGTGCGCGGGAACCAGAACAACGTCAGCAATGCAACCGGCCCTCAGCACTGTCTCCACATCTTCCTTCGTAATGAACGGGATGTCTCCGGGTACGACCAGCATCGTACGAACCCCAAGCCGCACCAAAACGTCTGTGGCTTGCCCTACGGCTCTAGTCTCCCCTTGATTCTCCGATTCGTGAATCACAAAAGCATTTATTTCAGTGGCGATGTTGACAGCCTGTCTGTCTTTCGTAATAACAGCAATACGCTCGATGTGCCGGACTGTCGTCAACGTGTTCAGCACGTCTCGGAACATGGCCTCGGCTAAGCGACGGCGCATGGCCGCTGATACGGCCCCTCCCAACCGTTGCTTCGAGTCCTGAAAATCTTTTACTGGGACGAGAGCCCAAACACCGTTCAGCATATCCGTCGCGATTACTCCTTGGGCATAGCATAGACACCGCGCCCCACTGCGACCAGTACACCGCCGGTGTCCCGCACCTCTACATCAGCAACTCCGATAGTGCGACCGACCCTAACGGTACGTGCGATGGCCACCAGATCGCCACGGCGCGCGGGACGTAGATAGTCCACCCGAAGGTCGATTGTCGGGACGCCAACGCCAGACTTCGTGACGATGGCATAATCGCCGGCAATATCAATCAGCGCGCTGAGTATGCCGCCGTGTAACCAGTCTGAGTTGTCCTGACGGAGAAACTCCTCCCGAAACGGTAGGCGAATCTCCACAATTCCATCCTCTGCTCGTGTCAGAGTCAGGCCTAAGAATCTTTGATATGGCGAGGAAGCGAGGCTAGGAAGTTCCATTGTCAGACACCCCCATGCGTTCTTACGCGAGCAGCTTCAATGCACTCCGATCGATCTTGCCGGTTCCCCCCAGTGGCATGTAATCGAAAAAATAGACGCGGCGGGGGTGCGCATGGGGCGCGCCATATTGAAGAAAGAACTGCTTGATCTCCTCCTCGGTAGTGGCCTGCTTCTCTCGCTCGACGATGAACGCAACCGGCACGGCACCCTTTACCTCGTGCGGCGCCGGCGCCACACATGCATCAGCCACGTTCGGATGGCGCAGTATAATATCTTCGACCTCCTTGGGATAGACATTTTCACCTGCGACGTTGATCATATCGTCCTTGCGCCCGATGAAATAGTAGTAGCCGTCCTCATCACAGCGCATTAGGTCGCCACTATAGAGCCAGCCGTCGCGGAACCTCTCTGCGGTCACCTCCGGCAGCTTCCAGTAACCTCGTGCGACCCCGGGATTGCGCGTCACAAACTCGCCCGTCTCGTTCAGACCTAACTCTGTGACGCCGTCTTCAGTTGAGATAATTTTCACCTCGCAGCCGGGAAAAGCTCGGCCACAGCCCCCACGTTTCTTGAGGCCCCAGCGGGTGTTGGTCAAAGGCACTGGTCCTCCTTCGGTCAGGCATAGCCTTCCGCAATCGGCAACTCCCTGGTCAATGAGGAAATTGACTGCGCTTTCGGCGCTCAGGCGTGTCGACCATGATACTGGCCGCCGCCCAGAACGGCGGGTTGCCGTCGAGTATCGGCCCGGCGAAGAAGAGTCTAGGGCCAATGAGCTTGCCTGAATCAATCCGCTCACGCATCAGGCGCACCAGCGTTAGATTTCCCCCCGGGTCTCGAATCGTTGTCACGCCGTTGGCGAGATATAGTTGGAGCGGCAGACTCCTCGCCTGTGAAACATGCGAGCGGAGCTCGATTAGACCCGGTAGAATCCATTTACCTCTCGCGTCAATAATTTTGGCTGATGGTGGAATATTAACTTCGCGGGCTTTTCCGACCTGCTTGATGCGATCACCGTCAACGACGATCACACTGTCTTTGATTTGCTCACCGGTGCGAACATCAATCAGCGTCGCACCGGTAATCACAACGCTCGTCGCATTCTCCAGCGGGCTCGCTAAACGATTCTGCCCAACCAAGGCTGCGGTTACAGTTTGTCAGAGAGCAAGAACGATGATTCGCATTTGCATTGTGAATCCTTTTTCGCTGATGACCGGCGCTTGATCCAATGTCATGATTCCTTTCAGCCTGCCTCAGCTCTGGGCCATCCATTGATCCAGGGGATCGAGGCTACGTAAAAAGGGTTTGAGGCCGGCCCACAGGAACACTGCCGCGTCCAAATGCGCCGTTACGCCCACCAGAAGAATCGATTAGTTCACGGCCCGGTCATCCCGAAAAACGTAGTCAGTCATCAACGCTACTGCCGTCGGTCCCAGGTCCAGACCAATGAGGTTCATTATGAACAGATACGCGATCAGCGCAACGCGCAGACTTGCGTCGCGGTAACCGCGTTCACCTAACCAGCCGCTGAAGCGGCCGCCCGCCACAACGCCCAGCACGCCGAAAATACAGTAGAGGGGGCCGTAGACAATTCCGATCCTTGAAGCCGTCCAACCATGGTTGCGGATAAAGTAGGTCGGCGCCCAGGCACTGTCGCCGTAAGATGACAGAGTCAGCAGCGCGAAGCCGACATTGTGACAAAGGATAGTGCGCTTGTTTTCAAGGATGTAAGCGACTACCTCGCGCATCGGCGCCTGCACTGCTTTTCAATGTCCCGTCAGCGGCTATCACGAGCCGCAGTCCCCGCCTCGCAGGCTCCCGTACTGTATAAACCAGCAGGGCCAGCGTGATCCCGGCAGACCGTTGACGAAAAGGCCACTCGCCAGGGCTGTATTGAACCGACCAACGGCAGAGACCACATCTGCTGGGCAAAGGCGACGCCCAGCACGGCTCCGCCCAGCAGGAAAGCCAGGCCTGAGCCGATGTAGATGCCCATCGAATAGACGCTGATCGCCGTCGCCCGTCGGTGCGGTGGGAAGTAATCGGCAATGAGCGAGTAGGCCGCGGCGACAAACTGGCTTCGCCGACTCCGACGCCCATCCTGAGCAACAGCATCTGAACGAAATTCCTGGTCAGGCCGCACCCGGTCGTCATCAGGCTCCACAGGCTGAAGCCGATGACGATGATTGTCCGGCGACTCCGAGAGTCCGCCAGGCGGCCAAGCAGGATGCCGAAGAAGCTGTAGAAGACCGCGAAGCTGAAACCCATCAGCAGGCTCATCTGCGTGTCGCTGATACCGAGGTCACGGCGTATTGGCTGAACCAGCAGAGCGAGAATTTGCCGGTCAATGAAAGAGAAGATGTAAGCGAGCATGAGGACGCGACCACATACCAGGTGTAACCCTGGGACGGATACGGCTCTTCAGCATTAAGCACGGCAATAGTCTTCAGTCGGGGCAGCGGCATTTATTCTTTCCTGGCGGCCGCTTCGGCTTGGGCCAGCATTTCCTCCAGCTCTGGCTTGGGAATGAGCCTGCCATTCACAACCACGGCATCAATCCTTTTCGTGTTGCCTATATCCAACAGTGGATTCGCCGCCAACAGCACAACGTCGGCAATCTTTCCCTGCTCTATTGTGCCCAGCGATTCGAGCAGTCCGAGATATCTGGCCGAATTGCGTGTAGCTGCCTGGAGCGCTTCCATCGGTGTGAACCCTGCCTCGACGAGAAGGGCGAGTTCGTCGTGCATACTGAAGCCTGGGAAACAATATGGATTCGACACGTCTGTTCCCGCCAAAAATTCCACTCCAGCGCGGCGCATTGCGCCCGTCAGTTCAAGGTACTTGGCATAAACCCTTCGGGACTGGACCCAATCCTCAGCGGTATACATTTTGAAGCGCGGGTCGTTCTTTGGATCCCAGTATTGCCTTAATCCGGGCGGTATATATTTGAGCCGCGGGTCATTGGTGAAGTTGGGATCGTCAAGATGAGTGATGGACCGTAGAACGGTCAGTGTCGGCACTTGCCAGGTGCCGTTCTTCTTGAAGCGCGCGAAGAGCGCCACGGCTTTCTTTAAATCGTAGCTCTGTGCGGCTCTGACGTTGACCGTCAGGCGACGGAAGCGCGTGGCGCTGGATTCATCACCAGTGGACAGGGCTTTTAACATTTCAGCCCTGATTGCCTCTTCGTCGTGCGAGCAGGCCAGCAGCACACCCGTCAAGTGCTCGATGCTCTTTTGCCCGGCGTCTGAAGCCTCAGCGGCCTTCACCGCTTCCGGTACGTGTCCGGCAAATGGAATGCCTTGCTTTTTCGCTTCATCCGCTATTGCAAAATAGGCTTCCCGGGGAAGTAAGGAATAGACCTTTATGAAATCCGCTCCCTCCTGCTTCGATTTAATGACAGCTTGTCGAGCTTCAGCTTCGTTGGCGACTCCTATTGAACCTCGCCAGATCGGTTTTGGACCATCGATGATCGTACTGGCAATATTCAGACGAGGTGCGAGCAGAGCACCGCTTTCAGTCTCCTTGCGCCACTCGTGGTGCGTTGGAGAGCCCCACATCATGCGTGCCCCGGTTACTCCGTTGGCGATGAAG
>JBOGOP010000323.1:0-5654 GCA_050747225.1 Pyrinomonadaceae bacterium
CCGGGCACGACGATCGACTACGATTTGATGTATTTAAGCCAACCGGGCGTCATGATCGTCTGGGATGGTGTCTCGTATTCCTCCTTAGCGGCAATGCGAGCGGCAGCGCCTCAAGAGAGCCACGGCCGGGAGGCATTACCGCAGTTTCTCAATCCTGGCGCCGATGATTTCCGCCTGACCGCCATATCTCCAGCTATCGATTCCGCTAATTCCGGGGCGAACGGGGCACGGGACACCGACCTCGAGGGGAACCCTCGGGTCGACGAGCCAAGCGTCGTCAATAGCGGTGCCGGACCGCGCACCTATGACGATCTGGGTGCTTATGAGCGTCAAAATGGTGACCCGGCCGATCTCGCTTCGCCCACCGTCCCCGCGAACCTGGTTGCGGCGACTGTCTCTTCGACTCAAATCGACCTTACGTGGTCGCCGTCGACCGATAACGTGGGGGTGACCGGCTACAATGTATATCGTGACGACAACCTGATTCGCACTACGGCATCCGCAGCTACGCCTACCGCACCCTTCCATGATACAGGGCTTACTCCCTCTACCTTGTACACTTACCGGGTAGAGGCCTTCGACTTGGCGGGCAACACCTCAGCCCCGTCCAGCCCGGCCTCCGCGACCACCCAGGCTGCTCCTTCTGGAATCACGCTGACCCTTAACCCTGTCGCCGATGCTACGATTAAGGCTGGCCTTTCCGCGGGCAGCAATTTTGGCACCAACACCAAGCTCGAGGTGGCCAAAAATAATTCGCTGCTCTTCAGTTCTGCAAAAGACTCCCTCATCAAGTTTACTGTTACGGGAGTCGGTGGGAGGAGCGTGACCAGTGCTGTGCTGCGTTTTTATTGTGTCAATCCCTCTAATAATGGAGGCTCGATCTACCGAGTTGCTAACAATTCCTGGTTGGAATCGACCGTGACCTGGAACAACGCCCCGGTTGCGACGCAGCCGCCGATCGCTTCGTTAGGACCCGTCACACTCAACACCTGGGTGCAGGCCGATGTGACCTCGTATATCACAGGCGATGGCACTTATAGCATGAGGATCATCTCTCCTTCCACAGACGGTGCGGATTATCCGTCGAGGCAAGATGCGGGCTTTAAGCCAGAGCTGGTCATATTGGCCGAGTGAGTGATTTGGAGGGCACTCCGTATGTTCAGAGCGATTCCCGGAGTGCCCTGCGATAACCGCCGCGCAGCAGTAATACGCTGTTATGCGCGGCGGTACACGCCGGGAAGTAAAATGGTGAAATCTGACCACGCAGATTGCTCCATAAGAGGTGGACATGAAGGCCAGGCTTAGATTCTTCGAGATGGTCAAGCAAGTGTACTTCATATTGGTGCCTGCGCTTATTATCCTCCATAAACCATCCCTTCCGCTCAATACGATAGCGTTCGACTACATCAATCTGGTGTTCCTAGGCGTTTTTCTTGTGTATTTTAGTGCACGCCGCAAACAATTACGGGTCAGGTTAGCGTTTCCATTTTTGGTTATCCTCCTGGGCAGTGTTATCTCGATGTTCAATAGCATCGCGGTATTCACAAATATTGCCACACTCATTCAAGACTTATATCTGTACATAGTCTTTATCGCGATGTGCAACGTGATAGAGAACGATCGTGACATGAGGACGATGGTCCTATCGTGGATAGTCGCTGCGACCATCGAAGCAGCGCTCAACATTGCAGATCTCAGCGTAGGTGCAATGTTACGTGCAGAAGGCACGTTCGATAATCCTAACGCTGCAGGCTATTACTTAGCCATGAGCTTCTTTCTTATCACAGTGCCGTATATAGCAATACCGCTTGTACTTAGGATCGTCTGTGGCGTCTTGATAATATTAGGCATGCTGGCAACAAAATCGACCACTGCCTTAATCGGTTTTATGGTCGCGAGCATCACAATATTCCTAGTATATTGGTTAAATATGAGGATGTTTGAAAAAATTAAGTACGCAATCACAGCCGTCGCGTTTCTAGTGCTGATCGGATTTACGGTTGTTCCACGGATCATTGGGGACAGTGATTTTCTTAACCGAGGGATTGGCAACGCAGCGGATCGCAGCAGGATCTGGACCGCGGGATATGACTCCTTCGTGCGTCACCCGTTTGGAATTGGGCCGGGTGGATTCAAGATGGGGTCTGAAGGGCCATTAAACAAAGAAGGCACGCGCTGGGAGTTGCATAGCGACTACATATCTTATCTCGTAGAGAGAGGCATGATCGGCTTCCTAGGGCTCGTGCTGTTGTTTGGTGCGCTTGGCGCCATGATCCTGAGGAGTTATGCCTACGCAGGGACGCCGCGCGAGTTATTATGGGCGCTAGGACTCGGTGGGATATATATTACCACACTGGTCAATTCCCTAACCCACGAGGGATTACATTCGCGGTTCGCGTGGATTGCCTTTGCAATTATCGCCACATACGATGGCCAAGCCAGAAGAGCTAAGGTCAACACCAAATCAACCGGCCGGTTTACTACGGCAGCGCTGCAAGTCCATCAAAAATAACCAAGAGCGGCGCAACCCTACCATTGAAAGCGCTTGAAACGGCGCGTTGCTTCTCGCTCGCTGAAACCCTGGTTCCAGGGATGATCTAAGCACTACTGATTTACGGTCTAGCATCGACGACATAGGCTTTTATTTCGGTATTGGGGCCACAAGAAGAGCCGCAGTTCTGGGCCCAGTTACTTGCCCAGAGCACTCGTTTTCCATCACGTGAAGGGACTCCGTGGGCCTCGCAGCGGTAGCAGTTGCTGAAGAGGCCGTGTTTATGTGCAAGGCGCTCAACGGCTTTACTGCCATCCATTTTGATGGCGACGATCTCATCGTTGAATCGTCTGGCGCTTGCTTGGTAGTAGCCTGCATACACCCAGCCTGGACGGTCGTAGTTGCGGGTGGATAGCTGATGTGCGGTGGCCTCGTTAGTCGGATCCGTCAACGTGGTAACTGTGTTGTCTGCCAAGCGCACCATGATGACGCTACCCAAAGAAGTTCCGTTGACCGAGGGTGGGCACCAAGAGCGGCGCTGTCCTATGATGACGTCCTCGTCATTGTCGAATGGGTTTAGGGCCATGTCGGCGTGGCCTAGGTCGAATATATATCCCTTGGTGGGATCGTGTCCCGAGCACTGTACTGAGCTTAAAGGCATGAGACGTGGTGATAGTGCGAGGGTGTTTGGGTTGATGTCGAATATGCGCAGGTGATCTCCGTTATAGCTGACCACGGCGTATTTCCCTGAGGGGGAGACTGAGACCCAGTCGATAATGCAGCCGGAAGACAAGCCACAGTTAGAGACATCATAGGTTGGGCCGATGCGTTTGTTGCCATCGGTGTAGGATGCGAGTGGGGCTTGGGGGTCCATATCGGCCAGGAACATGTGGGTTGCATCTGCCAGCAGGACGAAGCGTCCGTCGTTTGACACATTGCCTTCACCATTGCCCAGGTACTTTGGTGTAAGAGGCAGCGTCCAGCTACGTGTTTGGGCGCAGTTGACCACATCGAACCACTCGATCGTGGTGCCACGTACGTTAATGCGCTCACGCGGATGCTGTAGGCTTGGGTGCCAACGGTCATCGCTGGGATTATAGTTGTTGCACTTGCCGTAACGTACTTGGTAGGTTTCGCCATCAAGGATAACCTGGGAAGGCGAACCACTGTTTTGCAGCATCAGCAGTGCGTTATCTGAGCTCCAGGGTTGATCTTTTGAATAGTGGTGTCGGGCATCTGCGCCCCAAAAGCCACTGCCGCTCGGGGGTCCCGCCCAAGAGAGGGCGGTTCCTGAATCGGCGGTAATTCGGGTGATCTCGGTGTTGAATACGGGATCGGTGATGGGGCTTAGATACCCGGGTCTTGGCACTTGGGGCACAGAGGTGCCAAGGTTGCTTCCATCGAGTATGAACTGCACGCCCGCCGCGCTGACATTCTTGGATGCGTTGGCGGTTACGGTGATGGTATTGGTAACCGTGGCGCTGTTTGAAAGTGCGACGATTGATAGGGTTGGGGCGGTGCTATCCGACGGGCCGCCGTTGCCGAGGGTGACGATGAGCTTGGGGGCGAAGCCAGAGAAGGATTCTCGCGACGCGTAGTCAGCCCCATTTGAGGATGAGGATTTGAGGCGCAGGCTGTAGGTGCCATCGCCGGTGACGAGCGGGGTCACATCGACCTCGACCCAGGTGTTGATGGCAACCGCTCCCAGAGAGGCAATGGGGGTGGGATCGGCCGCAGGAGCGGTGTTCCAGGTAACGGTCGATTCGGACCAGCTGTTGTTGGCCACTCGATAGATAGCGCCTCCATTGTCGGAATCGTTGACATTGTGCAGGCGCAGTTTCGCAGCGGTGATCGTGCTTTGGCCGATCTGAGTGACATCGAACTTAAGTAAGGACTCCGCAAGGGGGCTGGCGTCTGCCTCAAGCTTGGATGTCCCAAAGTTACCGGTTGGACTGTTGTATTTAATCGAGGCATCAGCAATCGGTAGGAAGGTTAAGATCGATCCGCCAGATGGTGATGAGGATCCCAGGGTAGTCGCCGTTGCAGCGGATAAATGGGCCGAGGTGTTACCTGCTGCATCGTAGGCATCGACCCTGTAAGTATAGGCTGTGGATCGATCGAGGTTGCTGTCGTTATATGAGGTTTTCGTCGTTACGCCTATTCGACTGCCGTTACGGTATATCTTATAACCGGCAACGCCCACATTATCGGTCGATGCGGACCAGGCGAGGTTGATCTGCGAGGTTGAAGCCGCGGTAGCCCGCAGAGCGGTTGGGATAGAAGGCGGTGTTGTATCTAAGGGAGGAGGCGTTTGGTTACCGAGAGTGAAGTTATCGACGACATTTCCAGCGGTACAGTTGACATCGTTGGTACCTCCGCCGGCGGAACCGCAGATAAACGCTCCTTGAATGCCGGTAGCAGTAAAGTGCAGCCGCAGCAGTCCGTGGCGCATGGCGCGGAATGCGGACCAGGCAGGCTGGGTGCAGGTCAGCCACAGGCAGGAGCCATCCTGCTCGAGGCTTGATCCGCCTGTGCCGATGGTGATATGGACCACACCGTGTTGGGGGTGTGTACGTTCATAGTTGTGGCTATGTCCGTTGAGGTTGAGGACATATTTACTATAGGTATCGCCCAAGGCATTGAGGATACGTTGTAGGGTTGATGAGCTTGGGTGATGGCCTGATGAGTAGGCGGGTCGGTGACCGAAAGTTACGATGAACCTAGTGGTTGGGTCTGCCTGGGCTTGTGCCATTATGGTGCCGGCTTTGGTCTGCCAATCGCTCCAAGCACCGGACCAGGGTTCGGGATAGGCGATGAAGCGCGCGTTACCATAGTCGAACCAGTACCAATCCTCTCCGCAACAGCTGATGGATGGCGAGCCGGGAGAAGTTTGTGGGTTAGGGAAAGCGAAGCGTCCTTTATAGTTGCGTAAGTCGTCGGTCGATTTATCCCATTCATGGTTTCCCCACGCAGGCATATAAGCAACGTCGAGCTGCGACCAGGCCATGACATCGTTGAAATGTTGGTCGACATCGTCCTGGCCCTTGGCGTTTCCGTAGGTGAGATCGCCTACGGCGAGGACGAAGGCTGGGCGGCCAGTCGCGATGAGGCCTTGGACCGGGCCGACGTTGCGGTAGCTATTGGTGGAGCCAATATCTCCTAC
>JBOGOP010000324.1:0-5648 GCA_050747225.1 Pyrinomonadaceae bacterium
GGAACGTTGGGTTAATTGCAACATCACTGCCATGACGCTCCACGGAAAACCGACGTTGATCGCAAACTGCATTGATATCACCGAGCGCATACACGCGGAAGAAGCCCTCCGCGAAGCTGAGCAGAAGTATCGAGGTATTTTTGAGAACGCGGTCGAAGGAATTTTTCAAACTACGCCCGACGGGCATTTCAGGGCGGCGAATCCTGCCTTGGCGCGGATGCTCGGCTACGATTCTCCTGAAGAACTGCTTGCCAGTCGTACTGACATCGCTCGGCAACACTACGTTGACCCTGAGCATCGCTTGGAATTCAAACGCCTACTCGAGGAAAACGGAATAGTCCACAACTTCGAACACCTGGCCTACCGAAAGGACGGCGGCAAAATCTGGCTATCAGAGAATGTGCGTTCGGTGTGCGATGTGCATGGCACAGTTCTTTACTACGAAGGCTTCACCGAAGATATTACTGCGCGGAAGGAAGCGGAGCGGGAAAAAGAACAACTACTTGCCAGAGAGCGCTTGGCGCGACTTCAAGCCGTTGTCATGTGTGATGCCAATCTCGCCCTCACTCAGGATCTCAGTCTGGAGCGCGTATTGGAAACGCTCCTCGAGTATCTGCGCAAGCTTGTTCCTTACGACAGCGCCAACGTTATGTTGATGGCTGATTCGAGCCTTGTTGTCCGCGCAATTAAAGGCTATGAGAGTTTCACCTCTGATGTCAGTGTGCTTAAAACCAATAGGTTTGACGCCACATCCAATTCGATCATCGCTCAAATATGCGCTAGCGGCCGGAGTTTCCTGGTGCCTGATACTCAGCAGGAGCCCCGCTGGCAGCTCGCGGCCGGCGCCGAACACACCCGCAACTGGATCGGCGTGCCTCTAATCGCCTACGGCAAGATCATAGGCTTGTACTCTGTGGATAAAGCCGAGCCGGATTTCTTCACGTCGGAACACGTGAGGCTGGCTGAGTCGATCGCAGCCTCTGCAGCCAGTGCCATAGAGAATGCTCGGCTATTCCAACGCGGCCAAGAATATGCTCGAGAGTTGGAACAACGCATCGCTGAACGCGACCGCGTCGAAAGCGCTCTACGAGAGAGCGAGGCTTTTCGGCGAACCATAATCGAATCAGAGCCGGAATGCGTGACCCTGGTTGGGCCTGACTTCTCGCTCCTCGATATGAACCCGGCCGGTATGGCAATGGTCGGAGCTGATTCCAGGGAGCAAGTGATTGGCCAATCGATTCTTCCGCTAATTGCGCCAGAGTGGCGCGAAGCTTTCATAGCCATGCATGAACGAGTTTGTCAGGGAGAGTCGGTAGTAGCTGAATTCGAAATCATCGGACGCAACGGCGTTCGCCGGCTAATGGAGACTCACGCGGCTCCACTGCGCGACGCCGCCGTTCGTGTCATTGCGCAACTCGCAATCACCAGAGATATCACCGGGCGAAGACAAGCAAGAGAGTCACTGAAAATCTTTCGCGATCTAATTGATAGGTCGACCGACGCTATTCAGGTGCTCGATCCAAATACTCTGCGTTTCCTCGACTGCAATTTGGCTGCGCATCAGGGCCTTGGCTACAGCCGGGAGGAATTCCTTTCTCTTAGCGCCTTCGATATCGATCCCGTGATCACACCCTCGTTCGCCGAACTCACGCTCGAGGAGATGGACAGGTCAGGCTTTGCGATCTTCGAGAGTGTTCACCGCCGGAAAGACGGGACGACGTTTCCGGTTGAAATCAATGTGAAAAATATTCGCCTCGAAAAGGACTATCGACTGGCCGTAGTTCGCGACATCACTGAGCGAAAACGTTCGGAGGAAGCGCTGCGACGGGCCGAGCAGAGATACCAGGATATTTTCGAAAATGCGGGCGAGGGTATCTTCCAATCAACTCCTGAAGGTAGATATATAACTGCGAATCCGGCTCTCGCGCGTATGCACGGATTTGATTCTCCGGAAGAATTGATTCGTAACCGAACGGATATTTCCCGAGAAATATATGCAGAGCCGGAACGCCGCGAAGAATTCAAAAGCTTGCTCGAGCAGTACGGGATGGTGCGCGGGTTTGAACACCAGGTCATCCGTAAAGACGGAAACAGGATTTGGATTACGGTAAACGCTCGGGTCGTTCGCGATAAACAGGGCAAGGTTCTGTATTACGAAGGCACTGCCCAGGACATAAACGAGCGCAAGCTGGTCGAAGCCAGGAGCGCTGCGTTCGCCACGCTGGCGCGAAATCTCAGCGGCGCCATTACTCAACTTGATGCGGCAGGAATCATCGCCGATACCGCCCACGAATTGTTCGGGTGGGATTCGTGCAACCTCGACCTCTATGACGAGGCTACCGACGTTGTCGACCCATTGCTGAATATGGACACAATTGACGGCGAGCGCGTCGATGTTACAGCGTCGGTCGCTGTCCGGAAGCCCACCCCGCGAAGCAGACGCATAATTGACGATGGACCGGAACTCACACTGCGAAAAGTTCCGGTAAAATTTGAAGAGGACTCCATTCCTTTCGGCGACAACTCAAGGCCTTCGGCGTCGCTTATGAAAGTGCCGATTTGCCACGCTGAAACGGTCATCGGACTGTTGTCGATTCAAAGTTATACGCCCAATGCTTACGATGATTCAGACCTGAAAGACCTGCACGCGCTTGCCACCTACTGCGGCGCGGCCTTGGATCGAGTTCGCACTGAGCAATCTCTGCGCGAGAGTGAAGAACGTTATCGCGAGTTGTTTGAGAACGCGAAGGATGCTTATTACGTTCACGACCTCAGCGGAAGATACATATCAGTGAATCGCGCTGCAGAAAAATTATGTGGCTTTCCGCGAACGGAAATTATCGGAAAGAAGTTTAGCGACTTCATACCATCTGAGCACCTGGAAGTGGTCAGCAAGAATCTGTGCCACAAGCTGATCGACGAAGGAGAAACGAAGTATGAGATCGAGATCGTAGCGGCCGACGGGCGCCGCGTTCCGGTTGAAGTTAGTAGTCATTTGATTTACGAGAACGGCGTCGCGGTCAGGGTACAGGGCACAGCGCGAGACATCACTGAGCGCAAGCGCTCGGAAGAACTAACGTTCAACCTGCGCCGCGAGCTCGAACTTACGATGAATTCAATGGAAGAAGGTGTCCATCGGGTAGACATCCAAAGGAATATCGTTTTTGAGAATCCCGCGGCGGCCCGTATGTTGGGCTGGGAGGTTGCCGAACTGTTGGGAAAACCTGCGCATCAGACGATGCACCACGCCAGAACCGATGGCACCCCTTATCCGAAAGAGCAGTGTCCAATTTACGCCACGTTCGGCGATGGCATGTCCCGGCACGTGGCTGATGAAGTTTTCTGGCGTAAGGATGGAACAAGTTTCCCAGTGGAATATACGACCGCTCCGGTGCGTAATGACCTAAATGAGATTGTCGCAGTTGTAGTTACCTTCAGAGACATCACGGCACGCAAGCGCGTTGAGGAGGCGCTGCGACAATCTGAAGAAAGGTTTTCAAAAGCGTTTCATTCCAGTCCGGCCGCGTTGTCCATAGCCCTGCTTGAGGATGGGCGGTTGTTGGAAGTAAATGCCGCTTTTCTGCGCATGACTGGTTTCAGCCGCGACGAGGTTATTGGTCGCTCGACCCTTGAGCTTGGTTTGTGGGACAGCCAGCACCGCCTGATGATGGCCAAGGCACTACGAGAGCACGGGGCGGTAGCGGACTTTGAAATCAAGTTTCGGAAAAAGTCAGGTGAAATTCGCGATGCCTTGCTTTCAGTCGAATTAATCCAATTGGGAATGGGAAAACCGTCTGTACTCGGAATTGCCCAGGATGTTACGGAACGCAATCGCGCAGAGGAAGCAATGCAACGTTACCCGCGCCAGTTGATCGAGGCGCAGGAAGCGGAGCGGCAAAGTATTGCTCGGGAGCTGCACGATCAGATCGGGCAAGTGCTCACGGCCATCCATCTCAATCTACAGGCGGTCCGGGCCACTAGTGACTCAGGGAACGCGAAAGCGTTGATCGATGAAGGGATAGCAATCGTGGATGGGGCGCTTGGGCAGGTGCGTAATCTTTCATTCGAACTTAGACCATCGCTACTCGATGATCTCGGTTTGGCAACCGCGTTGCGCTGGTATACCGACCGATTTACACAGCGCACCGGGATCAAGGCCACCACCGCCATCAATCTTCCGGATCCGCCGGTACGTCTCACGCGAGATCTCGAGACTGCGTGCTTTCGTATCGTGCAAGAGGCCCTCACCAATGTGGTCCGTCATGCCCGGGCCCGGAATGTTGCTATCAGGTTACAAGGAAGAAATGGTGAGATTCGGCTTTCAGTTAGGGACAACGGTACTGGTTTTGATGCGCACTCTCAAAATCTGGCGCCCTTCACGACTCATGTAGGACTACGTGGAATGCGCGAACGCGCGCTCGCCCTGGGCGGCCGTCTCGACGTTAGATCGTCTTCGCGAGGCACCAGGATTTCGGCAAGTTTTCCAAATGAAAGACAAAAAGAAGACTTGTCCGCAGGGGATAACGGTGTTGCAACCGAACAATCTTAAGACTCGATACTCACCCTCAGTGCTTCACCCCCTCTAAGGGATTCCCTGATTGTTTGTTTTCCTGGTTTCTGGGATAGTCCTTCGCATTAACTCCGGAGAGGCCCAGCAAAGCTAGGGAAAAGTGGCCGCAAACTCCTTTTCCTGAAACTAACCCCGAAGGGTTTTCGACGAGTTGAGGATAACTGACCGTGGAGCCCTTCCACCTTCCCCAGAAGGAAATGTTGCGCGCCGTCTCCCGTAACCGTCTCCATTGGGACAGGTGACGTAGTTGAAAACTATTCAAGTAGTGCTGGCAGACGATCATGCTCTGGTTCGCGCGGGGATTCGTGCGCTTCTTGAGCGTATAGATAAGGTAGAAGTGGTCGGCGAAGCGGGCGACGG
Source organism: Pyrinomonadaceae bacterium (assembly GCA_050747225.1). GTDB lineage: Bacteria > Acidobacteriota > Blastocatellia > Pyrinomonadales > Pyrinomonadaceae > PSRF01. Next base: position 4,931 of record JBOGOP010000324.1, read on the forward strand.
ACGACAGGCCCTGGCGCTGATCGAGCAGCTCGAGCCGGATGTCGTTTTATTGGATCTGACCATGCCGGGCCTGAGCGGGTTTGAGGTGTTGAAAGAGACCACCGAGAGATTTCCTGACGTCAGTATGATCGTTCTGAGTGTTCACGATTCGGAAGAATACGCATTCCATGCGCTGCGCTCTGGTGCGGTGGGCTATCTTCCAAAGAGCGCGGCCAGCGCCGAACTGGAAGAGGCAATTGATCGAGTGATGAGGGGAGAAAAATATCTGTCACCCAGCATTGCTCCGGACGTATCGCTGGAGTTTTCCAAAACAGCGAGTGAGTCAACGGAGCTTACGCCACGTCAGATGGAAGTTTTGACCCTAATTGCCCACGGCTCCTCGACGCGCGATGTTGCGCGCTCTTTGAACATCTCTGTTAAGACCGTGGAGACTCACCGGGCTCAATTGATGCAACGGCTAAACATTCACGACGTAGCCGGTCTGGTGCGGTATGCGATCAAGAAGGGCCTGGTAAATATTGACAGGTAAGGGGCCCCAAGCAATGCGTTCGGAGATTCGCACAAGTAATAGATTACAGAAACTGATCGAAGCAAAGGGAAAGGACCGTTTTCCCAAACCGGAACTGGTGCCCCGCCGGGCGGAGATCAGTAGAAAGCCCCTCCGCGTTTTGATCGCCGATGACCAGGTGTTGGTGCGCGCCGGCATTTGCGAGTTAGT
>JBOGOP010000325.1:0-5637 GCA_050747225.1 Pyrinomonadaceae bacterium
GGAGTGCGGTGACCTGTCACCGCTTTGGTCAGTGGCGGCTTGACGCCACGTTTGTGTGATGGGTTCAAATCGCATGGTCGCGACAGGTCGCGACCAACGAAAGCGGCGACAGGTCGCCGCACTCCAAAAATGCCAATCGCATCGTTACAAACTTCATTGCTTGTGCCCGGCGTTAGTCCGGTAGACATTTTCTACCGCGACGAAGGCGACGGCGTGCCGCTTGTCTTGTTGCATGGTGGTTGGGGATACAACCTGAATCCTTTCAATCGCCAGCTGGAAAAATTGCGCGACGAATTTCGGGTCCTTTGTCCGGATCGCTCGGGCTATGGCAACTCGACCCGACTAAACAATGGTTTTCCAGTCGACTTTCATTACCGTGCAGCCGCCGAAACTTTGAGTGTCCTCGACGCGCTGGCGATTGAACGCGCTTTCTTCTGGGGACACAGTGACGGCGCAGTCATTGCGGCAATTATCGGCTTCACCGCGCCGGACCGCGTGCGCGGACTTATCCTTGAGGCGTTTCACTATTACCGGATGAAGCCGAGCTCGCGGGAGTTTTTCGAGACGCTGGCACGTCGGCCTGAGGCCCTGGGGGCCGAACTTTGCGGACGGTTTGCGCTTGAGTTTGGCGGGGAGCATTGGCGCGAATTAATCACCAGTCATGCGGAAGTTTGGATTGATATCGCTTTGAAAAGCTCCGGGCCGCAAGACGACCTTTATGACGGCCGACTCAGTGAAGTGGTTGCGCCGACGTTGGTCATACATGGACGCCTGGATCCGCGCACCGAACCTGGTGAATTGGAGGCGGTCGCCGCACAACTGCCACACGCAGAGATGCAGATACTCGAATCTGCCGGTCACAGTCCGCATAGTGAAGCTGCGTCGGCCGATCTGGCTACGCGGCTCGCGAGAGATTTTCTAACAAGGCATTTGTAGTTTAGATAGGGACTGAATCTAATTCTCTTTAGGTTGGCTTTGTTCCGGCTTCAATTACACCACAGCGACACGGAGGGCACGGAGATTTCACAGAGGAAGACAAGTTGAGTCTCCATTTTTGAATCGAAGCCCGGGGAGGTTATTGTTGTCGTTGGAGGATCGAACTGCATGGCGCTGATTACAGCTAATGAACTGAAACGAAAACTGCTGATCACGGTCGACGGCCAACCGTATGTGGTGCTGGAGGTTTTCTTTGCCTCGCCGACGGCTCGCGGCGCCGCCACGATGGTGCGCACGCGCCTGCGTCAACTCCTGACCGGCGCGGTCCTGGAAAAAAGTTTCCGTTCGAGCGAGAAGTTTGCTGAGCCGGACATCGAGCTGGCGCCTGCATCTTTTCTCTATAGCGACGCGCACGGCTTCCATTTCATGGACGAGAAGAGTTACGAACAGTTTACTTTTGACGACGACGCGATCGATGCCGATCGTGGTTATCTCAAGGAAGGCGTGTCGCTACAGGTTTTGAAATACAACGGCGCGCCCGTCTCACTACAGCTGCCGCAGTATGTGGAACTTGCGGTCACCTCAACCGAACTTGGACTGCGCGGCGACACAGCTGCTGGCGGCGCCACCAAAGTCGCAACACTGGAGACAGGAATTTCCGTACGCGTCCCGCTGTTTATTAAGGAAGGCGAGCTCGTCCGCGTGAACACGCAGACTGGAGAGGTTGCCGGACGAGCCTAACTCTCGCTCACGCAGCTTTGAGAGAGTCGGCCAACTGCTCTGCAGTATTCTCGGGAGATTCCCTGACCAAGTAGCGGCGCATTCGAAGTTCAAAGGGAAGCTTGGAGTTATCCATTTCACGCGGAACAATCGGAACAACGCGCTTCCCCATTCCAATTGCAGCACCAAGCTCGAAATACAAATTGGCCTTAAATGATGTTTGGGGATTAATTAGAGCTACCACGACGTCGCTTTCGCGCAAACCTGACTCAAGTGCTTCCCTCCAGGATTCCCCAGCTTGAATCTCAGATTTATCTAACCAGACTCGAAGACCATGCCGTTCTAGGGCATCTGCAAAAGACCTAGCCCATTCGGAGTCGGTATTGGAATACGAAATAAATATTTGCTTACTCATATCTCTTCCTCTTTACAAGTTGACCTTCTTCGAAGTTGTTCGAGGTATATTTCGATATCATTCAACTTGAGGAGATCACGCTTCTTCATTAATACAGGAACACCCGGGCGACTTTGAAACTCATCTGGAGTGATACCAAGTAATAGGGCGACGATAGGAATTCGACGACCCCACGCTGCGCCAAGCTCGATCCAAACATAGGGACGATCTAGTGCCCAAGGAGTTAACAGAACCACCAGCTCATCCGCTTTCTCAAGAAAGTCGCGTATGTCTTCTTCGAAATCAGCACCCGCAATCTATCTCCGCCTCGTCAAGGAATGGTTTGGCTCCAGACCGTTCAATTTCCCGAGCGATCTGTTTGGCGACCCAAGTGTCTTGACCGCTATGACTGACGAATACCAGTCGGGGATTTTTTAGGGCCTCTCCCTGCTGTTCCAAGTATCTTACAACCTCCTCAGGTCATTTCTCTACAAATCAAGTTGAGGCTTGCAAGTCTTCCTTATTCAGATGGCTTGCTCAACAAGACCGTAGGCGGCAGAGCCGAGGATGTTAACGAAAACGCCGTGTAAGTCTAGTTGATTCTCTTGCAAGAGCTTTTTCTTCACCTTGGAGCGCACACGGATGGATGCCAGGCTCCTTTCAACCTGAACGATCTTCTGTACCCCTCTGCAACAAAAGTTTGCCTCGTTTGCGTACGTCACATCGACGGCCCAACGCAACCGAAACGTAGCAACTAACACAATAAAATGATCGTCTTAATGACGGTCGCGGAATTTCAAGGCGTGCACGTTCTTTGAGATTGTTTGGCCATGCGCAGCGATAAAAAGCCAGGGACAAAAATGCGGACGATATCCCCCGCGTTCCCAGGTTAGAAGTTTTAATTTGGTGGTCTCTGGACCATCGCTCACATGGAGAATTAGAAATGAAGTTTCCCCGGTTCCCTCGAACCACGCCCCATTTGCGTTCAGCGAAAACCATCCCCCTGTTCATCATTTCGCTCTTCGTTATTTTCAATTTCACAAACGTCACTCTTAGTCCGGTAATGGCGCCTGTCGTCAACGCCGCGGAAGTAGAAACAATTCCTGCAGACATTCCTTTATCCGGCGATTGTGATTTGGATTGGATTATCTTTCGCGCCGGTGAGAAGGCCGGGATCGACCCGCGCTTTATTCACGCCGTCATCAGCCAGGAATCCAAATACAATTCAAAAGCTGTGTCACCGGTTGGCGCCCAGGGCCTGATGCAGATGATGCCGGCGACAGCAGAGCGTTTTGGTCTTAAGGATCCGTTTGACCCCACAGCGAATGTTGAAGCCGGCACGAAATATCTCAAGTGGCTGCTAAAGAGGTTTGATGGTGACGTTTCGCTCGCGCTGGCCGGCTACAACGCCGGTGAAGGAGCGGTCGACAAATATAAGGGCGTGCCGCCATACGGCGAGACTCAGAACTACGTCAAGAAGATTGTTTCGCATTACGGCAAAACCTATCATCCGGTGCTGCCACCCGACGACGCTAAGCTGGCGTTTCATCTGGTCCCGGTTGAGGGTGAAACAACTGCCAACGGACTTTAGTCGAAGCAAAATATTCGCCGCGAATTAACGCGGAGAAACGCGAATCTGACAAAGCAATCCTGTTACTGCTTTGATCATGTCCGCGTTTATCCGCGTTCATTCGCGGCTGATTCACTTACTAGTTTCGTACAACCACCTTTACTCACGAGGGCCGACGCTCGTAACATAGCGGGCACACGCCAGTTGCTTTAAAAATCAAATTCGGTTGGAGTGGAATATGAATTCAGAACGTCGTATTTCTCTGCGAAGCTTCTTCGTTTTACCGCTCTTAGTCGTTATGCTGCTGGTTCTTCCTGTCACGCTTCGTTTGGCCTCTGCGCAAAGAAAGACCACTGCCGACAAACCAGCGAGGTCGCATGCGAAGACTGACGCGCCGGGCAAGAGCGCTGCTCCCGCCGAAAACGATTATTCAAAGAAGATCAAAGAGTACACAACCGAAAAGTTTTTCCTGACGGAGCTGGTGGATCACCTGCCAATGTCTGACACGGTGCCGTCGCCAGACAAGGTATTAGGCTACATTGTGGGAACGCCGAACAAGCTTACCTATTCAAAGGATCTCTATCGCTACTATCGTGAGTTGGCCCGTACGAGCAAACGCGTGCGATTGTTCACTGCGCCTGAGAAATCGGAAGAAGGGAAGGAGCAGATTCTCGTGGCGGTCGGCGACGAAGCGCTGCTCGCAAAGCTCGATCGCTACAAAGACATCACGGCAAAGCTGGCAGACCCGCGCAAGATTTCGGAGACGGAAGCGCAAAGCCTGATTGGCGAAGGCAAAGTGTTCTACTGGGCGTCAGGTTCCATTCACTCCCCGGAGACTGGCTCGCCCGAGATGTTGATGGAGTTGGCGTACCGGCTCGCGGTTGAGGAGAGCCCTTTTATTCAGGCGATCCGCAAGAACGTAATCGTTTTGATAACGCCGGTGTTGGAGGTCGATGGCCGCGACAAGATGGTCGACGTCTACAACTACCGCAAGGCCAACCCCGGCAAAAATGCGCCGGGCCTGGTTTTCTGGGGCAAGTATGTCGCGCACGACAACAACCGTGACGGGTTGGGAATGGCGCTGGCACTGACGCGCAACCAGATGAAGACTTTTCTCGAATACCATCCGGCGATCCTTCACGACCTGCACGAATCGGTCCCGTTTCTTTACACCTCGACCGGCACCGGACCCTACAACGCCTGGCTCGACCCGATTACGATCGACGAGTGGCAGTTGCTCGCGTATCACGAGATTGAAGAGATGACAAAGCGCGGCGTGCCTGGAGTGTGGACGCACGGTTTCTATGATGGTTGGGCGCCAAACTACATGTTCTACGTCGCCAATGGTCACAACGCCATCGGGCGTTTCTACGAGACCTTTGGCAACGGTGGCGCTGACACCATCGATCGCACCGTACGCGCCGAAGCGCAGCGCGATTGGTTCCGGCCCAATCCGCCGATGGCTCGCGTGAAGTGGTCGCTGCGCAACAACGTCAACATGCAGCAGTCGGCGATCCTGCTGGCAATGAACTTTGTGGCCAACAACAAGGATCGCTTTCTGCAAAATTTCTACCTAAAGAGCAAGCGGTCTGTGGCTAAGGCGACGAACGAAGGACCGGCCGCTTACGTCATTCCCGGAAATCAGTCGCGCAAGGTTGAAGTTGCCGACACCGTTAACCTGCTCCGCTTGATGGGAGTTGAAGTAAGCGAAACGAATAAGGACATCACCATTAAGGAGCAAAAATTTCCGGCGGGCTCGTATGTTGTGCGGATGGATCAGCCGTACTCGCGCATGGCCGACATGATGCTTGACACACAGTATTACAACGTCAACGATCCTCGGCCTTACGACGACACCGGCTGGACGCTGGGACCGCTACGCAATATCAAAACGGTTCGTGTCACTGATTCCGCGATCTTGCAACAGCCGATGAGACTTCTTACCGCCGATACAGGCGTACGCGGCAGCATCGCTGGCTCGGGCGCCGCCGGTTACCTGATCAATCACAATACTGAC
>JBOGOP010000326.1:0-5627 GCA_050747225.1 Pyrinomonadaceae bacterium
GCGTATGCGTCAGGACGGTTTGTTCTATCTCTCGCGCGAGGACGAACTGATTCATCGAGTCTGGCATATCCTGCTGCGAAAAAGCCCGTTCAGTGAAGCGTCGTTGAAGAAGATACGCTGGTTGCTTACGCAGGCATTGGACTGGGGCTATATCTGCGAGCACCAGGGTTCATTGGGCCTCCTGAAGGCCTTCAGTATGTTCTGCGAGGCGTTCAAGAAGACTACCCTCATTCCGTCAGAGGAGCAGCGTCTACGCCGCGATGCCTTGCGCGCGGGGCTCCGGCTTCATCCCGCGAATTTGGCACGATATCTCGCGTACCGGGTCCGCTGGATCGGAGCCCGAAGCCGCCGGGGAGGATTGGTGGCAATCGTGGGGCCAGATGGCGCGGGAAAGAGTTCCGTCGCGGCGGAGATCAAAAAGCGTTCGCGAGCCATTCCGGCTTTGAAGATTGAAACCGTCTACCTGGGTCCGTGGGGACAGATGGAAAGCCCCTGGATGCGCATGCTTTGTAAGTACGGTATCAGCATCACACCGAGTAGGGAACCTTGGGGTGCCTGGCTGATGAGCCGATTCCAGCGAAAACCCGTCGGTGACGGTCTTTTTGCGTCGCCGCCTTCAATGGCCTATCTCACTTCCAAGTGGCTCAAGTCGCTGGCAAGGGGAACCCTCTTTTATCTATGTATTTACGCCGAACTTCTGTTCCGGTATCTGAAATCGGTTCTTCCGCGCCTTCGAAAAGGCTACTGGATCGTCTCCGATCGCTACGTCACGGATCTGCGCTTTATTTATATACGGGAACCCATGTTAAATTATCCTTTTTTGCGGTTCCTCGTTTGCTGGCTCTTTCCAAAACCGGACCTGTTCATCCTGCTGGATAACCGGCCCGACGTGATCTTTGCGCGCAAGGATCAACTGACGCTGGAGCAGATCCGCACGTGCCGGGAACTCTGTTTCAAGGCGATCGAGGCGGTTCCTCATCAGGTAATCCAGACGGATCGCCCGGTCGTCGAGATCGCGAGCCGGATTCTACAGCAGATCCTGCTGCTGTCGGCGCAGAGGTTGTGAATAAATCAAAGACCCAACCCTGTTGAGCACGCGCTGCAGTTAGCAGAACCACTGCTGCAAGCAACTTCTGAAAATCAGGAGGGGGCTGCCTGACCGTTTCAATTGGCTATAGCCATACAGAACGACATTTCACCTCGTTCCGTGCGAGGTATTCCAGCCTTATTTCTCGAGAATAGTATTATTAAAAAAGTCAAGGATCTCGTAAAATTGGCGCTGCATAAAGTGCGTAGCCAAATGTGTCGGCGAATCGACATAAATTTGGAGTCGCTGCAACCAGTAATAAGCGACGACAGCCGGCAGCGTTTTTTTTTCGTAGCCGAATTCCGTCATCGCGGCCTGCAAGTAAGGCCAATGTAACGCTTGCGTGTCGGATTGAATCAGGCGTATAGCGATTTTAGGTGGAACCGCGCGAAACGAGTCTGGATCCAAGCGTACGAAAAAGTGTAACACGTCGAGCAATGGAATGGATTGACGCGCAGCTATATCCCAATCGATGATGCCGCTCAGCTCAAAAGTCTTAGGATCTGCGAGGATGTTTTTCAGAGAAAAATCGCCGTGCACCAAGCCGAGGTAAATGCGTTGCTCGCCAAAATGGCCGGCAAAAAAATGCTCCAACTTTAGCAAAATGTCCTGGTATGGCTGCGGCGGTTGCGCCCATTCCGCGAGCCGTGACAGGGGTTGCTGAAAAAGTTGCTGGAATCTGCCGCGATCGATGTGCACTGGCTCGCCGCAGCATGCTTGCACCTGATGCCAAAACGAGAAAAGCGTGTAACAGATTTTGGGAAAGACGGTAGGCGGCACTTGCAGACGGCTCAGGGGAGCGCCTTCGAGGTGGCTTTCGAGAAAATAAGCTTGTTTCTCAAACTCGCCTTGGCTAAAAATCTCCGGGAAAAGTCTTTGTGGGTGTGCCGGTTGTGGCAACGACTCGAGGCGACGCCTCACCTCCTGGCTAAGCAGATAGGCGAGCAGTTCACACTGGTTGCGCAAGCGCGCTTCGGCAAAGGGAACCAACGGCAGCTTGAGAAAAAATGCCTGCTCTCCTATCCGTCTCTTCCAAAGCGCATCGATTTGCACTTTGCCGCCAGCGAGCACGTGAAAATGCTGCGGTTGAATGTCCGAGCCAGGCTCGGTCTGCTCCAACGCCTCGAACAAACGTGAAATGAACGGCGGAATCACTTCCATCCGAAAACGCGTTAAGGTGTAATGCGCCTCAGAAAGTTTGCTCTGCTCCAATGCTCTAAACGCATGCCCCGTTTCAACCGCTTTCATGGGAGAAGATTGTGTCAAACCCAAGGGCGCGATCTGCGTTGGTGCCGACCAGTCGGAAACCACGCCGAAATGATCGGTTCGGGCAAAGGAAGTCCAACCATTTTGCTGTACAGCAAATCGTGCCATGAGTTCCTCGAGCCAACGTCGGCTCGGCATTGGTTCAGTGAGCGGCAAAAGCCGAATCGACGTGGACACGGGCTCGCGATTACGCGATTTTAGATAGCGCACCGCGCGCTTCAAGCGCTGTAATGGCTGAATCCAGCCTGACTCATTACAATGCGCCACCCAGAGTTCACCTTGTTGGTGGATATGCGCGATAGTCTGTCTCAAGCACTCTTGCTCATCATGCGTAGAAGCGGCGATGCGTGTGGGCAGCCATAAAATCAGGCCATATGGGCCTTGCAACTCCTCAACCGTGGTACATAAACGGCAGTTGGGCAAGTTTTTGAGTTGCGCCAGCTCGCGAAAAAGATCGGCTTCCTGTTGATTGAATCCCAAGACATCGACGCGGGAAAGATGTCGCGCGAAAGCCAACGGAATGCCGCTAAAACCCCGGGCCACGACCAACATCGTAAGGTCCGCCCGCAACGCAGTCAGAAACTTCCACGCCGCCGACAGCTCGTTGATGCAATCGTTGAACAGGGCATTGGCTTGCGGCCGCGAGAGGCGGCGATAAAGCGCGTTAAACCGCCGCGTTGAGCTGGTAATGTGAATAGGGGACACCATGCAAGTCCGGAGAATCAAAAACGCAGTGGCGTCTTTAGCCATCCCCTCATTTCATACGACACCGAACACTTCTGAGAAAGTGCGATGTTCGAGCAGCATTTCGCAAAAGCGCCGCATGAGGGGACGCAACCGTTGGTGTCACGGGAATTACTCTCGATGCCCCAGCGTTTAGCGTAGTAGTCAATCAGTGTCCTCGCGCTCTCGGTGGTGGTACTTGCGGCCAGACACCAGGGTTCCTTCATGTTCTTGGCCTGCACGCACGGTACCCACCCGGTATTGATCGGCGGTCACATGATCCCGCGTAGCGCACGTCCCCCTTGGCCCGCCCCACAGCGCTGCTGCCGAGTCGCGCCTTGCACATCCGCTCCTGGGTCTTGGCGGGAATAGCCCGTCATCTTTCCCAGGTAGCGCCAGATCAGACCCTTCTCCGTCTTGCCAAGCTGGTCATAGCGGAACTTCTTCAGAGTGGCGTGTATAAACGCGTGGTATCCGTCGGTGGATTCAATCGGGTGCCCGCTAAAAACTACCCGACCTGCTTGACCGTCTCCAATTGTCTGTCGTGCATGATGGCCTTCATCCTCCCATCATGAACAGCCACCACTTTACTTCAGACTCATCTGGCATTCGAAGAGGCTTTGTCACTCTTTATAAACGGAAATGGTAAGATTAAATATTAATGCTGTCCAGGTAACGCCAAGCGATGCCTCGAAACGGTGTTCGGTAAATCATGGACGGTGCGCCGCTCTCCGTGCCGCCAATGCTACTTTCGGTTTAAGAGCCGCAGAAATAACGTCGTGGTTTCTTCATCTTCTGTTCCTCTTTTAAAATACCTAATATAAGTACAGCAGCAATTCCTACTTATCACTACCCATCAGCTGTCCGACGTTTGGGGGTCCACTTCTTGCAACAATCCTTTCGGTGTCGGCTCATTCAGAATTGTGCCGGTTAGTGGCCATGAAAGGAGGGCGGGTATGTTCAAAAAACAGAAGTATCAGACCAAGGATTACTTAAACCTAATCGGAGTGCCGTGCATGGTGCCCCGAACCTCGCCGTTCGATCCGGGGTACGACCCGGTGACGTTCGAAAGCCATCTCGAACAGAGTTCCCATCTTATGTCATCAATAAAACTGTCCATGGCTTGCTGGCAGATTGCAAACGCAATGGCGACAAGAAAAAAAGTCGATGCATGCCGACGGTACGGCGTCCCCGCCTCCAGTGGGGGAGGGCCTTTCGAAGTGGCGGGATCTTTCGAAACCTTATCCGAGTATCTCGACTTGTGTGCCGACATCGGGATGACGCGGGTTGAGGCGGGGGAAGGATTTATTGATCTGAAACTTCCGCCCAGCCAAGTAGTGGGAATGGCGGAAGAACGCGGACTGGAAGTGCAATTTGAGCTCGGTAAAAAGCATGGTGGAACCTTCACGGCGGATATAATTGGAGACTTGATTGACCAGGGCCAGCGCTGGCTCGATGCCGGCGCCAAGAACATTGTCATTGAGGCGCGGGAAAATGCGCAGAATATTGGTGTGTTCGGGAGCGGGGGTGAATTCGATTGCAATGCCGCCGATCGCTTCGCAAGCGCCTTTGGTCTTGAATTTGCTGTATTTGAAGCCCCTAACAAACCGAGTCAATTCGCCCTGTTGAACCACTTTGGCCCCGACGTTAATCTCAGCAATATTCGTCTTGAAGAACTCCTGCGCGTTGAGATTTACCGCAGGGGGCTCCACTCCGATGCGTTTCAGCAAGACAAGCTGCGGCCCAAGGGACCGCGCAGGTTATCCTTGGTCGGTACGGGCGATTAATTTGCCGGCATGCGAGCCTCGGTAGGGACCGCTTCTCTTTGATTGATGCTAATAGCTGGTTGGTACCCAAGCTCATTACGCTGGCAGCTACGCCTGGAAAAAGCTCTTGATCGTCTCCTGGGCTTGCGTAAGCCGCTGGAAATGACGAGCTTTACCGGATTTTACAAGAAGATTTGGCAAGAAGCCGCCGGAGAGATCGCGGCGAGCTTCGAACAGATCGACGATGGCGTTTGGGAGGTGCGCCGGAACAGCTTGGTAACCATAATCAATAACTTTAAGGTGCAGTTAGACGATCCGGTGATCCTCCAGCTTGCCGGGGATAAAGCCTTCTGTTACAGGCTGTTCGCGCGCAAAGGGCTTCCGGTTCCGGATCACGAAGTTTATCGGCTAAGAGAATTCGATAAAGTCAAACGGTTCATGCAAACCCAAGCTGATCAACTATTGGTGGTGAAGCCGGCGAAAGGAACGTCAGGCGCGCGTGGAATAACCACCCATCTCCGAAACCTGCGTGAATGTCGCAGGGCGAGTGCGCTGGCATCGCTTTATAGCGACAAGATCATCGTCGAACGCTGGATCCCGGGCGAATCGTACCGGTTGCTTGTCCTCGACGGCAGGATGATTAACGCCGTCCGGAGGAGGGGATTACGAGTCGTTGCCGACGGAAATTTGACACTCGGGCAATTGCTTGCGCAGCAGGCGGACGGTTTCGCGGTTCGCAACGATGATAGAGATGTCACCGCCACGTTGCGAGCGCAGGGTCTCGC
>JBOGOP010000327.1:0-5626 GCA_050747225.1 Pyrinomonadaceae bacterium
AGGAGTGTGTTGCCAATAGTTGATTCGATTGAATCGCCCTTTGCGGGGCTTTTTATTTCTTTTAATAGCGCGCTGGCCATAATTGCAACTAGACGACTGCGACAACACTTTGGCGTGCGGTGACCTGTCACCGCTTTCGAGGGTCGCGACTTGTGGCAACCATCGTTTGACTGAAATGAGGAGTCAGGTCGTCAAGTCGCCCTGGACCAAAGCGGCGACAGGTCGCTGCACTCCAAAAAATACAAAACCGGCCGCGATTCCTTTGCAGGGTCGCGACCGGCTTTCGAAAACTTTGCTGCGCTTGGCTACTAACTCAACTGCTCTTCACGCCTGCCAAAGCCTTCCCGATCGCGCCCGGACACCAGACGCAACAGGTGCAATGACAGCAGCAGTAATAGCAAGCGTTGTTCATGATCGAAGGTTATCTAAAGGAAACTATAGGAAGGGCTGGAAACGATGTCAAGCCAAGCATGAGCCGTGGGGAGACGAGGGGTGGTGAAAAGAAAAGCGGCGAGAGGTAGGGATGCCATCTCGCCGCAAACTCCCGGGAAATTCAGAACAACTCGATCAGAAATCAAGCTTAATCGCGAGCTGAATTTGGCGGGGTGACGCAAAAGTTGTGGTACCCGACGCGGGTGAAGAAAAGCTTCGCGGTGTTCCGAAAGCAGTGATGAAGGACGGCGCGGTCAATGTGCCGGCTGCCCCACCTGAATAATTGAAGAAGGTGTTGTTTACCAGCACCACGTTTGAACGGTTGAAGATATTGAAGGCTTCGCCGATGAGCTTGACGCGCATGTTCTCACCCAGCCGTACTGCTCGGGTGAGACGAACGTCAAACTGGTAAACGGAAGGCGTCGTAAACTGGTTTCTCACTGTTCCAGGTAAACGATCGTTTGAACGATTACCATCATTGTTGGGATCGCCCGAGACAAGGGCTGAATAAGGCGAGCCTGATTGAAACTGCATAATACTTGAGAAGGTGTAATCGCTGAACAACGCTCGCGCGAGTGCGTTGTCGCTCCATTTGATCGTGCCCCATTCATAGACTGGACTGAAAACAAATCGATGGCGCAGATCTGTATCTGAGCGGCCATAATCGGCCGCCGCAAGAATCTGGTTCTCGACAATCTTCGCATCGTCGGCCCCAAAGACGACGGCAGTCTGATCCGGGCGATCGTCGTTTGCTTTTGAATACGTATAAGCCGCGATGAATTGAAAACCGTGAGTGAAACGCTGAGTAGCCTGAATTGCCAGGCCGTTGTACATCGAGCGCGACGCACTCTCAAAAATATTGATGCGGTTATACGATTGTCCGCTGGTCCGCGAGATTGGCCGCACGGTGGTGCTCGCAAAGCGTAGGAAGGTGTAGGTCTGGAGATCTGGGCCAACTCGCGCGAAAGGCACCGGCGCAAACAGATTGATGTCGCGCGTTCGCGTCAGATGCAAGCCATGATAATAGAGATAAGTGGCTGAGATACTGAGGCCCCGGTGCACTTCGCGTTCCAGCCCGATTCTGCCCTGCTCGGTGTAAGGCTGCACGTAGTCGTTAGCAAACAAGAAAAGATTCGGATTGGCGGACGTGCCAGGCGGAGGCGCGGTTAGAATATGCGGATAAACAAGGCCGGCGCTCACGATTTGCGACGCGGTTAGATTGATGCCGCTGACGTTGATGCCATTTTGCGAGTGAGCCGTTCCTGTCACGATGGCCGGTGTGCGCCCGTAATAAATTCCAAAGCCGCCGCGAATCACCGTCTTCTCGTCAGCGGCGTAACTAAAGCCCGCGCGTGGCGCCAGGTTGTTCTTGTCCTTGGGACAAGCGCCGGTGTTAATTCCGTTGTTTACCAAAATTGGATCCGGATTCTGAATCGGCGGACAGGCGAGCTGCTCGTAGTCGTACCGCACACCCAGGTTCAGAGTCAGCTTTGAACTCGCGCGAAAATCATTCTGCCCGTAGAACGCGTATTCCGTCTGGTTCGGATTTGTGGTGCCGCCGGTGGTGCCGGCTCCCGGAAAATTCTGCGTGTAAGCCGAAGGCGTGTTGTTCGCGAGGGCGAGGTAGGACGGAAAAGTGTATGAGCCGCTGAAGAGCCCGGGAAAGAAATTGAAGACTTTGTCGTGATTGAAATCCAGTCCAACTTTCCAGTTACTGCGGCCGCGCAAATAAGAAAGGTTGTCGATGAACTGAATGCGCTTGATTGTTGTTTCGCGCGGGCTGAAGTTGTTCCGCCCGATGTTTAGACTGCCGCCGCCCGTGGTAATCACAGCCTCGGGCTGATCGCTATTAGCCTGTCCCGGTTCTTTATCTCGCGCCAGCTGAAACCGAAATTCGGCAATCAGTCTTCGCGTGACGGTGGTGGTTAGCGTGCCGGAAAAGGTGTCGCTCTTAACCAGGCTGTCACCCGAATGTTCCTCGGCGCTTAATATTCCATTGTTTTCATTGTTGACTCCGGTAAACCCCTGATGGTTGTAGCGGAGCGTCAATTGGTTTTGGGAATTCAATGCGATCTCACTCTTCGCCAAAAAAACGTCCTGCCTGCGTCCGACCTGATAGGTGTTGAGCTTCGGCAGCAGGATTGTTAACGCGCCTGCCGGCGCAGTGCCGAGATTGGGAACGTCAAGCACCTGCGGCACGTTGGATCGTTGGCCGTCGTAAGTAAGAAAGAAGAAAGCCTTGTTCTTGCTAATGGGACCGCCAACGCGCGCGCCAAACTGGTTAATCCTTAGGGCCGGTCGCTTGTTGGGTTGCCCCCGGCGCGACTGATTTGCCTTAGTCACCGGATCGTTTGAGTTCAGCGATTCGTCCCTGAAATATTCAAACGCGCCACCATGGAAATCGTTAGTGCCTGACTTGGTAACGACGTTGATGACTGCGCCGCCGGCCCGGCCAAACTCCGCCGAAAAACCGTTTTGGTTAACCTGAAACTCCTGCACGGATTCTTCCGAAAACTGGTAGGGAGGTCTTACGCCGCCGCGGCCGAGCGCCTGGCCGAAAAAGGTGTTGTTATTGTCTACGCCATCAACCTGCAAACTATTGAAGGTGCCGCGCTGCCCGCCTACTGAAAGATCTCCGCCGCGCGGATCACGGATCACACCCGGTGACAGCGTGGAAAAATCCTGAAAGTTGCGCCCGTTAATTGGTAGGTTCTCGATTGAGCGTTGATTGATAGTGGTTGCAACTGAAGTGCGCGAGGTCTCAACAACAGGAGATTCACTGGTAACTGTGACTGAGCCGCTGGCGCCGCCGACGGAAAGGCTCAAGTCGAGCGGGGTCCTGCTGCCTACGGTAACGGCTACGTCACGTAACTCAGTTTGCGTAAATCCCTGACCGCTTGCGCGCACAGTATAAGGGCCGGGCGGCAAAAGGATAACGCGATAGGCTCCCTCGCTGTCTGAAGTGGCTGTTTTTTCAAAGCCCGTTTGTTGATTGGTCGCGGTGACGGTAGTACCCGGTAACGCCGCTCCATTTGGATCAAGCACGCGGCCTTCGATGTTTCCAGTCGTCGCTTGCGATTGTGCAAGAGCGCCAATTGCGCAAGTCAAAAGCAGAATACCGAGCACACAAAGTCTCAAGGCGGAAATTAATTTTGTCGACATGGTTTTCCTCAGCATGGGAGTGGAAGGTGCCAAGCGGCTTAGCGCATCTGTTTGGCACAGGAATGGCGGCAAGCTCGCCTGAATGAAAACTGAACGAGAACTGAGGGATAGTAGGTTAAGGCGATGGTTAGATCAAGAAAGTTGCTGATAAATCTGCAGGACAGGCAATTCGTTTGGATATTGCGACTGGACAGAAAGGAATGTCTATCTACTAAATGTCAGACGGAGGGTTTTGTTACCGGCTTCCACAGCGAAGCCAGACGCCCGCCGCTAAACGATTGCACGAAGCTCATCACGCCCATGTACCCGAAGCCAAAGAAAAACAGCAGCAGGAAAGGCACCGTTCCCCACATTCCCATGTGCGCAGCGTAAAAGATTGCCAGCAGGAAATAAAAGGAGAAACTCAACTCGATTAGTGGCAACAAGCCGCGCTTGCGTTTGTACTTCTTACGCTTCCAGGTTTCGTCCTGGTTTTTTTCGACCCGGTATTTGGGCGTGCGAACGAAGTCACTCTTAATTCCGAGCAAGGCTTCAAGTACGGCCCGCGCGTTGGAAAAAGCCAGGCCGATACCGAGCCCCATCACCAGCGGCAGATGCAATAGGCGCGGCATGCGTTTCTCATCGAGATACCAAACGGCCGTGCCGTAAAACAGAAATACGGAGACTGACGAAAAGAAAAGCAGCGGCAGATCGAGAATCATCAGGTGGTAAAAGGGCTGGTTGTAACGTACGAGCAGTAAAGGAAACTGAAGGAAACTGGCCACAATAATCAGCGGATAGCTAATATTTCCGGTCAACCGGAAAAACATTTCCAGCCGCACGCGCAACGGTAGCCGCGCCCGCCAAATTCTCGGATAGAGTTTAAGGCCCACCTGCATCACGCCCTTAGCCCAGCGTCGCTGCTGCGCCTTGAAAGCATTAATCTCGACGGGAATCTCAGCCGGCGCTTCTTCATCAAGCAGGTAGACAAACTTCCAGCCCATTAACTGCGCGCGAAAACTGAGGTCTGTGTCTTCCGTAAGCGTGTCATGTTGCCAACCGCCGCTGGCAGCGATTGCTTTGCGCCGCCAAATACCTGCTGTGCCGTTGAAGTTAAAAAATCCGCCGGTGCGATTGCGCGTAGTTTGTTCGACGACGAAATGACCGTCGAGCATGATGGTCTGCAGGCGAGTCAGCAAGTTGTAATTGCCGTTGATGTGCGACCAGCGCATCTGTGCGCAGCCAACCATGGGGTCGGTAAAGTAGTTAACCAGCTTGCGCAAACAATCAGGCTTGGGAACAAAGTCGGCGTCGAAGATTGCGAGGAGCTCACCCTTCGCTGATTTCATTCCATTCTCAAGGGCGCCGGCCTTGAAGCCGGTGCGATCCGACCGGTGAACGTATTCAATGTCAAAACCAAGCTGCCGATATCTATCAACTGTTGCTTCGGCCAGCTTCACCGTTTCGTCAGTTGAATCGTCCAACACCTGAATCTGCAGCCGCTCGCGCGGATAGTCGACCTCGGCAATCGCCTTTACGAGTCGCTCCACCACATACATCTCATTAAAGAGTGGGAGCTGCACTGTAATGACCGGCAACTGGTCTTCGCTGAACGAGCCCTTGGGTTGTGGTACGAATTTACGATACCGCCAGAAGTCGATCACCTGTTTGACGCGATAACCGCCATAGACTGCCAACACAGCGAGGATTGCGAAGTAGAGAATTAAGATCGTGTAGTCGAAAGCATCAAGCTGATAGAGCGGACTGATGTTGCCCCAGGTCTTGTTCGTCACATCCTGAAAACAACGCGCAAAGAGTTCATTGGGGGTAGGGCCAAAAGGCGGTTGCGTGTCCTGGAAAAACATGTCGTCTACTTCTGATTCCTACTTCGCTCTGGAGGAAACTGCTCGACAGTATTGGAATCAATAGCCCGCTTCAATATCAACGCGCCGTGCGGGAAGGCCCGGACGGCGCGCGCGAAGGATTTTAACCTGAAGGCAGGGTTAATGCGAAACAGCCACACAGTTAGATACGCCGATGTGGCGCACTGTAG
>JBOGOP010000328.1:0-5618 GCA_050747225.1 Pyrinomonadaceae bacterium
TCTCAATATCTTGCTTTTGGCACAGCCTGATGGGAGTGGATGAAGCCGGAAACGCGACCACACCAGTGCTTGGTTGGGCAGATTCGCGAGCCGTTGCTGCCGTTTACCAACTGCGTTCGGAATTTGACGAAGCGAAAACTCATGCGCGCACCGGCTGCCGCTTTCATACGAGCTACTGGCCGGCAAAACTTCGGCGACTGCAAACAGAAGAGCCATCCCGTTTCCGCGCTACCAGCCAGTGGCTGTCGTTTGCCGATTACCTGGCGCTCAAATTTTTTGACGAAACAGCGGTAAGCGTTTCTATGGCTTCCGGAACAGGCCTGTTCAATCAACATACTTGCGATTGGGACGAAGAGTTGTTGGCGGCACTCGCTCTCAGCTCTGCGAATCTTCCAGCAATCGCGTCGTCCCAACAAACACTCAATCGACTTGCCAACGCTTACGCAGTGCGTTGGCCGCAGCTTAGCGAGGCGCGCCTGTTTCCGGCGGTAGGCGACGGCGCTGCAAACAACATTGGCTCAGGGTGTCACTCGACAGAAAAACTAGCGCTGATGATTGGGACCAGCGGCGCGATGCGCGTGTGCTTTAAGGGGTCACCGCCGGAACGCCTGCCGCCTGAGTTGTGGTGCTATCGCGCCAGCAGAGATCGAATACTTGTCGGCGGCGCCTTGTCAGAAGGTGGCGGACTCTTCAACTGGTTGAAAGAGTCGCTGCTGCCGGTTGAAAGTTTCGCTACGATAGAGAGCGAGTTGGAGTTGCTTGGTCCCGACGCTCATGGCTTAACCGTCCTGCCATTCTGGGCGGGCGAGCGAAGCAGCGGCTGGAATCCGGCTGCCCGTGGCGCAATTCTCGGCCTCACTTTGCAAACGCTTCCAATCGAGATCCTGCGTGCGGCAATGGAAGCAATCGCCTATCGCTTCGCGCTGATTGCGCGTGCACTCGAACCTTTTGCGCCCGGTGCGACGCTGGTGGCGTCGGGTCATGCGCTTCGATCGTCACCGACCTGGGTTCAAATTCTCGCGGATGTTCTCGGCCGGCGCCTTTACGTTTCGGAGCGGTCGGAAGCGTCGATGCGTGGCGCCGCCTTGCTTGCGCTGGAAGCGACGGGCAAAATACAGACGATCGAAAAATCTTCAGTGCCGTCTTCGGAATTAGTTGAAACGGTGTTCGAGCCAAACCTGAGGCATCATGCGCTTTATCAGGAAGGGCTCGATCGCCAGCGACGAGTCTATGAAAAGTTGTTCACTTAACCCTAACCCCAGAATCAGGATGGTGAAATGAGCGCACCCGTGCAGCAGGAAAACATCACACCCACTCCCGACCTCGATCAGCTTTGCATTAACACAATTCGAACGCTTTCGCTTGACGCCGTGCAGAAGGCTGAATCGGGTCATCCCGGTTTGCCGCTGGGGGCCGCGCCGATGGCGTATGTGCTTTGGACCCGCTTCCTGCGACACAGTCCGCAGAACCCCAAGTGGGAGAATCGCGATCGGTTTCTGTTGTCAGCCGGACACGGCTCGATGCTGCTTTACTCGCTGTTGCATCTCACCGGCTATGATCTCCCGCTCGACGAGCTCAAGAACTTTCGCCAATTTGGCTCAAAGACTCCGGGCCATCCCGAATACGGATTGACGCCAGGAGTGGAGATAACCACCGGACCGCTCGGCCAGGGTTTCGCAAATGGCGTTGGCATGGCGATGGGCGCTGCGCATCTCGGCGCGAAATTCAACAAAGAAGGGTTTCCGTTAATCGATCACTACGTATACGCAATTGTTTCCGACGGCGACTTGATGGAAGGGGTAGCGTCGGAAGCGGCTTCCCTGGCCGGGCATCTGAGACTCGGCAAACTGATCTATCTCTACGACGACAACCAGGTGACCATCGAGGGCTTTACCAAACTCGCCTTCAGCGAAAATGTGCCTAAGCGTTTTGAAGCTTACGGTTGGCATACGCTCATGGTGGAAGACGGCAACGACCTCGACGCGATTGAGGCGGCGATTCGTAACGCGCAGTCAGTAGGCGATAAGCCTTCTTTGATTTCAGTGAAGACCACAATCGGATACGGAATGCCGACCGCCGGTACGCGGAAGGCGCACAGCGATGCGCCCGGCGAAGAGGCAGTGCGCGAAACGAAGCGTCACCTGGGCTGGCCCGAGGACAAACAATTTTACATTCCCGATGAGGCCCTGAAACATTTTCGCGAAGCCGTCGATCGTGGCGCGCAACAGGAGGCCGAATGGAATGCGCTGAGTGAAAGCTACCAGCAGCAACATTCCGATCTGGCGGAGCAATGGCGTTCGATGAGGAAGGGTGAACTGCCGGCAGATTGGGAAAAGCACTTGCCTGACTTTAAGGATGCCAAGCCGGTCGCGACCCGCGTGGCGAGTGGCGAAGTTATCAACGCGCTGGCGCCACACCTGCCGATGTTGATTGGCGGATCGGCGGATCTCGGTGTCTCAAACAATACCGACATCAAGGGCGGCGGCGATTTTGAAGCGGGTTCATACGAGGGACGGATTATTCACTTCGGCGTACGCGAACATGCAATGGGATCGACCTTGACCGGAATCTCTCTGAACGGCGGTTTGATTCCGTATGGCGGCACGTTTCTGACGTTTTCGGATTATATGCGTCCGGCGATTCGTTTGGCGGCGCTTTCGGAAGTGCAGGCAATCTATGTCTTCACGCATGACTCGATCGGTCTCGGCGAAGACGGGCCGACTCATCAACCGATTGAACATGTTGCTGCGTTGCGCGCAATTCCAAATCTATTTGTCATTCGCCCCGCCGATCCGGCTGAGGTCAGTGAAGCCTGGCGTATCGCGATCTTGCGCCGGCACGCGCCCACTGCCCTCGCACTGACGCGACAGAAAGTTGGCGTGATAGATCGATCCCGTTTCGCTAAAGCGGAAGGTTTACGCCGCGGTGGCTACATCCTGGCTGAAGCTGATCCCGCTACCTCGCCACAACTCATTCTGATCGCCACCGGCTCGGAAGTCTCCCTCGCCCTCGAAGCGCGCGAGAAACTACAGGCCGAGGGCATTCCAACGCGGGTCGTCTCCCTTCCATGCTGGGAACTTTTCGAAGAGCAAACGGAAGACTATCGCAATGAGGTCCTACCCATTGCTGTCGCAGCGCGGCTGGGTATTGAAGCAGGAGTTTGCCAGGGTTGGGACCGTTACGTAGGCGCAAAGGGCGACGTAATTTGCCTCAATCGCTTTGGTGCTTCAGCGCCAGGCGATGTGGTGATGCGTGAGCTTGGGTTCAATGTCGAGAATGTACTGAAGCACGCAAAGGCGTTGCTCTAAACGATGCGAATCGCAATCGCTGCTGACCATGCGGGTTATCCGCTAAATGAGCGAGTCAGCGAAGAACTGCGCGCGGCGGGACATGACCTCATCGACTTTGGCACTCACGATGGCTCTATCGCTGACGACTATCCAGACTACGCAATCAAAATCGGCGGGGCTATCAAAAGCGGCGAAGCAGAAATAGGGATCCTGATCTGCGGCAGTGGCGTAGGCGCTGCGGTTGCTGCCAACAAGCTCCGTGGAATTCGCGCCGCGCTCTGCGGCGACACTTACTCCGGACACCAATCACGCGAACATGACGACTGCAATGTGCTGTGTCTGGGAGCGCGTGTTGTTGGAGAAGAGCTTGCGCTGGACATTGTGCGCGCGTTTGTGGCGGCGCGCTTCACCGGCGAAGAGCGACATCGACGACGACTACAAAAGATATTGGCGATCGAGCAGCGAGGCGAAGAGCGGGGGTAAACCCGCCTTCCCCACCTGAGAGCTGCTTCTTGTCGCGAGATTGTCTTTGACTGTTAGGCTTTCAAGGTCAGGTGTCAGAGCGACATGAAAGTCTCAGGGTTGGGAAGGCGGGTTCACCCCCGCTCTTCCGCCTCTCAAACAACAAACTTCAAAGCCTGCGGCAACACGCGAAACTCAACTGGCGTCACACCGCGCACATTTCCATCCGCTTCAATTGGCATCGCATCCTCCGGGCTGAAAGTCTCAATGCTGACTCCCTCACCCTGCGTAATTCGCACCTTCGGGTTTCGCACGTGTCCCCCTCTGTGTATGCGCGCGAGCTCGCGCACGATGTTCGCACGGCTTAAGCCAGACGCGGTCACTACGTCCAGCTTTCCGTCATCAATCTGTGCTTGCGGCGAAAGCATCATGCCTCCGCCGGCATAAAGAGCGTTAGCGACTCCTACTAGATTCATCTTGCCTTCAATGACTTCACTGTCATCGATCGCAACTCGCACGCGGCGCTCGCGCCAGCCGGCCAGCGCAGCCAAAGCTGCAGCCGCAAACCTGGTTTCACCAGAAAACTTCCGCATGAGATTTCCCTGAGCGGCAACGCGACTCGCAGTTTCCCCGCCAATCCCCATCGTCGAGGCGTTCAGGCAAATGAAGGGCGTTCTGTATTCATCGCAGAGACCGTAAAGGACGTCCACCAGACGGCTGTTAGGTTCATTAGGCGTTTCAGAAGTCGTCTGACAGTGCGCAACAAGAATGTCGATCCACTTTCGGAGTGGCTCTCGTCGTCCCATCTGGCTGCGGGCGAAATCGTCGCCGGTGCCGGCCGGAAGAATTGCCAGGCGGGCTTCGGGATTGATTTGTGAGGGAAGGCATTCCAACCGTTCATTAAACTCAAAAAAGCCCTCGGCGGCTTCGCTCAACGTGCCATCCCCACCGATGACTGCAATCGTGTTTACGCCACCTCTTAACGCCTTGCGAGTTTTGATTGTCGCATCGCCCGGCCGCAGGGTTTCGTAGTAGTCAAGACTTACGCCGGCAGCTTCGAGATGTTTCAGAACAACGGGCCAGGCCCGCCAAGCCTTGGCGGCTGCGTTGTTGATGATGACCAAAGTCTTGGGTTGAGCGGCCACGTCGGGATGGTAGATGTTAATTGGCAAACATTAAAGCATTCAGGGTGCTGGTTCAGTTTGGTCGGCAAAGGCTAAGAAGTTCAAATCAGAAAACGATCCAGCCCGGAGGGCTTTCAGATAGTAGCCGGTGGTCGCAGCGCAGCGGAGACCACCGGATCAAGGCTAAGAAACGATCAGCACCCCTCCGAGGGGTGCGAGAAACCAATGCGCTAATGAAGTACCTGCAAGTGGGAAACCAAGTACGACAAAAAAATATGCTTGTGAGGTGACCATGCTTCTTGCACCCCTTCAGGGTGCCGACCTTCTTCTCGCCCTCATCCGGTGGTCTACGCTTCGCTGCGACCACCGGCTACTATCTGCGAGCCCTTCTGGCTCAAATTGAATTCGCGATATTCTAAACGGTCATTTTTTGTGCTGCTAAAACCGAAAGGGCCACCCATCCATTAGAGGCGTGGCCCTTTCTCTTTTTGAGCTGGACAGGCGGGAATGCCTGTCCTACTTAGTTACGAACGTGCTCGTGCGCGTCTGGCTGCCAAGGCGAGTTCGCGGGCCCGCGGCATGGCATCAAGACCCTTTGCCAATTGCGGATCGCTTTCATTGAACACCTGCGTCGCCGCCAGCGATCCAAAAGCTGCTGTTGCCAGTTCGAAGCGCAACTGTCGCTCAACAAACGGGCGGGCGCGCTCTAACTGCTCCGGAGTCGCTTTGTACAGCGGTTTGG
>JBOGOP010000329.1:0-5593 GCA_050747225.1 Pyrinomonadaceae bacterium
GAGACTGTCCTGCAATCCAGTCTAGCATGCAATGCTCACGCTGTCAGCCTTTCATTGAAGGGGTTCTATGAGCTGGCGAAACGGGCGCAAGTTTACGTTGGCGGCGATACCGGCCCTACCCATCTGGCCATCGCCGCAGGCACTTCTATTGTTGGTTTGTTTGGTCCCACAGAATGGTGGCGCAACGGCAGCCTGCGGGCGGCTGATATTTGCGTTGACCGCGTGGACATTGATTGCCGCGTTGACTGCCATCGTCGTGCGTGTTCGAAATGGATCTGCATGGACATCGAAGTTGAGCGAGTGCTGCAGGCGGTAGGCGAGAGATTGAAAGTAGGACAGGCATTCCTGCCTGTCCCTGGTTAGGCCGTTGAGGGGCGTTAACAAAATATGAGAAGGAGATTTTCCATTTGTCATTGAAACAAAAGACGGACGACCGGCGACGGACGACCGACGAAAGATCACCATGGCTGCGGTCGGCGGTCCACTGTCATCGGTCGCTTCCCATGACAAATGAAAAATCTTTCTTTTGGTTTTGGTGCTTCGGTAAATGAAACAACCCAGGACAGACAGGAATGTCTGTCCTACTCGGAGTCAAATAAATATTGCGTAGAGGCGGAACCTGGATTCAACGTTGGCGCGTGCCGCTTGGGTTTTTGTGTGCCGCGTTATTTATTTTGTTTGCCCGACCGCGCCCGCTCACGCTCGCGGCGGGTGCGCCGCTTTCCTTCATCGGCCTCCTGCTGCGCGCCTGGGGCTCGGGTCACCTCAGGAAAAACGATGCCCTCGCCACTTCAGGCCCGTATGCGTATACGCGCAATCCGCTTTATCTGGGCAGCTTCATCATGGGTCTGGGATTTACAATAGCCTCGGGCCGATGGTGGCTCGGAGTTCTCTTTGTCGCGCTATTTCTTGGCATCTATTTGCCGGTTATGCGCGTCGAATCCGCGACACTGGCAAAACTCTTTGGCGGGAGTTTTAGAGAATACGCTGGAGCCGTGCCGGTCTTTTTGCCTCGCGTGACGCCTTATCGAAGTGGCCAGTCGAGGACGAGGTTCGACCGAAGTTTGTACCTGAGGTATCGAGAGTATAGGGCAGCCCTGGGTCTTGTGATCGCCTGGGGGTTCCTGGTATTCAAGGCGTACTATTGGAAATGATATTAAGAGATCAAAACCCATTCGCTGGCACTCGCGCTCGGATCTTTGCGCTTCTTTTCGCGGCGCTTTTGTTTTGGCAGCCAGCTCCCTTAACCGCACAGAATACTAAAAAACCTGACGGCGCTCGCGTTCATCCCTTCGAGCCAACCGAAGAGCTGGTTTATGTGGCTGAGTTCTCGCGCGCCCTGCTGAAGAAAGTTGATGTCGCCGATTTTCGCTTCACGGCCAGCAAACAGCCGTTGGCGCAGAAGATCTCTTATCCGGGGTTTGGCATGGACAAGGGCGGCGACCCTTATCTACTAAAATTTACCGGCGATGTAACCAGCAAGGGCTTCTTCGCGAAGCTTTTCAATTTGCGTTTTCGTGAACAGATCGAATCAACCGTCGACCCTAATTCATTCACAGTCAGGAAAACGAAACGAGTGGACGAGCAGGGGAAGCGCGCTCGAATCAGCGAGACAATTTATAGTGACAACAAAGTAACCTGGGTCGAACGAGATCCAAACGATCCTTCGCGTCCGCCTCGAGAAGCCGTGGCTACTTTCGCCGGCCAGGTGCAGGACATATTATCCGCTATCTACTACCTGAGAACTCAGCCACTCGAAGTGGGCAAAGGCTTTGAAATAACGGTCAGCGATTCGGGAGTCGTTTATCAGGTCCCGGTGCAGGTGGTCGAGAAAAAACGAAAGAAGACTGTGCTCGGCCGGGTCGAAGCATTTCGGGTCGAGCCGGGGGTTTTTGGCCCCGACCGGATGCTTTCGGGTGACGGAAAGTTCTCGATCTGGATCACTAACGACAGCAGGCGTATTCCGGTCAGCGCCCGCATCAAGATGAAATACGGAACGTTTGATATCACGCTACGAAAAGTCATTCGCAGCCCGGAGCAGCAATCAGTGGCCAGTAATGGCAATTGAGGCTGGACAACTCTTCATCCTCAGCGTCTCCTCTCATCGCCTTTCACTCCAAACCTTCTGTCTCTTCTATCAAAGAAGAAATGAAAAATGGATAATGCGGCAGCATGTCTATCGCTCCCTTCATTCTCGGCCATCGCGGCGCATCAGCACTGGCCCCTGAAAACACCCTCGCAGCATTTTCGCGCGCCATTGGCGACGGCGCGGACGGGATTGAGTTTGACGTCAGGCTGTCGCGCGACGGCATTCCTGTGGTTATTCACGATGCAACACTCAAACGCACCGGACTGATTGATCGTCCAGTGTCTGACCTGACAGCCTCTGAGTTGCGAGAGGTTGATGTTGGCAGTTGGTTCGCTGAGCGCACTCAGGAGTCGAATGAGTCGTTCGTCGGTGAGAAGCTGCCCACGCTGGCCCAGGTGTTTGAGTTCTTCGGTGCACATCAGGGCCTGCTCTACACGGAAATGAAATGCGAGCCAGATGAGGGTCCGGCGCTGGCTGCTGAAGTAGTGAGGCTGACGCGCGAATTTGGGATGGCAGAGCGAGTAGTTGTTGAAAGTTTCGATCATTCCACTATCGCGTCAGTCAAGAGAATCGATTCGGGCATTCGCACCGCGGCGTTGTTTGAACCGAAACTAACACGTCCGCTTTCAACTATTCGCCGGCGCAAAATGGTCGACGCCGCTCTCGCGGCAGCGGCTGACGAAATAGCCCTTCATCACGCGCTCGCCGCGGATCGAGTCGTCGAGAAGGCAAGGCGGGCAGGATTGGAAGTTGTTGTTTGGACGGTTGAAGATCCGATTTGGGTCACGCGTGCTCGCTCATTGGGGATCAAGGCGCTGATCTCAAATGATCCCGGAGCTATGTTGCGTTACCGAAGTGACCGTCAGTCTTTTGAATAAGCTTCCTTTGTGTTCAGCAAACAACAAGCTAACGCCTGTCGGAGCGCAAAATAACCTTCAAATTGGCTCCAGATGACAGCAGGCACGCGCATCTGTATCATTCGCACCACAAACCGTTAAATAGGAGACTAGATAATGCCAGTTCGAAAAGATGCCGAGATTATTGAGCCTAAAGGCAGACTGGGAGTGCTGCTGGTGGGTCTCGGCGCAGTTAGCACCACTTTCATCGCGGGCGTGGAGGCTGTGAAAAAGGGTGTTGGACAGCCGGTTGGTAGTTTGACGCAGATGGGAACGATTCGCCTCGGCAAGAGAACCGACAATCGCGTACCTCTGATTAGAGACTTTGTGCCATTGGCCAAACTGGAAGATCTGGTCTTCGGCGCCTGGGATATTTTCGAAGACTCAGCTTATGAAGCCGCAATGCACGCGGGTGTGCTCGAAAAGGATCTGCTCAAGCAATTGAAGCCGCAACTGCAGAAGATTAAGCCAATGAAGGCGGTCTTCGATCAGAACTACGTAAAGCGCCTTAATGGGATTAACGTCAAGACCGGATCCAACAAGTTTAAGCTGGCTCAACAGCTCATCGACGAAATAGCGGAATGGAGAAAGAAGAACCGCTGCTCTCGAGTAGTAATGATATGGGCGGCCTCGACTGAGATTTTTCTCAAGCAGCATCCGGTTCACAAAACGTTGCAATCGTTTGAGCAGGCGATGCGAGACAACCACAAGTCGATCGCCCCCTCGATGATTTACGCTTACGCAGCACTGAAGTCCGGGATCCCATTTGCCAACGGCGCGCCGAATCTGACTGTTGATATTCCGGCGCTGAGAACTCTTGCAGAGGAAAACGGTCTGGCGATCTGTGGCAAAGACTTCAAGACCGGACAGACTTTGATGAAGACCATCATCGCCCCAGGCTTGAAAGCCAGGATGCTGGGACTGCACGGCTGGTATTCCACAAATATTCTCGGCAATCGCGATGGCGAGGTGTTGGACGATCCGGAGTCGTTCAAAACAAAAGAAGAGTCGAAGTTATCAGTCCTCGAGTACATCCTTCAGCCCGAGGTTTATCCAAACCTCTACAAGGACTTCTCGCACGTAGTTCGCATCAACTACTATCCGCCGCGGGGAGATAACAAAGAGGGTTGGGACAATATCGACATTTTTGGCTGGCTGGGTTATCCGATGCAGATCAAGATCGATTTTCTCTGTCGCGACTCAATTCTCGCGGCGCCGATCGTGCTGGACCTGGCTTTGTTTCTTGACCTGGCCCAACGCTCCGGCATGAAAGGGATTCAGGAGTGGCTGTCCTTTTACTTCAAGTCACCTCAGACCGCGCCAGGGCTCTATCCGGAACACGATGTGTTTATCCAATTGATGAAGCTGAAGAATACATTGCGTTATCTTCGCGGAGAAGATTTGATCACACACCTGGGGACCGAGTATTACGATTGAAGAAAGTGTCATACTTCGACTGACGGAGTTGTCATATTTTCGACGACAAAGCGTCGTCTTCCGAGTTTTCAAAATTCTACCCAGACATCCAGGTAGCCTCGTGAGTCGGAAAAGACCTTTTGGTGGGTCTGCGCGCTAAAACGTGCGCCTGACCGCTGTTTTCTCAACCTCCGTTTCGGCGCAACCAATTATTGGCACGAGTGTTCTGACATGAATTGTCAGGCTCATAAGTGTTGGAAAACATTCAACGCGCCACGTCAATTTCATATCCTTCTCAATGTTTTGTGATGACATTTGTGGCCGTGTCGTATATATAGCATCGGTCAATTTAGCCGCGTCGCGCTCTGCCGGTGAAAAAGGCGAACGAAGGTAGACCGCGGCGCATCAATATGGTTAGCGGATCGTTCCTTGCATTAAAGGAGGCAGGCCAATAGGGGCCGAGCCAGGAAAGGGAGCCCAGGTAGTAGTTGAAAAGCTCTCGCGCGTGCAAGGAGGCCGAACATGATTTCTGAAATGGAGTTAGAAAAACTAAACAAAACAATGGGCACAGTCTTCCTGGATCCTGATCAGAAAAGCCCGCGCGCCCAGGACTTCGAGGAGCGTCTTTACGCTCGCATCGTAGGACAAGAGCGCGCTGTCCGGCGCATGAGTGGCCTGTACCAGATATTTCTCGCCGGCATGAACCCGCCCAACCGGCCAATCGGCACGATGCTTTTTCTGGGCCCAACCGGCTCTGGAAAAACCCGCGTCATTGAAGCTGCAGCGGAAGTTCTGTATGGCGATGCCAATGCAATCGTGAAAATTGATTGCGCTGAGTTTCAGCATTCGCACGAGATTGCGAAGTTGATCGGCTCGCCTCCAGGATATCTCGGCCATCGCGAGACCGCTCCGATGCTGACGCAGGAAAATCTCGACCGCATGCACACAGACGATTTGAAGCTCTCGCTCATTTTGTTTGACGAGATCGAGAAAGCTTCTGACAGCCTTTGGCAGTTGCTGCTGGGCATTCTCGACAAAGCAACGTTGACACTGGGCGACAACCGTCGCGTCGATTTCTCTCGCTGTATGGTGGTCTTGACTTCCAACCTTGGCGCCAGAGAAATGTCCGAATTGATTTCGGGCGGCATCGGCTTTGCTCCCGGCAAGGGCACCAAGAATCCAAACGACACTG
>JBOGOP010000330.1:0-5528 GCA_050747225.1 Pyrinomonadaceae bacterium
GCTGGATCAGACGACTCTGGAAGGCAAGACGCACACGCAGGCGACCGTGTCTTTCAGCGAAGCCGAGCGGGGCATTCCGTCATGGCTGGCTGACCCCGGACCGATGGGTTCGCTCGAATACATTTCACCTGACGCCAACGTGGTCGCAGGTTTTGTTGTCCGCGACCCGGTTAAGTTAGTTGACGATTTGCTTGGTGTGCTGGAAACCGTGTCGCCTGACCTGCGCAAGAACCTCGAAAAGCAGCAGGCCGATCGCGGATTCGATATTCGCAAGGATATTGCTGCGCCACTCGGTGGAGAATTTGCCTTCGCGATTGATGGGCCAATTCTGCCGACGCCGTCGTGGAAGATGGTGTTTGAAGTTAACGACTCGGCGCACTTGCAGCAAACGCTCGAACGAATTGTCGGCGAGATCAACAAAGAGGCGGTGAAGTTTGGCAAGACTGGTCTGGTTTGGGATCGCGCTGATGTATCTGGTCGTACCTACTACACGCTTAAGTCAGCGGACTTTGGCCTGGAAGTGAACTACACCTACGTGAATGGTTACGTAGTGATGGGCCCAAGCCGGGCGATGGTGGCGCAGGCAGTCAAAATGCAGGATTCAGGCTATACGCTGTTGCGCTCAGCTCGTTTCACGGCGGGTCTTCCCGCTGACGGTAACGCCAACTTCTCGGCGGTCTTCTATCACAACCTGGCGCCGCTGGTGCAGCCGTTTGCGGATCGCGTGGCCAGTGCCGCGGGTAACTTACCGCAGGAGCAGCAACAGGCCATCAAGGCGATGGCCGCCGACATGCCGCCAACGCTTGCTTACGCTTACGCGCAGGGCGACAGCATCACGTTTGCAGCGAACACTGAAGGCGGGCCGTTCGGCTTGAGTCCGGCAACCTTGCTGGGCGCACCCAACTCGTTGGAGATGCAGCACATTCTTCAACAAGGAATGAGAAAGTAATTTTGGAGTGCGCTGACCTGTCAGCGCTTTGGCCGGTCGCGACTGGTCGCGACCAGAGTGGGTGGCTTTCAAGGATGAGCAAGGTGGCGTCAAGCCGCCACGGTCCAAAGCGGCGACAGGTCGCCGCACTCCAAAGAGTCGCCGCACTCCAAAGGGAAGAAAGGGAACTGGATCATGATTCGTAAGTCTCACTTGTTTAGCATCGCACTGTTGGCCCTGGTAACAATTCTGCCGGCTTGCACACATCAGAAGACTGTTCAGGTTGGCTCGCATAAAGTCACCGTTGCCCGCCATGGCTTTGAAAAGAGACTGAAGGTCTCGGATCAGGCGTCAGTCCCAACATTCGAGTACGCGGGTATGAGTACCGACGGCAGGGGACTCAAGGTTTCGATCAAGGGCGACAAAATCTGGGTTAACGACTTTTCCGGCGAGCTGCGTTCGGGGGACTCCGTCTTGATTAGCGACGACGGCGTTGCAGTTAACTCGATGGACTACGGCGAGAGTGAAAAGTATCTGCGCGCCAACAGTGCTGGCTCAAATACGACCGCGCAGAACTAATGCTAAATGCGATCCACCAAATCACACGAACCAACACGAAATAAAGTTAGTGTCGGTTCGTGTGATTTCGTGGATCCGTCTGTCCTGGAAAGGCACCCATGAAACTAATTTGCATCTCCTTAGCCTCGTGGCTAGTCGGGCTCTCAGCCATCTTGTTCATGTTCGTTGTTGTCGAAGGCGAGAGCCTAAGGGCAACGGACTTGAAGAGCGCAACTATGACTTCCTTAGTCATTGCAGCGCTACTGTTCTCGCTGGCTTATGCTCCATCCCTGTTCTGGCTGCGCAAGCGACTCGGCGGCGTTCGTCCCGCAGCGCTTTTTCCGCTTGCCTCTGCCCTGGTTATCAACCTTCCGGTTTTTTTGATCGGAATTTTGGCAATCGGCAGAACTTTAGGAGCGGCTGAAGCGTTTGCATTCATCGGTGCATTCGTGTTGATGGGAACGACGTTCGGTCTTGCTTTTGTTTGGAATTATCGAAGCGGGGAGATACAGTCTGCAAGATGGAGTCATCTGAAGCAATCCAGGAACAGGCCAGTCTTCCCAATCCGGCAGACTTCGCTCCGGTCATTGATCTCAACGGACTGAGTGTCACGTTTGGCGGACGTCCAATCCTTCAGAATCTTCAAGGGGAACTGCGCGGACGCGCTATCGGCTTACTCGGTCCCAACGGCGCCGGCAAGACCACACTGATTCACACCCTGCTCGGCTTTCATCTTCCTTCCTCGGGCACCGCCCACATCTTTGGTCAGAACATCATTACCGAAGCCAAGCAAATCCGATCGCTCGTCGGCTATATGCCCGAACGCGATTCGTATATAGCCAGGATGAGCGCGGTGCATTTCGTTCGGCTGATGGCTGAATTGTCCGGCTTGCCATCGGAAGCCGCGCTCGAACGAGCCCACGAAGCGCTCTTCTACGTGGGCCTGGGCGAGGCCCGCTATCGTAGTCTTGATACTTATTCTCTGGGGATGAAGCAGCTCGCCAAACTCGCGCAGGCGATTGTTCATGGCCCGAGTTTGATCTTCCTGGATGAGCCCACCAACGGCCTCGATCCGCCGGCGCGACAACGAATGATCAGGCTGGTTCGGGACATTCGCGACAGCGGCAAGGCCAATATCGTTTTGTCGTCGCATCTGCTGCGCGATGTCGAAGAATGTTGTGAAGAGATCCTGATTCTGAAAGAAGGCCGTCTCGCGGTTTACTGCAACCTCGAGGAAGAACGGAAGTCGAATCGCAAGTTCCTGCTGCTGGAAATACGCGGCGACCAGGACAGGTTTGCGGAAGGCATCGGCGCGCTCGGTTGTGAATACGCCATTACCGGCGATCATCGCGTCAAAGTTGTGTTACAAGGCGGGACTGAGGTGCGGGACCTTTATCGCATCGCGTCCCAGTTTGATGTGCAGATTAGACGGCTTAGTTACAAGCGCGACTCTCTGGAAGACATCTTCCTGAAAGCGATGGAGAATGGCCATGGCGGTTTATGAGCACACCTACAAACAGTATCTCGGAAAACTGACTCCGGAGTGGAGCCGGTTTCTGGTGATACCGCGCCACGCCTTTCGCGATGTTTTCAAGTCCAAATTATTTACCGCTTTCTTCGTCATTTGCTTCCTGCCTCTGCTGGTAGAAGCGATTCTGATTTATCTCCACCACAATGTGAGCGCGCTCGCGATCTTAAGGATTAACGTCCGGGAGCTGATTCCTATTGACGCTTCCTTCTTCCAATTCTGGGTGAACTTCCAGGCGTGGCCCGCATACTTCGTGATGTTGCTGGTCGGCCCGCCGCTGGTTTCGCGCGATTTGCGAAACAATGCCCTGCCGCTTTATTTGTGCCGGCCGTTTACGCGCACTGAGTATGTGCTGGGGAAAATGTCAGTCCTGTTAATTTTGCTCTCGATGATCACCTGGATACCGCAGATGTTGTTGTTCCTGTTTCAGGCTTACCTCGAGGGCGCGAGTTGGTTTGTAGCAAATCTGCACCTGGCAAGCGCGATCTTTATTAGCAGCGTAGTTTGGATTTTGTTGTTGGCGTTGCTGTCGCAAGCGGTGTCGGCGCTGGTGAAGTGGCGGGTGATAGCCAGTGCGGCGTTGCTCGGCATATTTTTCATTCCCTGGGTCTTCGGCGAAGTAGTGAACCAACTGTTCCAGACGCGCTGGGGCAACATCATCAGCCTGGGTGCCTTGATGAGAAACGTTACCTCCGGACTCTTCGGCACTTTCATCCAGGCTTCCGAGCACATTACGCAATTCGACGGGCGAGTCGGGCGCGAGATTGTGGTGAGCGAAATGCCGCTCTGGGCGGCCTGGGCTGCGTTGTTTGTAGCTTGCGCGATTTGTTTGGCGCTGCTTTCGCGAAAGGTGAAGGCGTACGAGGTCGTTCGATAGATTTCGAATTTCGAATTTCGGAATTCGGATTTCGTGATCGGGGCACTAGTGAGATCGGTTGAAAGTCTATGGTCGAGGCAAAAGCAAAATCCGAAATCCGAATTCCGAATTCCGAAATTCGCTTCGATAATGTCTCCAAGTTTTACGGAGAGATCCTCGGAGTCAATCGCGTCAGTCTTCAGATCGCACCCGGCATCACCAGTCTCGTCGGACCAAACGGGGCGGGGAAGTCGACGCTGATGAATCTGATGACCGGGCTGCTTCGTCCCAGCCGTGGCAGCATCAAGGTCCTTGGTATTTCCACCGATCAGCCAGAGCAACTATTTCGCAAGCTTGGCTACTGCACCCAATTTGATTCTTTCCCGCGCGGGGTAACTGGAAAAGAATTTATTAAGTCGTTTCTGCTCGTGCATGGCTTCGACAGAAAGAAGGCCGAAGAGTTTACTGTCACTGCGCTCGAACGTGTCAGTCTGCTTGACGCAGCGAATCGCAAGATTGCGGCTTACAGCAAGGGCATGCGCCAGCGGATTCGACTGGCGCAGGCGATCGCGCATCAGCCGGCTGTCCTGATTTTGGATGAACCATTAAATGGCCTCGATCCGATGGTGCGAGCCGAAACCATAGCGCTCTTCCGTAAACTCGCGGCAGATGGTTTGCACCTGATCATCTCCAGCCACATTCTGCATGAAGTGGACATGATGTCGGACCGCGTTATTCTTCTTAACAATGGTTACGTGGTGGCGGAAGGGAATGTTCACGGGGTGCGCGACGAGATGGAAGAAGATCGTCCGATGCAAATTCTCATTCGTTGCGATAAACCTGCGAAACTGGCGGCGCGCGTGTTTGATAAAGACCACGTCGTCGAAGCTCGTCTCCACGACGATAAGCTTGGCCTCTTTGTGCGGACGCGCGATGCGGACGGTTTTTATTTATTACTCAATCAGGTGGTAGCCGAAGGAGACATTAATATCGAATCTGTCGCGCCGGTTGATGATGACTTAAGTGCCGTCTACCAGTATTTGATCGGATCGGAAGGGAGCAGCTCTTAAATTTGGAGTGCGACGACCGGTCGCCGCTTTGGCCTGCGGCGGCTTGGCGCCGCGCTTCTGCCATTGAAAAATCGTCAACCGTAAAAGCTGCGACAGGTCGCAGCAGGCCAAAGCGCTGACAGGTCAGCGCACTCCAAATTTGGATCTGGTGGTCGAATCGTTATGAGTACTTCAATAGATGTCGCGCCGGGCAAGAAAGTAGAGAAGCAACCATTGCCGTGGTCGCTCTGGTTCCGGCAGATTCGCGCAATCTTCCGACTCGAGATTGAAAAGAACTTTCTCGGCAGGCGTTCAATTCTGCTCTATCTGCTGGCCCTGCTGCCGATAGTCCCGCTGGTCTTACTTGCTCCCTTCACGCCGCCTGGGCGCGAGTGGCACGACTTCACTCAATACAACATGATCTTTGCAGTCTTTTATGGTGGGTTCATTCTGCGCACGGTAGTCTTCTTTGGCTGTGCCTGGATCTTCATGAATCTTTTCCGCGGAGACATTATCGACCGCAGTCTGCATTTCTATTTTTTAAGTCCCGTGCGTCGCGAGGTGCTGGTTGTAGGAAAGTATTTTTCGGGCTTAGTTACAGCAATCATC
>JBOGOP010000331.1:0-5517 GCA_050747225.1 Pyrinomonadaceae bacterium
TTTATGTCGCGCGCGCGAATCACGTGTTGAATGCGAATCAGAAATAGACCAGCGAACAGTGTGAACCGTTTGGGCAGCTGACGCTCAACCTGAGTGCCGCCGAGGTAAACAACCGGCGCCTGGAGGTCGTCGGCCACTCGCCACGTAATTTGTCGAACAGTGTTAAGCAAACTGTTCAGCGCCGGCGCCTGAGTAAAATCATATGTGTGCAACGGTGAAGTCGGCGCACCGGGAGGCGGAGGAACCGGAGGAACATACTGTCCGTTCGCGTTATAGAGCGGTATCTCGCTCACGAAAAACTGTTGTTGATTTACGCCATTGAAGCGATTCGCCTGCAGCGTGTTGCCTTCACCAAAGCGATTGTAGAAGACGCCGCCACCGCCGCGAATCACCATCTTCGGAGGCTTCGCGCTGTTGGCCGCGCCAGGCGACC
This sequence comes from Pyrinomonadaceae bacterium, assembly GCA_050747225.1. GTDB lineage: Bacteria > Acidobacteriota > Blastocatellia > Pyrinomonadales > Pyrinomonadaceae > PSRF01. The sequence continues at coordinate 434 of JBOGOP010000331.1, forward strand.
ACGCGAAAGCCAGGCGCGGAGCAAAGTTAAACTTGCTGCCAATGTTCGTTTGTCCCTCATAACGCAAGCCATAGCTGAGCGTAATGTTTGGTCTCACGCGCCAATCATCCTGCACGTAGAAGCCATAGTCGGTTTGCGAAACAGTGGCTTTAGGATCGCCTGAAGCGATACTGAACTGCGATGCGCCGCCGCCCATAGCCCGAGCCTGTATTGGCGTTAGGCCCAGCTGCTCGGCCAGCCGCGTTCGCCGGTAGCGTTCCAGGCTGTCGACAAAAATGGGCTCGCTGGTGATCGGTTGATTGAGTGCATCGAGTGTCGGGACCAGCGCTCCGGCGAACGTATAGGTACCGCCAAAATTGTTAGGATTGATGTCGCTGATGCTCACGCCACGGACGCGTCCGCCAAACTTGATTGCATGCGTTCCTTTCGCGATCGCCAGAAAATCCTGCAGCTCCCAATTCTTCCTGGTATTCGTCACGTGCCCAATCTGCGAGCCGCCGCTAATGAACGAACTGCTCACGTTTAGCGCGGGCTGGGAATTGTCAGCCAGGCTCTCGGCTCGCTGGCGGGTAAACTGAAACTTCACTTCGTTAATCATCGTCGCATTCAACACAGCCGTTTCGGTCAGCTGAATGTTTTGCTGCGTCGAGGATGAATCGTAGGCGCGTTCTGGCAACGAAAAGCCGCTGACTCCGCCGTTGGCAGTACTCGAATGTGTATAACTGTAGCGCGCGATCAGCGTGTTGTTGGGGTTGATCTGGTAATCGAGGCGCGGGCTGAAGGTGACGTTTCGCCGCGGCACCAGCACGCCAAATCCCAGGTCAAACGGGTTAAGATTTGCATCAAGCACGGTGGCTTTAACCAACTCGTTGTCGTCGATCTCACGTCGCTCAAAATCTATGAAGTAGGACGCTTTCTTCTTCACCAGCGGGCCACCCAGATTTCCACCATACTGCCTGACCTGAAACGGTGCGCGTTTGGCTGAGCTGGTAGCGAAAGGATTGCGCGAGTTAAAACTCTCGTCCTGGAAATTAAAGAACGCACTGCCGCGGATCTTGTCCGTGCCTGGCCGGGTCAAAATATCGATTCGTCCCGAAGGCTGATCGTTTTCCGCCGCGAATGGATTTTGATTAATACGAATCTCGCGAATCGATTCTTTCGGCGGCAGGCGCCCGCCGGAAAAACCGTCAACGAAAATCTGGCCACCGTTTGGTCCCATCGAGGGGCCGGCTAACGCCTGCAACGCAGCCGCCAATTCGTCCGGGTCATCAGGCAATGCATCAAGATCTTTACCGGTGATGAGCGTCTGGTTGGCGTTGGCGGTTGATTCAGTACTAAGCGGAGTTTCCGCGGCGATAGTTACCTTTTGCTCTTCAATTGTGACTTGCAGCGTCAGGTCCAGTGACTGACGTCCCCCCGCTGTCAAATCAACTTCGCTCTCATCAGTCTCTGCAAAGCCTTTCGCCGAAGCACGCAACGAATATTTTCCCGGGGCGAGTCCGCTGAAAACGTAGGCGCCTTCACCGTTCGTAGTAGCGGTCTTCTCGACCCCATTCGCATCCGTTAGCGTAACCGCTGCGCCGACAACGGTCGCCCCAAGCTCGTCCTTGATGACGCCGCGCAGCGTTCCACGCGTTTGTTGCGCGAGGGCAACTGCGGCGAACAACGTGATGGCTAAAGCAGCACCCAACACCTGTCGTAAGAAACCGTTGGAGACATTCATAATTAAGACCCTAAGAATTCGAGAAATTAACCTGACTGATTTCACTAACCCGCGAAGCAGTTGTCTATGGCAAACCCATTCCAAAAGGAATGTTACCGAGACCTGTTGCCGGATTTGGCGTCGCGGGCCCGCCTGACTGCGGTTGCCTTGCTGCCAACATATTAAGAAGTGTGTCTGCGCCCGAAATTAGACTGATGGCGGTCAACCGTGTGGGGTCAGCGCCTTTGGTGCTGGAAACGATGATGGTGTCGCCTACTTTTACGTCAGCAAGAGCGATCGTTGGCAACCGTTCGAGCATGTCCTGGAGGTTCATGCCGCCGCCGCGACCACCACCTTGGCCAGCGCCCGGTCCGGTTGCTTGTCCACTCGCTTGTCCGCCACCTGATCCACCAGCACCGCCACCTGGCCGCATCATCATCATGCCGCCCAGTTCACTCGCTGGCGGAAACTTCCGCAATACCGCATCATGCTTAACAAGAATCGTCAGTGGCTGCTTTGTTTGCAGGTCATTAACCTTCACCTCTCCCGTCGCGACGTCGATCGCCGTAACCACACCGCCGACCGTTTTGAAGGACCCGGTCACAACCTTTTCGGCAGTGAACGCAGTGCCCTCGGTATTGCGTTCGCCCAGAGCTCGAAGCTGGTCGCCCACCTTAAGTTCATCAAACTTCGCTTCCCTGGCATCGGTAAACTTGATCGAGTCTGGCGCATACCGGCGCAACTCAACCTTGTCTGAAACTGGAATTATCAGCGCTTGTGGTCCAGCCATTGTGCGACTGCTTATCGTGATCTCGTTCGTTTCCGGTTTGAGCGCAGTGATGATGCCGAGGACACCTCGCTTCTTCCACTCGGCTCGTTCGGCTTCCTGCTTTTTCGCAATATCGGCTTTGGTCATCACAACCAGAGTTCGGGCCGGCACGAGCTTTTGGTCATCCGAAACTTTGCCCAACGCCAATACCCGATCGCCTTCGGCCACATCGGCAGAAGTGATTTTAGTGGCGTTGGTAAGAGTTTTTTCGCCGGGAGCAACGCGCATATACGAAGTGGCGTCGCTAAGCACCACAGTCACAAGCGAGCCGGCGTCAGTTTTGATGATCAACTTTTTGGCTGGCGCATCGATCACCTTGACTTCCCCCAACGCACGGTTTGGGCTAATCGAAGGATCACCAGCTTGTGGGGACGCGTTCGAAGCCGGGGCCGGGGTTGTTTGTGCTTGCGCACTGGATCCGGCAAGTGCTCCAACAAGTACCAGCGCTATTGCGAGAAACGGCGCTTTCATTACTCCTCCTCTTCGCTTACGAGAAAATGAACTAATTATTATGTTTGGACCCTTGCGATAGGCGTCCGGGGATGATCCTAATCTGTTACGCACCCTGCGCGTCGAATGTTCTAGTTAAGTTGCTCTCTATCAAACTAATAGCAGGCACACATGTACCCCGGTATCACGCCGGGTGTTCTAAAAAGTTGCACAAAGATCTTTAGGCTTGATCGCTGAACAAGCAACAGGGCTTTTGATGCACGAACGGTTGGATTCGTCTGAATTTCTTGAGCCTTAGGAGAGAAATTTCGTTTCAGGCTTCCTCGGTTCGCTTCCAGCCAACGCGGTATCGAGCCGTCAGAGCCAGACCGAGGCTCATGACCCAAATGACAGCAACAACAAACGGCCAAACGTAAGGAAGAGAGGACAACGTAATCCAAAACGTGGTGCCCAACAGGAGGGCCACTGCTTCTGAGTTATTACTCTTTACGAAAACTCGTTGTATCCAACGGCCGGTGGCGGCGTAGATCATCACGCGCCCAAATAACCCGGCGATGAGAACTAGCAATAACGCCATTAGCCCTACGACTGCGCTGATTGGCGTTGGCAGGTAACGAAGTGAAAGAATCGCGCCAGGCCCGATTGCTACCGCACCGAGGAAACCGATTAGGGCTACTCGCAGACTCGTTAATTGAAGCCGCGTTATCCCTCGAGTTATCGTCCCGGGCATCGCCGCCGTCAGCGCCAGGGAGACGATGAACCAAAACAGGATCGCGAGAATTCGAAGCCCAATTGAGCGCGCCGACCAACGCGGCGACAGCAGGTCTTTGGGATTACGGATCATGGTTCGCAGTTCCTGCTCGTAACCGCCATACATGATTGTCTGTCCGCCCTGACTGCGCAAGGGCACTTTATCCACCGCCCGGTAGGTCCCACCGATTACCATCACATCGCCATTGATGCGCGCCCCCTCGAGCTGAATCACAGATCCGCCAACTGCGGCCACGTCGCCATCTACGGTTCCCTGAACAATCACGTCGCCGCCGAGAGCGAAGGCGCCGTTCCTGGCAGTGCCGTTGATTCTCAACGAGCGACCGATGGAATACACGATCGTGTCGCTGGTGCCTTCGACGACATAAGGGCTATCACCTGGTATTGGCTCATAGGGAGTCTGGGCCTGGGCCGCTGCAATCATGCAGCCGACACAGAACAACAACGCGCCGGCCCTGAGGAAGCGTGGCAGCCAAGGCAGATCACTTCGCTGCCAAAAGACGGTTTCGCTCACAATTGATGAAGTGGACATTTGCATGCGAACAGCGCTCTTATTCGATAAGGCGCGTTCGGTGATAGCGTGTTATCAGGCGAGAAAGAACAACAATGCCGAGAACCACGAGCAGCAAACCAGCAAGACCGGCAAGACGAGAATCCGAGATGAGTCCACGACTGACAACTCGCGAGACTACGGCGAATCCGGCCGCGGCATTGAAGATCGCCTCCACGAAGAAACCAAACACTCCAAACACCTTGCCGGCAAAAGATCTAATGCTAAGGATTACGGCTTTGCTGGAAGCGACTCCGAGCAGCGCAAAAGCGGTCAAGCCCAAAATAATGCAAAAGCGCAAAGCCCTCGCGCGTTCTGAGGCGTTGCGCATTCCTCTCATGTCGCTCTTGGCGTGAACAGCTACGACCTGGGCGAAGTTTGCCGGAACATCGAGATCGAAAGGACTAGCCAACGCTGAATCCAACTCACACATAAAGAGCTGCTGGGCCCTCAGTTCTGAAGCACAATGCGCGCACTCTTTGAGATGTTCCTCCAGCGCTGTCTGTAAGGCAGGTTCGAGATCACCCTCGATGTAAGCGGCAATATTTTCCGTTTCGCAAATGTAGTCGCTGGTGGACACGATAATTGAAACCTAGATTCCAGTAATCCCTTTAGTCAGAAACTGCTGTCGCATCATTTCGCGGGCCCGGAAGAGGCGGTTCTTGACTGTTCCTAAAGGCAGTCCGGTGACATCGACAATTTCCTCGTAAGTCAGATCCTGTGAATGACGCAAGACGACCAGCTCGCGATAGGCCGTCGGCAACGAACGCACCACGCCTTCA
>JBOGOP010000332.1:0-5469 GCA_050747225.1 Pyrinomonadaceae bacterium
GGTAACAACCTCAGCGACGCTTCCGACCTCCAAATTGATGTCCACAGCCTTCCGGGTGCCGACGTCGACCTGAACATTGTTCTCAACGTGTCTTTTGAAGTTGGGAGCCTCGACGGTGACGCTGTAGATCCCAACTGGCAGGTCACGGGCTGAGAAGGAGCCGTCGTCGTCGGTTGTCGCTGTACGCGTAACCTGCTTAGTCGCGGCATTCGTCACGGTCACCATAGCGCCTTTGATTGCGGCGCCGTTTGCGTCCTTAACACTGCCGACGATGTTGCCGGTAAGCTCCTGTGCCAGGACCGAGCCACCGAGGCTTAGCAAGAGGGCGATAGTCAAAGTTAGAAGCCGGGGGGTAATACGAAAATTCTGCGTCATGGGAATTAGTCCTCTTTCGTTTTTTGCGATGCAGGAAGTTGAAGTGTTTAACTGCCCGATGGAGAAGTAACTTATACACCCGCGCTGGCACAAGGAACAAGAAATTTTGTTCCACGATCAGGACTGCAAGTTTCGAGTTTCGAGCCCGACGCGATATGAGCCGACCGCAGCCAGACATTGCAGTCATTTGACTAAGTCGCGTTGCGTTGAGCCTCTCTTCATTTCACGACGAAGGCAGCTCGATACCAATCCAAAGCGCGACAGCCCGATGGCGGATCGAAAGAGCCAGGACCATCCGACTCGAATTGTTTTATGATCGGCGTCGAAAGAAACCGGACGCCTGCAGTTTGCTGAAACGGGCGCTATTATACGTAGTTCGGCCAACAAATAAAGCTAAAGATTCTTATTGTTGGGATAACGTGAACTAATAGCAGTAGAACCATTCAATCCTGCGCGTTAGCTGTTGAATTGAAGCTCCACAAATTCCCGGCGAGAGCTCCGTCAGAAACCTGCAAAGAACTCGTGGAAACTTCCAAGAACAAGGGCCCGGTCCTGATGTACTGGACGCGGGCCCTGCTTTTAGTACATTTGAAGTGCAGCGATGTCCTTTAGAAAAGGAACCTCACCCCAAATCGCACGGTTCTGGGCAACTGATACAAGAACGGCGCGGTTCGGTGATACTTTTGGCCTCCAATCAATGTTCTTTGTGCTGCTGGAAGATTTGAATAGTACGGCGTATCGGAGACTGTCTCGAAGATCTGCGGCGTGTAGCTGCTGAAGAACCACAACCGGTCTCTGATGATCCTTCCGCCAGATTAGCGGACGGAAAAAGGTTTGTTCCGCCGGCCTTTACGGGATTGAAATACTCGGCTGTCTGGACGAAATTGCTGTTCGCCACCGAACCGGAAGTAAAGCGTTACAGCAGGGGACGCTGCTTGCCATTGAATTTCGGTGTTTCGAACTGCATGCCGAACTCGCCGTGGAAATCATTGCCGCCTCCACGAGTAACCACACTCACGACGCCGTCAGTGGCGCCACCATAGGTTGCTTCGAAACCGCTCGACTTGACCTGAACTTCCTGAACGAGTTGCGTCGGTACGTTGTAAGTCTCGTTTAGAGTTCCGGTGCGATAGTTGGTCACTTCCTGGCCGCGCATTCGATTGTTAAGCCCTCGCGACAGCCGTCGACTGTTCAGGTACATACGCCGCAAACACTCCATCAAGAAAGCTCCACAGTGCTTTAGCGGCTTCTCTCGCTGATGCGATTGCTCGGTCCTGATCCGCTGGCGTCTTGCACCGCTCTGCCAATATTTGCATTTCACTTTGCTGGTGAAGAATGTCAATGCTCTCGTGAACGCGGAAAAAAGAGACCGACCGTTCGTCTTCAATTCCGTAGAAGTTTTTCAGACCCTCGCGCTTTGTTTTTGCGACTTCAGGGATTTGCGACTCGTAAGCTAACAGCGCCGCCAGGCCTTCGCGATAGTCTTCGTTTTGAGTCAACGATTGCAAACGCCTGACCGAATCTTTGGTGGAAGGTAACAACTCGGCGGCCCTAACATCTTCGCGCGCAACGCCAAGACCTTCGGCAAAACGAAGCCACAACTCTGGATGGTTCTCCTCGCCGCGCTCCTCCTCAATCAAGTTCTCCAGCAACTGCTGCCGAATAGCAACGTCCTCGCAACGCGAATGCACGCCGCTAACGTAGGTCGGGAACGCGCGCACGTGCGCGTAATACTGTTTTGCGTATTCTGCCAGCACTTCCTTACTCAGTTTGCCCTCTGTCCAGGCAACATAAAACGGATGTTTGAGCATTGAGTATTCCATTACTGCTTCACGCAAGTTGTTTTCAAACTGAGAGTTGATAGGACGATTGGTGGCGTTGCTCATATTGTTCCTCCGTTTTTGTGTAAGACCGCGTTCTTTTTGGGATGCGTGATTATAGCTGCTGCAATGAACGTGTGACCAGTACTTGATGAACTGCATCTGTGGTTTGCGCGTACCATCTCATTAGCACCGTGGCTTTAGCCCGGTGAATTGGAGTAGAGGCCTGACCCTGAAAACCGTTTAAACGGTTTCAGTCGGCAGCTAGTACCTCGGATCACCGGGCTAAAGCCACGGCGCTAATGAAAGGGTTGGTCTACTAGTAGATCAGCACACGCGCGCGCGCCTTGCGAAACTCGTCCAGGCTATATCCCCAGGAGCGCACAATTTCGCCGGCCGAATCGCCTCGCTTCAATCGTTCGAGCGCATCCGCGTTGACCAGCAAGCGGAGATAGCTATCAACTTTCCACTGTGACGGATAGAGTTTGCGCAGCGCCACAGCGATCTCGATACCGCTGGTCACCGGACGATAACGCTCGCGATCGGCGATGATGATGTTAATACCGCCACACTCTTCGCCTTTGAACACTGAAGCCGACGGCGTAAAGCGAACCGGAACAAAACGAACCCCGGCGATCCTTTGACTGTTTAGATACGCTGCGAGCCGCTGACCATCAATCCATGGCGCGCCAACTAATTCGAATGGCGTATCAGTGCCGCGGCCAACCGAAACGTTGGTAGTCTCCAGCAAGCCAATGCCGGGATACAACGTGGCTTCATTTAGACTGCGCATGTTTGGCGATGGGTTCACCCAAATCAGATTAGTCTCATCGAGCCACATCGAACGACGCCAACCCTCCATCTCGATCACTCTTAGATCACAGTCGAGCTTATTCTCCTCGTTGAAGAGCTTTCCCAGTTCGCCGATTGTCATTCCATGACGCACCGGAATTCGGTGATATGCGATCATCGAAAGTTTATCAGCGTCGCTGATCGGGCCTTCTACGTCGAGACCATTGATTGGATTAGGACGATCGAGGACAAAAACCGGCAACTTAACTTTCGCCGCTTCTTCCATCACGTAACCGAGCGTTGTCATGTAAGTATAAAAGCGCGTACCGATGTCCTGGATGTCGAAAACCAAAGCATCAAGGTCCTTAAGTTGTTCGGCCTTTGGTCTGCGTGTCTCGCCGTATAATGAATAGATCGGCAACCCGGTCTGTTCATCTTTTGAGTCTGAAACCTTCTCATCGGCAACTCCTCGTATCCCATGTTCAGGAGAAAAGAGCGCCAGGAGTTTCACGTTGGGGGCCCTGTAAAGAACGTCGATCGTCGATCGCCCCGAGCGATCGCGCCCGGTTTGATTTGTCACCAAACCGATGCGCAGACCGGCTAGCTGCTTGAAGTTGTCGCGGGCCACTACATCAATTCCGGTTAGGACTTTCGTTGCTGGCGAGTTGACCCCAGCTGCCATTGCCAGCGCTTGTTCACGTGAAGCTGTGAAGCGCGCCAAATCGTTAGTCATTGCCTTGTGGTACTGAGACAGCTCCAGACGCGCCTTACTAACGAGAGCGAGATCCGTTACGGCACCAGCGGCAATCGATGCGACGCGCCCACGCAACGCTGCCACGTCGCCTTTCCCGTCCGGATGGACGCGATTGCTGAGAAAGACAACGAACATATTGCTGGCCGGATCGATCCAAAGAGAGGTGCCGGTGAAGCCGGTGTGACCGAACGAGCCGAGCGGAAAAAGATCGCCGCGGTTAGTAGAGAAACTGGAGTTGATGTCCCATCCCAATCCGCGGGTCCCCCCGATGTCAGTGACCAGACGCGGGCGCGTCATTTCGGCGATGGTTAATGGAGCAAGGATCCGAACGCCGTTGTACTGTCCTCCGTTCAATATCATCTGACAGTAGATCGCGAGATCGTTAGCCGTGGAAAATAGTCCCGCATGACCCGCGACGCCGCCCATGCGATAGGAAGTAGGATCGTGAACCTCGCCACGCAGCCACTTCTCGCCGTCCGCTTCCGAATCCTGCGGCTTGTCGCCGAGATAACGTAGTTGACCGCGTCGTTGCTCGGTCGGCGCAATGCGACTGCGCAGGTTTGCATTCGGGCGAAAACCCGTCTCACGCATCCCCAACGGCAGAAAAATATTCCGCCGCGCAAACTCGTCAAGCGTTAGACCGCTAACTCGATGAACCACTTCACCGAGCGCGATGTAATTGATATCGCTGTAGACGAACCTCGCACCCGGTGGATTCCGGAGCGGCTCCTGAATCAGCCTCTTGATCGCCTCGTCATAGCCACTCCAACGCTCTCTCAAATCAAAGTCGGGGGCGTAGCCGGCGCGATGCGTCAGCAAGAGTTCGAGCGTAATGCGGTCCCTGCCTTCGCCCTTAATTTCAGGAATGTAAGTCGATAACGGATCGCTTAGTCTCACTTTCCCGCGCTCAACCAGAATCATGATGCTGGTGGCGGTGGCGACCACTTTTGTAAGACTGGCCAGATCGAAAATCGTGTCGGTTGTCATCGCCTCTGGCGCTGGTTCCACCGCGCGGGATCCATAGGCCTTGCGCCAAACAACGCCACCATTTCGCGCAACCAGAACTACAGCCCCAGGCAGGTGATGCTGCTCAATCTCTCTATTGACTTCGCCGTCGATAGCTTTGAGTTTTTGTAAGGAAACGGAAACCTGGACCGGGCTAATGCCCTTTAGGCCGTGCGTCAGCTTGTTTGGACGCGCCGAGACAGTAAGTGCTAACGCGATTAAGAAAAAGACAACAAGATTTCCGTCGGAACTAAAAAGTCGGAATCGCACGGTAGTCGAAGGCAAGTTGATCAAGTTCGAAACTTTGGGAAAGGGATGACGGGCTTATTTTGGTTCGCTTGATTTTCCGTTACGTCCCGCTTTGACGATATCGATCAAAGCATCAAGTCGACGGTCGGTGTGTTTTTGAGACTCGGCCAGTTCGGCAAATCGTTCTTCGTTTTTTATCTGGGCGTCAATCATGATTGTTATCTTATCGTCCTGCTGCCGCATTTCGCGGCGTGCACGAAGCCCCGCGCGCACCAGTAACTTGGCGATGCGTTCCAGCCGGTCAAGTCTTTCTTCAGTCTGCTTCATGAATCCGCACATCAAGATAAAACAAGAGGCGTTGCTTTGTCACTCCGCCAAGGCCGATTTTGGAGTGCGCCGACCTGTCGGCGCTTTGGTCGCTGACGACCTGTCGCCAGCAGCGTCGCGACAGGTCGCGACGGACGAAAAGCGGTG
>JBOGOP010000333.1:0-5382 GCA_050747225.1 Pyrinomonadaceae bacterium
GACTATCTTCAATGTTGTGCGTGTAAGCGTCCGGTTGGCGCGGCGTGCGATAGAAGCCGCAAAACTTGCAATCAACGTAGCAAACGTTAGTAGGGTTAAGATGCCGGTTTACGTTGAAGTAGGTTGTGCGGCCATGCTTTCGACGGCGAACGCTATCAGCCAACTTACCAAGCGCGGGCATGTCGTCAGTTGCAAACAGAGTCAGGCCGTCCGTAAAAGAAAGTCGCTGCCCCCTTTCAACTTTCTCGGCGACGGCTGTCAGTAATCGGTCGTGTGAAAAATTCATTAAAGAGTCCTCAGCAGAGCTGCCCCTCCAAACGTTACAAACAGAATCACGCTCACAAAAGCGTTGGTCGTAAAGAACGCGGCATTAAGTCTACTCAAATCATCCGCCCTGACCAGCCGGTGCTGGTAAACAAGCAAGCCGGCAGTCGCCACCACACCAATCAGGGCAAAAATGCCTAAGTGCGTGATCCAGTATAAAGCAACCAGAGCGGCAAAGGCGCCAATGTGGAGCAGGCGCGCAATTAATAGGGCCCGCGCGATGCCAAATTGTCGGGGAATCGAGTGGAGTCCTGCCGCCACGTCAAAGTCGTAGTCCTGGCAGGCATAGAGCACGTCAAAGCCGGCGGTCCACAACATTACGACCAGCGACAACAGAAGCGGCACCGGACTATCCAAAGCGCCCCGGACGGCGATCCACGCTCCAGTAGGGGCAATCGAAAGACACCAGCCAAGCAGCAAATGAGATATCAGGGTCCAGCGTTTGGAAAACGAATAGAGCACCACGCTGGCGAGCGCTACCGGCGCCAGCCACAGTGTCAGGCGATTCAGCATTGCCGCCGCGAGAAAGAAAAGAGATGCCGAGACAAGGGTAAACGCCCAGACAAAACTGACTGATAAAAGACCGGCCGGCAGGGCCCGATTGGAAGTGCGGGGGTTGCGAGCATCGTACTCGCGATCCGCAATTCGATTGAACGCCATCGCCGTCGAACGCGCGCCCACCATAGCCGCAGTGATCCAGACGAGCTGTTTGCCTGAAGGCAATCCGTTCGCAGCGAGCACGGCGCCGAGAAAGGCAAACGGTAGCGCGAAGAGCGTATGCTCAATCTTGATCATCTCAAGTGTGGTGCGAACGTTGCGGAGGAGGGCTGGCATGGCGGATCTAGTCTTCTCTGGCGCTTAGCAGTTCCCCGGATTGTTCCTGCAGGCCCCTCCATTGCGTCGATTTGGAATGGGGGACGCCCAGATGATCCAGGATGCGAAAGACCAGGTGGTCGACGAGAGCTTCGATGGTTTGGGGCCTATGATAGAAGCCCGGGCTCGCAGGAATAATATGAGCACCGGCATGGGACAGACGCAACATGTTCTCTAAATGAATGGCGTTATACGGCGTTTCGCGAGGCACGATCACAAGACGGCGATTCTCTTTTAGTGTCACGTCGGCCGCACGATGGATCAAGTTAGTGCCTGCACCGGATGCTATTGCCCCGAGTGTGCCCATTGAGCAAGGAACGATGACCATCCCTTCCTGAGGATGGGAACCGGAAGCCGGTCTTGCGGCAACGTTGTCAAGACGGTGTAAATGAATCAGCCGGGAATCCACCGTTAGGCCCAGCCAATTATTAATTGTGCGCGGATGCGCAGCCGTCAGATCAACTCCCAGCTCGACCTTCGCAACGGTCGTTGCTGCCTCAGACATGATCAAGTTAATACGCTCAACGACGCCGCTTGCAGCCAGGTGCACAAGGGTTCGTTGCGCATAAATTGAGCCGGAGGCACCGGTAATTGCTACTGTAAATTCCATCGTGGTGTCGCAATTGATCTTACTTGGCAGGTAGTTTCGGCGCAAGTAAGGCGGAAACCAGTAGACAGCAAACAGCAAACAGTAGACAGCAAACAGTAGAGGGAAACCGCGGCAAAGCCCCTACGGATGCAGAATCCAAAGGTTATAGCTACATCGCTCCAGTTTACTCGAAACTTGCAATTTCGTTACAGTACCCGACATGAACCTAAATGCGTTGGAACAACTACTGGCGGCCTATAAAAGGGATGAGCTCGAAACTAAAGAGGCAGCGCGCCGCATCAGTGAGCTTCATTACGAAGACATCGGCTACGCGCGCGTGGACCATTTCCGGTCTGCTCGGCAGGGGTTTCCGGAGGTTGTGTTCGGGGCTGGAAAGACGCGCGAACAGGTTATCGGCATCGTCGAGCGCCTCGTTCGGCACTCGCCAAATGTTCTTGTTACACATACCGATGCCGGGACTTATGGTGAAGTGCGAAACATTATCACCGAGGCCGAGTGGCATGAGACGGCGCGGCTGATCAGAATTCAAAGAGATAACACTGAACTCGGCGTGGGCGAGATCGTGGTTGTGACAGCGGGCACCAGCGACATACCGGTCGCGGAAGAAGCTGCCTTGACGGCCGAGGCGATGGGCAATCGCGTGAAGCGCGTTTGGGATGTCGGTGTCGCCGGCATTCATCGCGTGCTGGCTGAGCGTTCGCTGCTGCAGAGCGCACGAGTGGCGGTCGTCGCAGCCGGGATGGAGGGTGCGCTTCCTTCAGTCGTGGGTGGTTTGGTGAGCGTGCCGGTGATTGCCGTGCCGACAAGTATCGGGTATGGCGCTTCTTTCGGCGGCGTCGCGGCGCTGTTGGGAATGCTTAACTCATGCGCGTCAAACGTAACGGTTGTGAATATCGACAACGGCTTCGGCGCCGGGTTCGTGGCGAGTTTGATCAATCGGAAATGGTCTTCGAATAACGGGGAATGAGGTTTTGGCAGCGGGGAGCCACCCACCATGCAAATAATCTTGCCCCAGCCGGTGAAGCGGTTTGACCAGACGGCCCTTGCGATTACTGACTCTAACAATATATAAGGCTGAGACTCGACGGTTGTTTAGCCTCTCGCAAGGCTTATTGGAATCAAAAGGGCGCGATCGTTTTCTTTGTCCCCGACCTGAACCACTCTATACAGGTCGACAGGTCATCGGTCCAATCTTCGTTAGGTTGTTGAGCAATAGGCTGGAGAACTTCGAGAAGGCCGGGATCTAAAGCACGTGGGCGAAGCCAAGATCCCACCGAATACATGAAGGTGTTCCAGTCATTTGTTGAAGGATGCATACAGACTGCAAGAATATCAAACTCGCCGAAGCGGTAGGGTCGCGTGGCCAAGCCAGTGGCGCTGTCTTTTCCACCTCTGGTACGTTGCGTCTCTACGACATACTTCCCCTTCTTGATTTTCGGTTCGTGGCGTTCTCTCCGCTGCATTTTTACCTGGATGCTGATTCGACCGAGCGTGTCTTCGATGACAAAGTCGTAGGCTGCATCCCCAGGCGGGGTCACATCTTTCCATCCCGAGAGTTTTCCGAGCACTTCGACGAGGAAAGCGGCTTCGGCGATGATGCCACGGATGCCACGCAACGTGAGGTCGCTCGCGCGATCGATCGCCTCCAAGATTACTTCAGCTTGGGTATTAAGTTTCGCTTCGATAGCATGGATAGGGATTGTTTTACGGAGGTATTGAAAAACGCTTAGACGTTCCGCTTCAGTGCAAACCTCGAGCAGTTGTATGACTTCATCTTTTCTTGTCATCAAATCAACTTCGCCGTGCGCCAAATGATTGAAAATCAACGTAGTCTAAGCTACTCTCCAATCACTTGACCAGAAGAAGCTATGTCATCAGCACCAAACCCACAGTTCTCTTTGCCTCGTCCTTCGTATGAGCTAGTACGAATACCCGGTTTCGAACCCTACTACGAGACCTCGCTCGGAGCGGCGTATTTAGAAGACGCGCTGGCAGCACTTCGTGCCCTTCCCGATGATTCCGTAAACGCAATTATCACATCGCCGCCATACGCGCTTCACTTCAAGAAGGAATATGGAAACGTCGATAAGAAAGACTACGTCGAATGGTTTCTCCCATTCGCGCGAGAGTTCTTTCGAGTACTCAGAAACGACGGCAGTTTTGTGCTTAACATCGGTGGAAGCTACAACAAGGGCATGCCTACCCGCTCGATGTATGTCTACAAGCTCCTTATTGAGATGGTGGATACTGTTGGCTTCCATCTAGCCCAGGAGTTCTTTTGGTTCAATCCCGCTAAGCTGCCCATGCCGGCAGAGTGGGTAACCGTCCGAAGAATCCGCGTTAAGGATGCCGTAGAGCACGTGTGGTGGCTTAGCAAAACAGCATGGCCAAAGGCAAGCAATCGAAACGTTTTGAAGCCCTATAGCGGCGACATGCTGCGACTAAACCAACGAGGCGTGCGAGCAACAGTCCGACCTTCAGGACATAACATTAAGTCTAGTTTCGATAAGATAATTGCCGGCGGCGCAATCCCCCCCAATGTATTCGAGGACGCTCCGGATGACCTTCTTAAGTTTGGAAACAACGCCGCTAACGATGTCTACACGATGCGATGTAATGAGGCCGGAATCAAGATTCATCCTGCTAGGTTCCCTTCCAGTCTTCCTGACTTCTTCATCAGATTTCTTACTCAAGATGGCGATATTGTGCTTGACCCGTTTGCCGGCTCCAATACAACGGGTTCAGTCGCTGAGGGCTTGAACCGACGTTGGATAGCTGTCGAAATGGTTGAGGAATATCTTGCGGCAAGCAAATTTCGGTTTGACCGCCTCACTTCATGAAGTATTCCCTCTTCCCTCCTACCGAAGCAAGAAGCCTGCGAGGCCTAGGGGTTAATGAGATTATTCAGCCGCTCTGCCCAGTCCTGATCGAGGTTCTGCAAAATGTTGTACTGCTCCAGCGCTCCATCACGATTTCCCTGCGCGAGCTGCGACTTGCCAAGGTTGTAATACGCCCTGCCGAAATCAGGCTTCAGACGAATCGCTTGCCTGAATGCTTCAATTGCCTCCGGCAACTTTCCCTGCTCCAGATACGCTTCGCCCATACTGTTGGGCGCATTTGCATCACCCGGCTTCAAGATCGAGATTTGTTTGAAGGCCTCGATCGCCTCGGGGTATTTCTTCGACTTCAAATATCTCGAGCCCAGTCGCTCGTACGCGCTCGTATAATCCTGTCGTAAACGGATGGCCTGCTTGTAGGCTTGAATCTCGTCATCTGGTCGGCCCCAATCACGATAAACCAGTCCCAGCGCATAGTAGGCGTCAGCGGCGTTATAAGGATCGATCTTGATAGATTGACGATAGCCTTCGGCAGCTTCGCGATATTGTTTCAAGTAGTAGTTTGCCAGCCCGATGTTGAAGTAAGACTCGGCAGAGGGCCTGAGGTTAACCGCTTTCCTTGAGGCTTCAATCGCATCGGCATGACGCCCCAACTTCTCTCTGCAAAAACCCGCTTGCGCCCAGGCTTCAGCGTAGTTGTTGTCTGACTCAACTGCCTTCTCAAAGTACGGCAACGCG
>JBOGOP010000334.1:0-5382 GCA_050747225.1 Pyrinomonadaceae bacterium
CGCACTATCGTTCGGCAGTTTCAACCAACGCTGGTCGCGACAAGTCGCAACCGAATAAAGCGGTGACAGGTCACCGCACTCCAAAGAGTTATCGCACCTCCTATGAAGATTCTCGAAACCGAACGTTTGGTCTTGCGTCGACTTTCCGCCGACGATGCCGGGTTCATTCTCGAACTCCTCAACCAGCCTTCGTTTCTCCGCTACATTGGCGACAAGGGAGTTAGAACCATTGAGGACGCGATTGGCTATATTCAAACTGGTCCGCAAGCGAGTTATGAACGGTTCGGCTTTGGGCTCTACCTGGTGGAGCTGAAAGAATCCGGAGTTTCAATCGGTATGTGCGGACTAATCAAGAGAGATTCGTTGCCGGACGTGGATGTCGGTTTCGCCTTTCTTCCGGACTACTGGTCGCAGGGCTATGCATTTGAGGCCGCTGCGGCCGTGATGAATTATGGACGCGAGGCTTTGGGATTAAAGCGAATAGTAGCGATTACATCGCTGGACAACGCTGCATCAATCAAGCTGCTTGAAAAGGTCGGCTTGAGATTCGAGCGACTGATTAAACTCGCGGATGATCAACCTGAGGTGAGGTTGTTTGGTACGACTATAGAAAGCTTTCAATGAGTCCGCGGAGCGGGCGGCAGCACAAAGCCAGAACTGTGATAGCGACAACTCTTTGGAGTGCGGTGACCTGTCACCGCTTTGGCCCCGGGCGGCTTGACGCCCAATTCTTTGAATAGCTTCAACCCACGGTGGCCGCGACAGGTCACGGCCGGCCAAAGCGGTGACAGGTCACCGCACTCCAAGGAGTTGGCTCACGTCAGTTGTCTTCGAAGCCTTGAGTTAAGTTATCATTCCTGGAGTCAATTCATTCGTGTTGGGAGGCTCAATGAAACGCAATGCTTCAGCTGTCTGGAATGGCGGCCTCAAAGATGGTAAGGGAACGATCTCGACGGACAGTGGTGTGCTCGCAAATGCGCAATACTCATTCAGCACGCGCTTTGAGGATGGCATCGGCACCAATCCGGAAGAGCTCATCGCCGCCGCGCACGCCGGCTGTTTTTCGATGGCACTTTCAGGTCAACTCGGTCAGGCTGGGCTGGCGGCAGACAGTATCCGCACCACGGCCTCGGTGAGTTTAGAGAAAACTGACAGCGGCTTTGCGATTACTAAAGTCCATCTCGACGTAACCGCGAAGGTGCCCGGCGCTGATAAAGCAGCTTTTGAGACAGCTGCAAACAACGCGAAAGCGGGCTGTCCAGTTTCCAAACTCCTCAAGGCGGAGATTACGATGGAAGCGAGACTCGAGGCGTAAACTACTTAAGGGCAGCGGCAACTCCTTGGAGTGCGGTGACCTGTCACCGCTTTGGCCCCGGGCGGCTTGACGCCCAATTCTTTTGAATAGCTTCAACCTACGGTGGCCGCGACAGGTCACGGCCGACCAAAGCGGTGACGGGTCACCGCACTCCAAGGAGTTGTCGCTACCGCAGTTCGTTGGCTTTTGCATTCTTACTGAGAGCAGGTTTCCCAAATTGTCTGAATCAATCAATTCAAATCGCACGTTCGACCACGACAAACTCGATTACTTCATATGCGCGCAGTTTCTCTTCATGCACCTGGCATGTCTGCTGGTCATCTGGGCCGGCGTGAGCTGGGTTGCAGTTGTTACCTGTCTGGCGCTTTACCTGGTGCGCATGTTTGCCATTACCGCAGGCTTTCATCGGCTTTTGGCGCATCGAACCTATCGCACCAGCCGGGTTTTCCAGTTTCTGATCGCGTTCACCGGAACGGCGTCGTATCAGAAAGGTCCGCTTTGGTGGTCAGCACACCACCGTCACCATCATCTGGTCGCCGACACTAGCCAGGATTTTCATTCGCCGCTGACCCGCAGATTTTGGCGCGCACACTTTGGCTGGTTTCTTTCCGAGGACAGTCAGGAAACGCATTGGAAGTTGATCGCCAACCTGAGCAAGTATCCTGAGCTGCGGTTTCTGGATCGCTACTATTCGCTGCCGCCGATCGTGCTGGCAGCGGCAGCATTTTTATTTGGCTCGGGCCTGCAAAGATTTGCACCTGGCCTGGGAACGTCCGGGTTCCAGATGCTGGTCTGGGCATTCTTCATCAGCACTGTGGTTCTGTATCACGGGACCTTCACCGTTAATTCTCTGGCGCACATTTTTGGCAAGCGCCGCTTTGCTACCGACGACAACAGCCGCAACAATTGGTTCGTGGCGCTGATCACCCTGGGCGAAGGTTGGCACAACAATCATCACCACTACGCTTCATCCGAGCGACAGGGTTTCTACTGGTGGGAGATCGACATGGCTCACTACACCCTTAAGGCGCTATCGTGGTTGGGAATAGTTTGGGACCTGAACGTTCCACCACTTGATCTAGCTTCGGCTCGCAGAAGCTCTTCAGCCAATCCGCTCGAACCGGCGTCGAGTATGGCAACATCGATCTCCGAGTAATGTGGACGTGACACAATTCGTGACGCCATGAAACTGCCCGTTATTCAAGGTGTAATCCGTCGCCGAATCCTGGCAAACTTCCGCGTTGACCCTCAGGTAATGCAGCAGCAACTGCCCTCCCGCTTCAGGCCCAAGCTGCAACGCGGCTACGCAGTGGCGGGAATCTGTCTGATACGCCTTGAACATATTCGCCCGAGGTTCATACCCGAGAGCGTGGGCTTGAATAGTGAGAACGCCGCTCATCGCGTGGCGGTGCTCTGGGAAGAAGACGGCGTCAAGCGTGAAGGAGTCTTCATCTCTCGGCGCGACACAAACTCTCAACTCAACCACCTGCTGGGCGGCCGCATCTTCCCAGGCGAACATCATCAGTCGTCATTCGCGGTTGCGGAAACGGAGTCGGAAATCAGCATCTCGCTTGAATCGGCGGATTCAACTGTAGCCGTGCAGATTGAAGGTTCGACGGCAAAGACGCTGCCTCCGTCGTCAATTTTTTCTTCTTTGGCAGAGGCGTCTGCATTTTTTGAAGCAGGGTCATTGGGTTATTCAGTAACTCACGATCCAAGTCGGCTGGACGGCTTGAATTTGAAAACGGAGCAGTGGCAGGTAGAGCCTCTTGAGATCCGAACAGTCCACTCGAGCTATTTTTCCGATGAGACGAAGTTTCCCCAGGGCAGCATTGAATTCGATCATGCTCTGATCATGAAAAATGTGGCGCATGAGTGGCACAGCGCTGAAGACTTGTACATCTAAAATCAAAACAAGAGTCTTGCATCTAGCATGAAAACCAAAGCTGCGGTGCTTTATGAAATGGGAGCGCCGCAACCCTACGCGGAAAGTTTGCCGTTCCGGATTGACGAAGTAACGCTTGCTGGGCCGGGCGCGGGCGAGGTGTTGGTTGAAATTGCCGGAGCTGGTTTGTGCCATTCGGATCTCTCTGTGGTAGACGGCTCGCGCCCGCGAGTGATGCCAATGGTGATGGGGCACGAAGCGAGCGGGATCGTGCGCGAGATTGGCGCCGAGGTAAGCGAGTTTGCGCCGGGCGACCAGGTGGTGTTTAGTTGGGTGCCTTGCTGTGGACGCTGTCACTTTTGCGTTTCCGCCAGGGGAGCACTTTGCGCTCCCGGCAATGCGGCAAACATCGCAGGCACGCTGCTTTCGGGCGCGCGACATTTTACTGATTCAAAAGCTACGGTTTGCAATCATCATCTTGGCGTTTCCGCGTTTTCACAGTTCACGGTCGCGGCGCAGCAGTCGCTCGTAAAAATTGAGCCTTCGCTGCCGCTGCCCATCGCTGCGTTGTTTGGTTGCGCCGTGATGACGGGCGTAGGCGCTGTGCTCAACACCGCGCGCGTTACGCCGGGAAGTTCGGTCGCGGTCTTTGGTCTGGGCGGCGTAGGTTTGAGCGCCATCATGGGGGCACGAGTCGCCGGCGCAAATCCGATCATCGCCATCGATAGACTGGAAGACAAACTGAAGCTAGCAAGCGAGCTCGGCGCGACGTATTTGATCAATGTGGAGAAAGACGATCCGGTTGCGGCGATCAGGGAATTGACGGCGGGCGGCGCAGACTACGCGTTTGAAAGCGTAGGCAATGAACAGGTCTTGATCCAAGCCTATGAAGCGACCAGGTGCGGCGGCGCCACGATCACCGTCGGCTTGCCGGCTCCGAACAAGATGTTTTCGATTCCGGCCATCAGCATTACCGCGGAAGAACGCACGATCAAAGGTTCGTACATGGGATCGTGCCTACCGCGTCGCGACATTCCGCGTTACATCGGTATGTACCTGGCGGGACTGTTGCCTGTAGACAAGCTGCACACGCATACATTGCGGCTCGACGAAATCAACCTCGGTTTTGATCGGCTCGCGCAGGGACTCGCCGTGCGGCAGATAATAACTTTCGCAGAATAGCTTTTTGTGGAGTGCGCCGGCAGAGCGAAGCAGCGACGGCGCTTTCGATTCAGAGGCTGTCTAATTTCGCGTTCACCCAAAGCGCCGTCGACGCTTCGCTCTGCCGGCGCACTCCAAAATCGATGCCTGAAAAACCACAGATCTCTAGAGCGGAGTACGCGCACTTCCTGCCGCTGCCAACGCGTTGGATGGATAACGACATCTATGGACACGTCAACAACGCGCTTTACTATGCATTCTTCGACACGGCAATTAATGAATACCTGATTGCTGAAGGCAGTCTCGATATCACAGCCGGCAGCGTGGTGGCATTCGCCGCCGAGTCGCAGTGTCAATACTTGCGACCACTCGCATTTCCCGGAACCATTGAGATTGGGTTGCGAGTCGGCAAGCTGGGAAACTCGAGCGTCCGTTACGAACTGGCGATCTTCAAGCAAGGTGAAACTTCCGCCGCGGCCGCGGGTTACTTCGTTCACGTCTTTGTGAATCGCGAGACGCAAAAGCCGGTGCCGATACCAGCGACAATTCGAGCGGCGCTAGAGCGGCTCATCGTTGGCTGAACCGCTGCGACCGTATTCCGGATACGATCCACGAAAATACACGAACGACACTAACGATGTTTCGTGTTTGTTCGTGCTCTTTCGTGGACAGCCGAATTGATTTTGAGAAATAGAATTCCTGGTAGTAAAGTGTCCCACCCGTCCGTAAGTCGAAGTGTTCAATCTGTGGATATTCCTGGAGGCAATTATTCCTATGACACTGAGAAGTCTTCGCATGCTAGCCCTGTTGTCTCTGACCCTCACCTTTCTGGCTCTATCTACGGAATCCACCAGAGCCCAGACGCCCACTCTACCGAGCGAGAGGCCTGACAAAGTAGAACCCACAAACTACGGATTTGACTACGTGCGTCGCGAGGTAATGATTCCTATGCGCGATGGCGTGAAGCTTCACACAGTTATCCTGGTTCCGAAGGGCGCCAAAGGCGCGCCGATTCTGCTTA
>JBOGOP010000335.1:0-5350 GCA_050747225.1 Pyrinomonadaceae bacterium
CCCTTTACAGTTAAGCGCAACGTACTTCCGAGATCTTCTTTACGACTGTGTAGCGACTCAACCGGAATTGCTGAAGGCTTCTGCACTCTTAATACAATTGCATCGCCAGTGATCGCGCCCAATTCGCGCGCCAGCCCTTCACTCAGAAATACTTCCCGGTTGCGCGGTGGCTGCTGACCGGGCAACTGGTGAAATTTCCAGAAACGCTCATCAACTCCATATACCTTAATCCCCGACCCAACTCGCTTGCTTGGTTCATGTGTAACAGTTCCTTCGAGCGTGATTAAAGGACAGGTAGCAGCGAAACCCGCAGCGGCAAACTGCGAATCGCTCTGCAGATCGCTTGCCAGTTGGTCGCGAAAAAAGCCAGTCGATGTGATCACTCGATCTGTTTGGCCGAGTCGTTGCACAACGAGATCGCGCAAGCTGGCGCGGACGGAATCGCCCACCAGTAACGCGCCCGCCAGCACCGCTACGGCTGTTGCCACACCAAACACAACGGCCAGATTTGTATGCCAATAGTGTGTAAGACTTCGTTTCAGTAGTTGAGCGGTTCGCATTAGAAAGTTTAAGACGGGCGCAGTTGTTGATCGATCAATTCGTAGCGTTTGGGAAAACGAGCTGCAAGTTCTGCGCTATGAGTCACGACGATTAGGATTGTCTCCTGTTGCTGATGCAGATCCAGGAGCAGGGAAGCGACAACTCCCGCAGCCTTGTGATCGAGGTTGCCGGTGGGTTCGTCACACAACAGCAATTGCGGCTTCATGATCAACGCGCGCGCGAGGGCGATGCGCTGTTTTTCGCCACCCGAAAGTTGTGCCGGCCGGTGATCGAGACGATCAGCCAGGCCAACGACCTTGAGCAGCTCACGCGCGCGTTCTTCACTGCTGTTGGCGGGTGCTGATACCAGTGTCGGAGTAAGCACGTTCTCGAGGACCGAACATTGTGGCAGAAGGCAATGGTCCTGGAAGATAAAGCCGATCTCCTCGTTTCGGAAGCCAGCCAGTTCTTTCTCTTTCAGTTGAAATGGATTCTGACCGTCGAGGGTCACAGTACCGCTCGTGGGTGGTTCAAGCGCGCCGACGATGTAAAGCAGCGTGCTCTTGCCGCTTCCCGATGGGCCCATGATTGAGACCGCGTCGCCGCGAGAAAGTGAAAGAGAAACGTCGGAGACGATTTTGAGTGCTCCGTTGGGAGCAGGGTATTCCTTCGAGACGTGATCAACTTTGAGCACAGAGCCTCCGGGTTGTCTGTAATGGGCGAGCGGGGGTAAACCGCCCTTCCCGACCTGCGAGCTGATTCAAGTTGCCTGTACGTTCCATGCTAAAAGCCGTTCAACGCTAAGAGGAATCACTCAATTCGAGAAACCTCTCAGGTGGGGAAGGGTGGTTTACCTCCGCTCTTTAATCTGATGACTCCTTCATAAACATCCAGCGCGCGATCGGCCATACGAGCCACGCTGTAATGCTCACGCACGTTCTTAAAGCCATTCTGTCCGAGCTTGCGAGCGAGCGTCGCATCGCGCTGGATTCGCGAAATCCCTTCAGCAAGACTTTCGGTGTCGTCGGGTTCAACCAATTCACCGCCACCAGTAGTTTCTACGATTTCAGTAAATCCACCGCGCCTCGGTTGCACCACTGGAACGCCACAGGCCATCGCTTCGAGCAGAAACATTCCCTTTGGTTCGTCGTAAGTTGCCGGCACCGAGAGCACGTCGAGCGTTTGCAGGAAGGAGATTTTCTGCTCGCGGTCGAGTACGCCGCGATAATGAAACTCGTCGCCAAAGCCTGATCGGTTCATCTCTTGTTGGATGTCGTGCAGGTAAGGCTCATGTTCCGGCGCCAGATAGCCCGCGGCTTCGAGGCGCGCACTAGACAAACCGCCGCGCTTGCGCAGCCGGCGGTATGCGTCCGCAAGCACGTGCAGACCTTTTTCGGGTGCAACGCGCGCGAAGAATCCGACATTGAACGGTTCGGAGCGCTCGGGATTTCGTTGGGTATAACCTTGCAGGTTTATTCCAAGCGGCACGACACGAATCTTCTCCGCCGGTATGCCCAGATAACCCGGCATGAATCGCGCGTAGTAGTCGCTGACGGCGATAAAAGCGTCGACGTGTTTGATGTTGGCGCGGATGAGCGCTTTGGATTCGCTGCGATAGGGCTCTGCCAAACCCTCAAGAAAAAGATCTTCACCCTGCAGCGTACAGCAAATTGGGCGCCCTAACGCCTCCCTTATTGGTTGGGCCAGGCCGAGCAAAAGTGTGTAGGGCAAACTGACAACATCCGGCGGACCTTCGTGCTTTAGCCAGTCGAGGAACTTCAATATCTCTTTTCGTTGAAAGCCGTCATCGCCTTTCAACATTGAGACGGTAAGCTCACCAAGCATTTTTGGGCTCGTAGAAATCGAGCGGCGTGACGCCAGGTTCAACATCGATCTCGAATCCCACAAACGGTCGAGCCACTTCGGCGAGTTACGAAAGAAGGGTACATACTGCTCGAGATAGACGCTGATGCCTCCGAAGAAAACTCGATCGCCGCTGACATTCGGTTCATCCGTTAGCGTGGGGGTGTAGACCGGCAGGAGGGTTACGTCATGGCCGCGCGAGATAAGCTCGGTTGCGAGAGCGTTGTCGCGCAGACAGCTGCCGCAATACATCTGTCCGGCGCCGCCGGTTAGATAAAGAATCTTCACAAGACTTTAGTAGGACAGGCATTCCTGCCTGTCCACTCTATGAATATAGACAGACAGGAATGTCTGTCTTACCTCAAACCGCTGCGGCGCGTTGGAAAGCTCGACGCGCGTAAAGGTGTTCGAATAGGTTGCCTTCGTGCGGCTGGTCCCAGTTAATTTGATTGGTGGGCACCGCTCCGATATTCAGGCGATCGACATTTGGGGAAGTAACAAGACGATTTATCAAATCCGGATCAGAAGTAATCGCTGTAACCACAAGGCTCGGTCCCAGGGCTTCCGGTATTTGATTCCTGGTTACTTTGACGACGCTTGCGAAGGGGAACATGAACTCCTTATTCGCCATTACGTGCTCGGTGTTTTCACAGAGGACAACAGTCGGAAGTAAATAAGGACATCCATTGCGCTCAACCAGTCTGCCACCGTCACGATACGAAGCCGTCATTTCTCTGGCGCCCGGCTCGCTAAGGCCCTGATCAATCAACTGCGAAATCCGGGTTGCTACGTTTGAATCAACGAAGGGGGCGAGTTGTGCCTGTGGATCATCAGCCGCGCGCGGGAGGATTTTCGACAGGCGTTCAGCTAGCACTTCGCTGATCTCCTCAGCATGCTTCGTAACCCAGATGCCCGAGGCGTTGATGCACGAGCGTCCGCCGTTGTCAGCAATAGACCCAACCATTACATCAAGATACTTCTCCCAGTCGGCAATGCAGTCTTCGCCGATAATGATTTTACTGAAGCCCGGACCATGAATCTCTATGCGCGGATCATTAGCCCACAGACTGGTCGAACTGGCGTCACCAAAAACTATCCCGCGCTGACACTGCCTCAGAATTTCACCGCCGCCGGCGTGGTCGGTGGGATAGAAACTGAAAGCCTCAGGCGGCGCTCCCGCCCGAATGAACGATTGAATGATGCGGTAAGGACTCCAGGGCTCAGCGCTGCCGGGTTTGAGCACGAGAGAAATTTTCAAGGGAAGTGCCGGGACCCAGAGCGAGTGAACTCCCGGGGAATTGTTTGGCAGCACAACACCCAGCGACTCAGTGCGCGGATAAAAACTCAATGCGCGGCCCTCGATCTGGCCGAAGCCACGGTCGAGTATTTTCCAATCGATATTCCGAGTGAGCCCGTCGATCACGTTACCGGCTTCGGCAAGCGCCCCGTGAATCTTCGCCATGTTTCGGCGCGCCAACACATGCGGCATCCCTGTGGTCGCCGAAATCTGTCGCACATAGTCTTCGGGCGTTTGTGTGGAGTCACCGAGCGGAAGCGAGTCGTTGAGAAAGTATTCAGCGGCGCGTTTGCAAATATCTATGAGTTCGGCTGTGGAGAACGCTGCGAGTTTCGCGCGAGCTGCTGCTTGATCTCTCAGATCGCGTCTGATCAAGCCGTTGTTCGCCTGACTAATTTCGACGAACAACTCGCGCGTTTCATGATGCTGAACGCGAGCGACATCGAGACTCCGGTAAGGTTCACCCTGGCGAAGAATTGGGATATGAAGCATAGGAAAATTTCGGAATTCGAATTTCGGAATTCGGATTTCGCCCTTCGAGGGGTCTAACTTTTGCGGTAATTGTCGGCTGGATTTTACCTCAGCGAGAAATTAACGTCGTCAGCCGGACAAAATCCGCAATCCGAAATCCGCAATCCGAAATCCTAATAAACGCCTTCGACAACATTCGCCTGCAAACGCGAGAAGGGCCGGACATTGCGCACGCCATCCCACGGATAAAGTTCACAGGGCGGTTCTCTTTCTGCCTCGTCACGTTCGAGGAAGCGCGGCATAAAGAATTCCTTTGTCAGCGTCGTCAAACGAACTCGGCCAGTTTCACCATATCCGACAATTCGGTTGCCATCATCAGGATCAACGATTTCGATCACTGCGCGCGGCACCGGCGGATAATAAATTACCGCAAAGTTGTCGGCCTCCTGGCGCGGCTTATGCACGGCGAGTCCCATCAGCGTGTTTCCGTAAGTCGGCGCGAAGTAGGCACCTTCCAATAGTTCCTCAACCGCGAAGCGATGAAACTGAGGTGTCATTTCTGTGCCGCCACAGAAAACGCCGGTTATGCCCAGTTTCTTGAGCGAAACTTTTTCACAGAGCGCTTCCAAAAGTTTCGGCGTGGTGAAGAGGCAACGGATGTTGTCGTGGGCGCGCAGCAGCGTCAATCCCTGTTCGACTACGTGCTGTTTGTATTGCTCCGCCATTTTGGGCTGCCCCATTTTGAGCAGCTTGATCACCCAACGAGGATCGAGGTCGATCATGAAGCAGATGCCGCCGCGATACTGAGTTAGATGCTCAACAGCCAGCCGCAGCCGGCGCGGCCCCGTTGGGCCAAGAGACAACCAGTCAGCGCCCTTCGGAAAAAACTCATCAGGGAGCGTGTCGCTGAAGGCTTCGTAGTCAAGCCGAAAGTCCTCGATGTTGATCCGAGATTTTGGAACGCCGGTGCTGCCGCCGGTTTCGAATGTGTAGACGGGACGGCCGGCGTAGCCTTTCGGCACCCAGCGCCGCACTGGCCCGCCGCGCAGCCATTCGTCCTGGAAGGGGCCAAGTTGAACAAGATCCTCGTAAGACTGAATCCGATCCCTTGGGTCCCAGCCGAGCTTTTGCGCGTAGTCTAACCAAAATGGACAGCCAGTCGCGGGGTCGAAATGCCAT
>JBOGOP010000336.1:0-5274 GCA_050747225.1 Pyrinomonadaceae bacterium
CTCTGGAACTATCGGATGATTGACTATTCGGAAAAAGACGGAAAACTGATCTTCAAAGTCCGGGTGGTTCCGCGCGCCTCGCGTAGCGAGATTGTCGGGGAACACGACGGCGCGTTGCGCGTGCGACTCGCCGCGCCGCCTGTAGATGGCGCGGCCAATGATGAGCTGGTGCGGTTGCTCTCTCGTACGTTCGGCTTGGCGCGTAGTGCGATTGCGATCACCGCCGGGCACACTTCCAAACTCAAAACAGTGCGAGTAGCTGGGCTTGGAGCACTCGGCTTAGCGAACTGGAGCCTCAAGGTCCGAAGCGCTGCTGATACTCACCCGAGACGATGAAGGCCTTGACCATCTCGGCGTTTACGAAGTTTCCGTTGAACTGATTCAGCTTACCAAGCCAGAAGTTGTAGCCCGCGAAATCCAAACCAGCCTCGGGCGGATCGTTTGGGTTGCGGCGCAGGTAGCCGAAATACTGCATCAAGACAAACGCCTTATTAAGCTGACGAGCGTTGAAAACTCCGTTCTCGGCGACTGCGTGCAGTACTTGAGCGCGCAGTGTGGGCGATGACGGGTCAGGCGATAGTTGCGCTATCAGCGCGTCGCGCTCGCTTTGCGTCAGCGCTCCAGCGCCCGGGTTTTGTGGGTCATAAGTGTTCGCATTCAGCTTGTCCACAAACTGAGCCGCGGTCATCGTAGTTGGATAAGCAGTAGGCGCAAGGAACGTAGCGCGCTGCACGAAGTCCATAAAGAACCTTTGCTTGTTCGCCTCCAACTGTGCCTCCGCGCCAGGCTGGCCTATCACGACGCCACGTCCAATCTCCTGCGTATCGGGCAGGAAGTTTCGTAGCTTCAGAAACTCGCCGGAATTAAATGCAGCCTGGTATGTCTTGTAGACCAGGTAACCCGTTTGCTGAAACTCGATGGAAACGAAGAAGGCCGCGGAGACATTAATGCGACGAATCTCGCGGCACGCCTGGGTAGAACATTCATCAATCTGATTTTTCCAAAAAGCTAGTCCCCCCGCGTCAGCTTCGCGGTTGAAGAAATCGACATAATGCTCGCGCACGAAGAAGTCGCTGTTGAAGCTTGCATCCTTAACGGGATTGAGTCCATTCACCATCTCATCGCTGTTGATGGTGACGGTGAAAGTGGCCGGCGAGCCGAGGGTGCAGCCGATGGGGTTGGTCAGGTTGACGTTGAATGTCTCGGGAGTTTCGCCGAAGCGATCATCGACTATGAATACGGTAATGGTCTTTGAGGTTTCAGCGGCTGCGAAATGCAGCGTTCCGAGCGCGGCGAGATAGTCAGACCGCTCGCTGGCAGTTCCATCAGAGCTCGCATATTCGATCGTAGCCGCATTCGAGGAATCACCAGTGCGTGTCACCGTGAGGTCAAGGTTCGTCGTGGCGTTCAGAGTCTCGGTAACAGGCGCGCTACTCGCGCTGAATTGTACGGTGGTCGATTGCGACGGTGCATTGACGGTTACAGAACCAGTCATGGCGCCCAGGTGGACATTGCAAAAATAAGGGAATTGTCCGGTCGTATTGAACGTGTGAGAATACTGGGTGTCCGCTTCCGAGGCAGGGCTGTTGCTGCAATCCAGATTTGATGGGGAACAAAACTGGCCATTCGCATCACAACAATCGCCGCTAGTGACCGAGTGTGGGCCGCTAATCCAAGTCCAACGCACCGTGTCGCCCGCCGTGATGGTTATGTTTGCCGGCGAGAAGAAGTTGTTGTTCACACTGACATTAACAATCTGAGCCGGCGTCAGAAAAGATCGAGGCGGAGGCGATGCGTTATCTTCGGGTAGCCCAAGAATGAGAGGGGTAGAGCCGTCAAGGCGTTGAAGAGAATCACTCAGGAGGAGGTTAGATTCAGGGCGGAGAAGCGAATCCCAAAGTAGTTTTACCGCACTCGCGGGTTGGTTGTTGACAAGGTTACGGAGAAACGTTGAGGACCAGTCATGCTTGCCTTTTTGCACGACGCTGATGCACAAATCACCGTCGCCCGCAGAGTCAGGCTTATTCGCAAGAGCTTTCTGAGGCTGCTCCGTAGCCAACGCAGCGGCGAGTACCGCTGCTACACAGATCGAAAATAGACGTACATAAGAACGCATCAGGATCTCTCCAAACTCTCAGTAAACTTTGGCGAAAGCATCTGAGGAAAATTCGGTAACGGATGGCTGTCAAGCCTCCGAGAGGGTTAAGCCCCGTGGCCTATCTACTTAAGAAACCTCCGGTAAAGATTAAACCCAACAATGAAACGGCTTGGGGGCAGCAGAAGATTACTCGAGTTGTAACGGCTGGTAGTCGTTGTTTGCGTATTTGAAAAAGTCAACGAGAACGTGTGCCGCCCAATATCTTTTTCCACGCCAAAACCCAATTCCGGTTCTGATACGTTATTGAAACCAATAATGCGTCCGGTGACTGGAGCAAAGATTGGAACCACGCGGCCTAATTTGAAACCTACACGCGGCGCATACTCAAAGAGTAGTGAGATGCTCGGCCTGACTCGCGCA
Source organism: Pyrinomonadaceae bacterium (assembly GCA_050747225.1). Lineage (GTDB taxonomy): Bacteria > Acidobacteriota > Blastocatellia > Pyrinomonadales > Pyrinomonadaceae > PSRF01. The sequence continues at coordinate 2,519 of JBOGOP010000336.1, forward strand.
TTAATGCCAAAACCGAACGAGCCACCGTGCTTATCCTGTCGAAATTGATCGGCTAACGGTTCGCGCGGAAAAAAATCCGTCGATTTCGTATCAAAGCGCCGCTGTCCGTTCGCGTTCAAATGCACTGCTGGAGAAAAGAATAGATGCACATACTTTGTGACACTGCGCGCCATCATTAACTGAAGGTTGTAAGTATAGTTGTGTTCAAAGTTGTCATCGCCTTCGACGCTCGCATAAGCAGAGAGCGCAACCGGCGAACGATCACGTTCATCGAGCAAGTGATAACCAAGTCCCAGCTCGATGGTGCGGCACAAACCTTTTTGGCAGATTGGGGAACGATAGGCGCTGACATAGAGTCGGTCGGTGACGCCATAAAACAGTCCAAACGAAGAAACAGCAAAGCTGTCGAGTCCGAACAGGTCGTCGGCACTCTGGTTCACTGGCCGCAGCGGCTGAGAAAACCGGTGTGTAAAGTAGAGATTAATACTGCCCTTCAAAACACGCTTAGGTGTTGGCACATTAACGAGTCGATAGTCGTATGGCTCTACTTCCGCGTGCTGCTGGTGTTCCACGGGTTCTGTTTGTAGCGGCTGTGGGGTTGAGGCTGTCTCGGTGTTCTCAACCCGCGTGACGCTCTTGTTTTTTGTATCAATTCGTAATTTCTCGCCGTTAGCCTCAACAATGACAACCCCGGGTGTATTGTCGTCAAACTTGACCTGAACATTGCCCGCGGCGCTGATCGGTTCTTCAGTGACGATCAACTCGCCTGTCATATTTTCATGACCTGTGCCGCAATAGATTGAACACTTGAACTGAAAGCGGCCCGCTCGCGTGGGCGTGAATTCAATTATTGTTGTTGCATTGGCTTTAATAGTTCGCCTGATGCCCAGCTCTTCAATCGAGAAACCGTGTTCGACATCAGTTGAGCTGACAAGCAGTCTTACTGGTTTTCCCTTGGGGACGGTGATCGTACTCGGCTCAAATTCAAATCGCATTGCGGTGATCTTGATCTCGAGCGGGGATTCCGCATTCTGAGACTGGGCCGTCGCTGGGGTGCTAGTGCAGACCAGGAATAGTAAGAGTGCGGCTGGTATCGAGTAAGTAGATTTTTTCAGCAAGCAATAACTCCCATCGGAGAAATGCTTAGAGAGTCGCAAACAAACTGCGACAAGGGTATGAAGCTTTATGCCGCTACGTCAGCGAATCCAGATCTCGGCCAGGAAAATATTGACCGAACTTAATCAGGAATTCTTAGGACAAAACTCTGTTGGAGCAAACTGTTTACAGCAACAATGATGCCGACAAACAGAAATAAAAATTCAGCAATTTCCCTAAGAGACTAACGTGGGCGCGGAAACGCGGCTTCGCATTATTTCCAGAAAAATGAAAATTTATTCAAAACTTCGTACAGTCTTCGGTATTCGGGGGAACGTGAGAATGACTATCCTCGTCGTCTAGCATGCGTTTGTCGCTTGAGCGCGCCAAAACTCTCGTGCAAATAAGTACAAATCCGACAATCTCGGAACCCCTGAAACCTGTGAAAGGACGCGGACCAATGGATACTGACGGGAGTATCCTGTGATATATTTCGTCGCTAATAGCCCTGGCAGTTCAATCTAGAAGGATCTACTTCCAAATGTCTGGACACTCGAAGTGGCATAGTATCAAGCACAAGAAAGGCGCGCTCGATGCCAAGCGCGGCAAGCTATTTACCAAGTTTATTAAGGAAATAACTGTCGCGGCGCGCTCGGGCGGCGGTGATCCCGAAGGTAACGCGCGGCTGCGCAAAGCCATCCTCGACGCCAAGGCCGGCAACATGCCCAACGACACAATCGAACGAGCGATTCGCCGCGGCACCGGTGAAGAGGAAGGCGTGAATTACGAAGAGATTACCTATGAAGGATACGGACCTGGCGGTGTGGCACTGTTAATTGAGTCGATGACTGACAATCGCAATCGCACTGTGGCGGAAATCCGTCACGCGTTTTCCAAGAATGGCGGCAACCTTGCCGCGGCCGGAGCGGTGGCCTGGATGTTTGAAAAGAAGGGTTACATCGTCGTTCCCAAGAGTGCAAAGTCGGAAGAGGAACTGTTTGAGATTGTCACCGACTCTGGGGCTGAAGACTTGCGCGACGATGAGGACAACTTCGAGATCATTACCGCCCCGGGCGATTTCGATGTGGTGCTTGATGCGGTTAAGAAGGCCGGCGTTGAGCCGCACGTGGCCGAGGTCGAAATGATTCCCAAGGAATACAAGAAACTCGAAGGCGCCGAGGCGAAACAGATGTTGAAGCTTATGGAAGCCCTCGAAGATCACGACGATGTACAGAAAGTCTCCGCAAACTTCGACATTAGCGAAGCTGACATGGCGGCGGCAGGAAGCTGAGGCGGCTCAGGTAATGTCCTGGTTTAGAAACAAAGCCAACTATCCACGAAATACACTAATTCACACTAACTCTTTTTCGTGCAATTTCGTGTTGTTCGTGGATCGTTTTTCTTTGCCTGACAAAACGAAAACACCACCTCCGCTCACAATGACTCCGCTCACAATGATTGTCAGAACTATTTAGAAACACCCTCTGCTCACAATGATTTGACAACTCAGCCTACTGGCGCTAACTTGCAGTTTGGAATCGTCGTTTGGTCAAAGAAGATGAAGCACAACACTAACAGCTACGGATAAGTGTCAGCACCTCCGTGCACCCTTAGTGCCAGCACCTGCGTGCAGTAGAGTAGGGAGAAACGGATAAGCCTGT
>JBOGOP010000337.1:0-5220 GCA_050747225.1 Pyrinomonadaceae bacterium
AGCTTACACCGAAGGCTTCTATTACAAGCCTCGAATCGATAAGGAGCTGTTGGCCGAACACTCGAAGGGACTGATCGCACTTTCCGCCTGCCTCTCCGGTGTGCCATCGGCGGCATTAGCGCGCGACAACTGTGACGAGGCTGCTGCCGCGGCGCTTGAGTTTGAAGAGATCATGGGGAAAGGGAATTACTTCCTGGAGATTCAGGAGCACGGCCTTGATGCGCAGCAAAGGATCCGCAAGCCGTTGGTTGAGCTTTCACGACGCACGGGCGTGCCACTCGTCGCCACCAACGATGCGCACTACCTAACACCCGAAGATTCCCGCGCCCATGACGTGCTGCTCTGTATCGGTTCAGGCAAGACCGTGACGGACACGAATCGACTGCGTTATGCGAGTCCGAATTTTTATGTGCGCTCCCCAGAGGAGATGTGGCGAATTTTCGGCAGCGAACTCCCGGAAGCCCTAACCCGCACAGTCGAAATCGCGGAGAGATGCGACCTCAAGCTCCCCGAGAACATCAACCACTTGCCCAACTATCCAATACCAAAAGGCGAGATTGCATCGCCGGACGAGTACTTCGAGAAAGTGGTGCGGGACGGATTCGAACGCCGCCGCCAGCGCGTCTGGGAACGGCAACAATCGCGTGGAAACTTGAAGCACCCCATTTCGGATTATCAGACGCGTCTCGCCAGCGAGATCGCCATGATTAAGCAGATGGGTTTCGCCGGGTACTTTCTGATCGTTTGGGACTTTGTTCGCTACGCCAGGGAAAACTCGATTCCCGTCGGCCCGGGCCGTGGATCGTCGGCCGGTTCCCTGGTCGCCTATTGTCTCGAAATAACTGATGTAGATCCTTTAGAGTATGACCTTATCTTCGAGCGATTCCTTAACCCCGGCCGCATTTCCATGCCCGACATCGATATCGACTTTTGCGTCCGTGGCCGCGGAGACGTCATAAATCATGTCGCCGACTTGTACGGACGTGAGTCGGTTTGCCAAATCATCACCTTCGGCACGTTGGCCTCCCGAGCGGCGATCAAAGACGTAGGGCGCGCCCTGGAAATGCCTTACTCCGAAGTCGACCGGATCGCGAAAATGATACCTCCGCCCGTCCGTGGCCGAAACGTAAGTCTCACGCAGGCACTGGAGCAGGTCCCGGAACTACGGAAGGAGGTTGAGACCAACCCGAGCGTTAAGGAGTTGATGGAGATAGCTCAGCGCCTGGAGGGCTGCGCGCGGCATTCCTCAGTCCACGCCGCCGGGGTTGTCATCTCCCCGGTTCCGCTCCAGGAGTTAATACCGATCGCCGTTTCCGGAAAGGAAGAAATAACCACGCAATATGTCATGTCCGACCTCGAAAAGACGGGCATGCTTAAGATGGACTTTTTAGCGCTTACCGCACTCTCTGTTATAAATGACTGCTTAATTAGTGTTAAGCAGCTGCTTGAGGTGGAGATTAACTGGCCTGATATAGCGCTTAACGACGAGAAAACGATGGCGGTTTTCGGGGAAGGGCGCACCGATGCCGTGTTTCAGTTCGAGTCTTCCGGGATGCAAGAAATCTGTCGCAAGCTTAAGCCCAAGACTCTTGAGGACCTCTCCGCTTTAAATGCGCTTTACCGGCCGGGACCCCTGGATGGCGGAATGGTTGAAGAATTTATTCAGCGACATCGAGGGTTGAAGACGGTGCGTTATCTCGTTCCGGAGATGAAGGATATTCTGAGCAACACCTTTGGCGTGCTCGTCTACCAGGAGCAGATAATGCAGCTGGCACAGAAGCTGGCCGGCTACACGCTTAGTGAGGCCGACCTGATGCGCCGTGCCATGGGTAAGAAAAAACGCGAGGAGATGGCTCTACACGAGCAGAAGTTCATAAACGGAGCGGTCGAGAGAGGCATCAAGAAAGAAAAGGCCGAGAAGATCTTCTCGCTCATGGATAAGTTTTCCGATTATGGTTTCCCGCGAAGCCACGCCGTAGCCTATGCGTACCTCGCATTTCAGACTGCCTATCTCAAGGCCCATTACCCGGAGCATTTCTACGCGGCGGTCCTCTCGAGCGAAGCTCAGGATGCAGCCAAGGTCTTTAAGTATTCAAAGGAACTTCGGGCGCAAGGCATAAAGCTCCTTCCTCCTGATGTCAACGAAAGCTATTCCGGTTTTACTCCGCTCAGCGGCGCCATCAGATATGGACTTACCGCCATCAAGGGACTCGGTCAATCAACCGTAAACTCGGTGATTGAAGCTCGTAAGGCGGGCCCGTTTAAGTCATTCTTTGAATTCACGGAACGGATGGCACACAGCGGCCTGAACAAGCGCGTATTGGAAGGGCTGGTCGGGGCAGGTGCGTTCGACTCTCTCCAGACAGACACGCGCGAACTCCATGAATGGCGCGGGGCCCTCTTCAGTTCCATCGATGGGGCGCTGGCGAGAGCTCAGCGCGCCAAACGCGAACGGATGCAGGGCCAAACCGGTCTCTTTGGTTCTGGCTTTGAGGACGACGGCTTCGTAGAGCAACCTCTAACGGCTGGCGAACCGTGGACTCGTTCACAACTTCTGCTCGCCGAGAAGGCCGCTCTTGGTTTTTATGTCACGGCTCATCCGCTGGGAAGCTATCTCGATCTTCTGCAGGCGTCTAAGTCCGTGAAGTCAATCGAACTACCAAATCTCTCCAATGGGACTCGTGTCCACACTGGCGGCATCATCAATGATCTCCAGCCCAAGACAACCAAGAAGGGTGACAGGTTTGCGCTGTTACGCCTGGAAGATGAAGCTGGGGGAACGAAGTGCGTGCTGTGGCCGGAAACGTATCGCAAGTATGCGGCGCTGGTCAAAAATGAGTTGCCGGTGTTGATAAGTGGACGACTTGAGTTGAGCGAAGACAATCCACCGTCGATAATTGTCGATCAGGTGCAGAGTTTGGCTGATCTGGTGAAAGCGAAAGAGCTGGTTGTGTTGCGAGTACCTCCGGCTTCGAGCGACCCAGCGGAGCTATTTGACGGCTTACTTCATTTGATCAATACGAACGCAGGAAACTGCGACGTGATGCTGGAAACAGCGGTCGCTAACGACCTCGTCGTTCGGGTTAAGGTTAGTTCCACTTTACGCGTTGAGCGGAGTGAAAAATTTGAGACGGCCGTGCGTAAGATGGGTTGTGTGCTTAAGATTGAGAAGATGGCGCCGGCCAACTGAGTCTGATAATAGTGGGCAAGGGAAATATGGCGAAGAAAGAAAAAATGGCTGAGGCGGCTGAAGGTTCCAAGCCGGTTGAACCCGAATCGGCGCCAAACTCCCGAACGGCCTTTGAACGAGTACAACTCGCACGTCATGCCGATCGACCCTATACGCTGGATTTCATCGAGCGCCTGTTTGATGAGTTCGTCGAGATGCATGGTGATCGCAGGTTTGCCGATGATCCGGCGATCGTCTGCGGTTCGGCGCGCTTCCATGGGTTGCCTATTGTAGTTGTCGGCCATCAGAAGGGTCGCGATACACGGCAGCGAAAGTATCGAAACTTTGGCATGCCCAAGCCTGAAGGCTATCGCAAGGCCCTCAGAGTGATGAAGCTGGCTGAGAAATTTGGACGACCAATCTTTTCGTTGATTGACACGCCCGGCGCCTACCCGGGCATCGATGCCGAGGAGCGCGGCCAGGCAGAAGCCATTGCTTATAACTTGCGCGAGATGGCCAAACTAAAGGTCCCGGTTCTGGTAACGGTAATCGGTGAAGGAGGTTCTGGTGGTGCGCTGGCCATCGGCGTAGGCGATCAGGTGATGATGCTCGAGAATTCGATCTACTCGGTGATCTCTCCCGAAGGGTGTGCTGCAATTCTATGGAAGGACGCGAAGCTTGCCGATCAGGCCGCGGCTGGTTTGCGTGTGACCGCCCAGGATCTGTACGCGGAAAAGATCATCGATCAGATCATCAAAGAACCCCCAGGCGGTGCTCACACTGATTATGATCAAGCCGCTCGTTATCTCGATGCGGCTTTGACCGAACGCCTGGCGGAAGCGGTGAGTTGTAGTCAGGATGAAAGACTAGCCAGACGCTACAACAAGCTGCGAGAATTTGGCCGCTGGGGTACGGCTGCTTAATTCATACAACCCGTCCAAAAAGAACAGGGCGGCGAGCCGCCTGGAGTCCCAGCTGCAAATCAAACGGAAGGAATGATAAAAGTGATTCTCGGTAACTAAAACGGAATGTCGTCGTCGGGAATATCCGCCTGCTGCGACTCCGCAGGGGCTCCTGCAGTGGCAGCTCTTTCCATCGGCGCGCCTTCTGATCGCGCACCGCCAATGAATTGCATATCGGTGGCGTTGACCTCGAGGCTATGCCGCTGCTTCCCATCGCGGTCTGTATATTCCTCGACTCGAAGCCGCCCCTCAATGTAAACCGGCCGGCCCTTTTGTAAATACTGAGCGGCAGTTTCTGCCTGGCGGTTCCACAATGTCACCTTAAACCACGTAGTGTGGTCCTGCATCTCGCCCGTTTTGTCTTTCCGTCGTTCATTCGTCGCCATACTAAAACTGCAGACAGGCGTCCCCTGCGGTGTGTAACGAAGCTCGGGATCACGGCCAAGATTTCCAACCAGAATTATTTTGTTGAAGGACATGAGGGACCTCTCAGTATTCGTTGAATTTTTGAAACTTCGAGCGTCATCCTACGCGTCGAATAAGTAGTGGTCAAGCGGACGATTCAAGGGCTTCAGCATCAGAGTATGCAAGGATATCGGTATCGCGCTTGGCTTTTAGTTTCTGTTAGACTACATTCGCTCGATAAAGGTTTTTGATGTAACGCAAACTGTTAGTTTGCGCCGTTTGAGCTATTAATCAGCAAAATTGCTCGGCAGCGATAGCCCGCAAGCTAACAGTTTGCGTTACGAGGTGCGACTCAGTCGCCAATCAATTTCGGTAGATGAAATCCAAAGTTTACATCGAGACATTTGGCTGCCAGATGAACGTTGCAGACAGCGAGCGTGCAGCCACAGGTTTGCGCAAAGCAGGCTACGACCTGACCACCGTTGCGGAAGGCGCCGACGTAGTTTTGCTGAATACATGTTCAGTGCGTGAGCGCGCGGAACGAAAAGTCTTTAGACGGATCGGCGAGATTCGCAGTCAGGCAAGACGCACCGGCCAACTCAAACCATTGATTGGGGTGATGGGCTGTGTAGCCCAGTTGGAAGGTGCAGCGATTTTCCAGGACGCACCGGCAGTAGATCTGAT